>JANJWV010000091.1 GCA_024709365.1 Desulfomicrobium sp. | reverse complement strand
GGGCGCATCGGGCGCGACACAGGCAAGGGCAAGGAAAAGCAGGGCGGGAAGCAATCCCGTGCGGATGGCGGACAAGTTCATGGCGGACCTCCCGGAATCGGTTGGGTCGATCCATCTAACCATAACCCGCCTGAAAGGTTTGGCAAGAAAGCGGGCGGCCGGTTCCTGTCAGACCGGCCACCCAAGGAGGGAGAGGACTAGAGTTTTTCGACGTTTTTCGAGAGGTAGTCGGCCACGCCGCCCGCGTCGGGCTTCATGCCCGTGTCGCCCTTCTGCCAGCCGGCCGGGCAGACCTCGCCGTATTTTTCCGTGAACTGCAGGGCGTCCACGAGGCGGATCATCTCGTCGACGTTGCGGCCCAGGGGCAGGTTGTTGACCTGCTGATGCTGGACCACGCCGTCGCGGTCGATGAGGAAGGACGCGCGCAGGGCCACGCCGGCCTCCGGGTGCTCGATGCCGTAGGCCTTGGCGATCTCGTGCTTGACGTCGGCGACCATGCGGAAGCCGATGGGGCCGATGCCGCCCTGTTCGATGGGCGTGTTGCGCCAGGCGAAGTGGGTGAACTGAGAGTCGATGGACACGCCGACAAGCTCCACGCCGCGCTCGCGGAATTCCTTGAGGCGCTTGTCGTGGGCGATGATCTCCGTCGGGCAGACGAAGGTGAAGTCCAGGGGCCAGAAGAAGAGGACGACATATTTCCCGCGCAGGGAAGAAAGGGTGAAATCGTCGATACTGCCGCCGGGGGTGACGGACGGGGCGGTGAAGTCGGGGGCGGTCTTGGTGACGAGTACGCTCATGGTCATGCTCCTTGTGAATCTGCGAGAGTGATGTGAATGTGTGATGGAGACTTCTTATTAATAGTAACCATTCTCGTCAAGAGGAAAATTAACCTTGTCTAATATATTGCCCGGATCGTAACGGTCATCGGACCCCGAGCGGGGGAGCGACGCGTCGTTATCCGGGAAATACGGGCTAGGCCCGCTCCCGGCCTGCAACCGCACGGCCCTCGAAGGGAACTCGAAGAACACATGAAAACAAGGACCGACCGGTGAAATACAAAGCTGTCGTTTTTGATATGGACGGAACCCTGCTCGATACCCTGGAGGATCTGGCGGACGCCATGAACCGCGTCCTGGAGGCCAGGGGGCTGCCCGTCCACCCCGTGGACGCCTACCGCTTCTTCGTCGGGAGCGGGGCCAGGAACCTCGTGCTGCGCACGCTGCCCGCCGACCGGCAGGACCTGGTCGCGGAGTGTCTGCAGGGTTTCCTGAAGGAATACGAGGCTAACTGGAAGGTCAAAACCCGCCTCTACGACGGGGTGGCCGAACTCCTCGACGCCCTGACAGCCAGGAACATCCCCATGGCCGTACTGACCAACAAGCCCCAGGAGTTTGCCGAGCTGTGCATGAAGGCTTTCCTTCCGGCCTGGGACTTCGCCCTGACTTTGGGACAGATGCCGGGCGTCCCGGTCAAGCCGGATCCGGCCGGCCCGCGGCAGGTCATCCGGCACCTGGGCGTGGCCCCGGAGGAGATTCTCTACCTCGGCGACACGGACGTGGACATGCGCACCGCCGTGGGCGCCGGCATGTTCCCCGTGGGCGTGACCTGGGGTTTCCGACCTGAGGATGAGCTGCGGGCCTCGGGCGCGGCCGTGATCATCGACCACCCCATGGAGCTTCTGGACCTGCTCGGTTGACGGACGGCCGCGGGAAAACGATCCCGCCGCATTGAAATTCCCCATCCCCGGACGGTCGGCGGTCTCCCAAGGTCGCCGGTCGTCCGTGCCTGTTTCAGCGCCTGCGCGCCACGGCCGCGCCTTCGAAAAGCCCCTGAAAGAAATTGGCGGCGTTCACGCCCAGGGACCTGATGCGGTAGCCGCCTTCCTGCACGACCAGCGTATGTCTCCCCAGGCTCCCGATCAGTTTCCCGTTGCGCAGGAAATCCCTGGCCTGCAGGTCCCATGTTCCCGTCGGGTCGCCCTTGGCCGGGTCCAGCCCGAGCCCGACGATCAGGAAAGCCGGGTCGAAGTCGGCGATGAAGGCCAGGGCGCGGCGCAGCACCTCGGCGTACCGCTCGCCGTCCATCCTCTCGGGCAGGGCGTAGTTGCGGTTGAAGCCGTAGCCCGGCCCCTCGCCGATCTCGTCCGCGAAGCCGCTGAAATAGGGGTAGGCGAAGCTCGGGTGCCCGTGGATGGAGACCGTTAGCACGTCGCTTCTCTCGTAGAAGATGTTCTGGGTGCCGTTGCCGTGGTGGTAGTCCACGTCGAGGACCGCCACCCGGCCGTGGGCGCTGAAACGCTGGGCCACCACGGCGGCCGTGTTGAAATAGCAGAAGCCGCCGAAGGCCCGGCGCTCGGCGTGGTGTCCGGGAGGCCGGACCAGGGCGTAGGCCAGGCGCCGCCCGGCCAGGATCTCCTCGGCGGCCGTCAGGCCGCAGTCCACGGCCCCGCGCGCAGCGGCATAGGCATTGCCGTTCAGGGGCGTGAAGGTGTCGATACAGTAGTAGCCCGCGCGCACGGCCAGTTCCTTGGGCGGCCGGGTCGCGTTGCGGATGGGGAAGACGTAGGGGTAGACCGACTTCTTTTCCGGCAGCGTGGCGCAGACGGTTTTGAAATAGGACACGAACTGCCGGTCGTGGACCTGCGTGATGTGCCGCTCCGAGAAGTGCCGTGCCTCGCGGCGCTCGAACAGCCCGGACTTCTCGATCTCGCGCAGGATGGAGCTCATGCGCACCGGCGATTCGACGTAGCCGCGCTCCCGGACATGGTGGATGGAATGCTTCTCGTTGCAGACCAGGGCGATGCGCCGGTCGGCGCTGATGACCTGCGGCTTTGCGGGAACGACCTCCCTCACGTAGCGGGGGTTCCGCAGGGCCAGGGGGCCGGGCGGGATGGAGTCGAGGACCATGCGCACGTACTCAGGCGAGCATTTCCCCTTGTACTTGCGCTCCAGCACGGCCCGGATGACGTGCCGGGCGCGGTCGCGCGTCAGCCGGAAGGGCTTGTCGAGGGGGTCGGCCACCAGGTAGGGCGCGCAGTCGTCCTCGGGCGAAAGGGGGGTCTCGTAGGCCGTGTTGACGACCGGGCGCGCCCCGTAGCGTTCGTAGAAGCGCAGCCGCGCCACGTTCTCGCGCAGCAGCTCCGGGTCCCGGCACAGGGCCGGGTCGTCGGGCAGGCACTCGAAGAAGAGGGCCGTGTCGCCCAGGGCCCTGGCCTCCTCGCGCACCCGCTCGTACAGGGCCGAGCCCACGCCGCGCCCGCCGTGGCGCAGGCTGACCGAGAGGTAGTCCAGGTAGCAGAAGCGCAGGTCCGAGAAATGGCACAGCAGGGCAAACCCCTGCACCACCCGGCGCTGCCCCTCGGCCACGAAGACGATGGTCCGGTACCCCTTGCCCAGCGGGTTCTTGAGGGTGGCGGGAAGGCTCTGCACCTCCTCGGCCGCGATGAGCGGAAACCGCTCGGCCAGGATGGCCTGCACCTGCTCGACGCGCTGGGCGTCGATGGGCACGGTGGTGTCGTAGATGGGGCGGATGCGGAACATGGGGGCCCCTTGAGGTTGCGCCTACTCCTGCAAGGTGTCCTTCAGGAGTCCGGCTAGACGGGTAAGTTGGCCGACGAGGTCCGGCAGGTCTTGCTGGACCGTGTCCCAGACAATGTCCATGTCCACGTCGTCGTAATCATGGATCATGAGGTTTCGCATGGCGATCATCACCGCCCAGGGCACTTCCGGATGGGCCGACCGGGTCTGGTCCGAAACGCGCCGGGCCGCTTCACCGATGAGCTCGATGCGGCGGATGACCGCATCCTGACACAAGGTGTCGTGACGGAAAGATTCCAGGGTCGCATCGCGCACATACGACAGGGCCAGCTGGGCTGCATCGACCATGTCCTGCACGTGTTCCAGGTCACGCCGCATGGACCACCTCGGCGCTGTCGAGAATGGCCCGCTTGCGTATCTGGTTGCGGCTCGACTCGATGCCCCGCCGGCTAACGAGGTCGACCCTGCGTCCGAAAATCCCTTCGAGTTCCCCGCGCATGCGGACCATGTCGAAAAGCGTGGGACGAGCGTGTTCCCGAAAACTCACCAGCACATCCACATCGCTGTCGGGGCGGAAATCATCGCGCGGGGCGGATCCGAAGATCGCCAGTTCGGCAATGCCCCACCGCCCGCAAAAAGCGGCTATTTCCTGTCTGGGTATCGATACGCGCATTCGGTTCCTCTTCCGGCGTGTTTTGGGCGCCGTCGTTCTTTCAGGAAATACCGATGAAATGGAAAATGGTAAACACCTCCGGGAAAAGGAATCGCCGCGTTTCCCCTCCGAAGTCGACGTGATGCGAAGCCGAGGGAAAACGCGGCGATCGGGTCCCGCGAAATACGCTATGTTGTCGGGCCGGAAACGGGCTCGCTATTCCACCCAGTCGAATGTCCGGGTCACGGCCTTCTTCCAGCCGGCGAAGAGGGCCGCGCGGCGGGTTTCCTCCATGTCGGGGATCCAGCGCTTGTCCTCTTCCCAGTTGTTGTAGAGTTCCTCGCGGCCGGACCAGAAGCCCGACGCGATGCCGGCGGCGTAGGCCGCGCCGAGGCATGTGGTCTCGGCCACCTTGGGGCGCACCACGGGCACGTTCAGGATGTCGGCCTGGAACTGCATGAGCAGCTCGTTGAAGACCATGCCGCCGTCGGCCTTCAGCGTCTTCAGTTCCACGCCCGAGTCCTTGTTCATGGCCTCGACGATCTCCTTGGTCTGGTAGGCCGTGGCTTCAAGCACGGCGCGGGCGATGTGGTTGCGGTTGATGTACCGCGTCAGGCCGACCATGGCGCCGCGCGCGTCGGGGCGCCAGTAGGGGGCGTAGAGGCCCGAGAAGGCCGGCACGATGTACATGCCGCCCGTGTCCTCGACCTGGCGGGCCAGGTGCTCGATCTCGGGGGCCGAGGAGAACATCTGCAGGTTGTCGCGGAGCCACTGCACCAGGGCGCCGGCGATGGCGATGGAGCCCTCCAGGCAGTAGGAGGGTTTGCGGCCGCTGAACTGGTAGGCCAGGGTGGTGATGAGGCCGTGGCGGGACTGGATGGGCTCGTGGCCCGTGTGCATGAGCAGGAAGCAGCCCGTGCCGTAGGTGTTCTTGGCCTCGCCCGGCGCGAAGCAGGTCTGGCCCACCAGGGCAGCCTGCTGGTCGCCCACGGCGCCGCAGACCGGCACGCGCGCGCCCAGGGGGCCGTCCTCGCTGGTTGGGCCCCAGGTGGCGCTGTCGGACGAGGGCACGATGCGCGGCAGGCCCTGGGCCGGGATGCCCATGACCTTCAGGATCTCCTCGTCCCAGGCCAGGGTCTTCAGGTCCATGAGCATGGTGCGGCTGGCGTTGGTCACGTCGGACACGTGGGCGCCGCCCTTGGGTCCGCCCGTCAGCCACCAGATGATCCAGGTCTCGATGGTCCCGAACAGGGCGTTGCCCTTGTCGGCGGCGGCGCGGGCCTCGGGCACGTTGTCCAGGATCCAGCGGATCTTGGGGCCCGAGAAGTACGTGGCCACGGGCAGGCCCGTCACGGCCCGGAAGCGGTCCTGGCCGCCGTCGGCCGTGAGCTCCTTGCAGATGTCGTGGGTGCGCGTGCACTGCCAGACAATGGCGTTGTAGTAGGGCTTGCCCGTGAAGCGGTCCCAGACCACCGTGGTCTCGCGCTGGTTGGTGATGCCCACGGCCGAGAGCTCGGAACCCCTGATGCCGGATTTGGCCAGGGCCCCGCGGATGACGTCCTGGGTGTTGTTCCAGATCTCCATGGGGTCGTGCTCGACCCAGCCGGGCCTGGGGTAGATCTGCTCGTGCTCCTTCTGGTCCATGGCCACGATGCGGCCGTGCTCGTCGAAGATGATGAAGCGGCTGCTGGTTGTCCCCTGGTCGACTGCTCCTACGTAGCGGGCCATGTTCTCCTCCGAAGAAAAGGTTTGCGGTGCGGTGACTCTACAGAAAAATCATTCTTTCTCAAGGCGGCAAAGCCATGGGGCGTCGGGGGTCAGACCGAGCTCTTCCGGCGACAGGCCCAGGGCCAGGCCCAGAATCTGAGGGAAGAGCACGGACGGGATGCCGCCGCCCCGGCCGAACTGCAGCTGGCAGTAAGTGCAGGCCGTGACCAGCACGTCCGCTCCAGAGGCCTGCGCGCTGGCCAGCTTCTTGGCCATGAGCAGGTCCGAGATGGATTCGTCGCGGCCGCGCAGGGGGTAGCCGCAGCACTCCAGACGCAGCTCCCAGGGCAGCGGGACCGCCCCGGTCGCCGCCGCGACGCGCTCGAAAACGGTCGGCGCCAGGGGATCGTCGAAATGGGTGATGGCGGCCGGACGCAGGGCGTGGCAGCCGTAGTGGCAGGCCAGACGGAGGTTTCGCAGGGGGCGCGTGACGGCCTTCGATACCGTGTCCAGGCTTTCGTCCAGGACCTGCAGCAGATGGTGGACGCGCACGGTTTCGGGAAAGGGGAGCCTTTCCTCATCAAGCAGATTCTTCATGCGCAACTTGAGGTTTTCGTCCTGGGAAACCTGATGCCGGGCGTGCTGAAAATTGCCGAAGCAGCACTTGCACGGCGTCATCAGGTCGAGCCCCAGGCGCTGGGCCAGGGCAAGGCTGCGCAGGGCGGAGAAGACGGAGGCGTCCTGGCTTTCATGGCGTACGGGGTAGCCGCAGCAGGTGAACTCCTCCCGAACGAGACCGATGCCCAGGCGATCGCAGACGGCTTCGACGCTCATGCCGTGGGCGGGCAGATGGTGGGCGATCTTGCAGCCCGGAAAATAGGCGTAACGCATCAGGGCTTCCCCTTGTGGCGCAGGGTCCCGGCCCCCAGCTGACGCAGTTCGTAGAGGATGTCGGCCACGGGCACTCCCTGGGGGCAGTGCTCCTGGCATTTGTAGCAGGTGGTGCAGCTCCAGACCATGCGCGCGCCCAGGGTCTGGGCCTTGAGGCCCATGCGCAGGTAGTTCATGATCTGCTGGGGCGTCAGGTCCAGGTCGCGCTGCGGGTCCGTGCTCACGGCCACGACCGGGCAGACGCCCGTGCAGGTCGTGCACTGCACGCATCCCCAGAAGGATTCGGCGCGATCGGCCAGGCCGGGGCCGCTGGACCCGACGCCTCCCAGACGGCGCGAACCCAGTTCCCGGGCCCACTCGCCGGCCGAGCGCTTGCGGATCTCGCCGTCCACCCCGGCTCTGCCTTCCTCCGACAACGCGGCCTTGGAGGACATCCACAGATCCTGCAGGTCGATGCCCGCGGGGCAGACCTGCGTGCAGCGCAGACACTCGGTGCAGACGTGGCTTCCCTCGACCAAATCGGCCAGGGGAGCGCCGTCCAGGCTGCGGTCCAGCCAGCTGCGCAGGTCCGCGAGCTTGTCCATGGGCAGGATGTCGGCGTTGCCGAGGACGCGGCGGCTGGGTGACACGCTGCAGTGCAGGCTGCACTGGCCGCAGCGGGTGCAGGCCTCCAGAGCCAGGTTCCGGCCGAGGGCCGAGGCTGGAAAGCCGCTGTCACGGCGTCCGCCCCGGGCCAGGAGATTGGCTGGAGAAGCCAGAGGATGCAGGAACTTGCCCCACGGCAGCAGCGCCAGGGCCAGGAAGGACAGGCCGACGTGCAGGTGCCAGAAGATCGGAGGCACGGTCCGCGGGAGAACGATGCCTGCGGGCAGGGCGTCGGCCAGGGCTCGGGAGGCGAAGGCCGTGGAGGTGGCCGCATGGCACCCGGCGCAGCGGTCCTCGTGCAGTTCGCGTCCCTGCTCCAGGATTTCCTGGGCCGTCGGCAGGAAGCGCTCGAAGCGCACGCCGTTCTCCCGCGCCCAGTGGGCCTGGAGGGCGATGAACTCCTCACTGTCGGCTTCGGGAAAATAGTCGGCGACCATGCGCTCGAAATCCGCGGGCGAGGACATCTTGGCGGCCTCCAGCAGAAAGCCGGTCAGCAGGATGGAAGCCAGGAGCCCCAGGAGAGCCCAGTCCTGAAAGCGGCTGAGGGACGGCAAGCGCCGTCCCCTGTGCCAGGCCAGCAGGCCCAGGCCCGCCAGGGCGGCCAGGCCCAGGATGTTGCGGGCCGACTGCCAGGGCTCCAGGGTCGGCTCGTAGCCGGAAAAGAGGGGGCGGGTCACGATCCCGTCCATGGCGTGCAGGACAAGAAGGGGCAGAAAACCCAGGAGCAACAGCGTGTGCCCGGCCCAGCGAAGCTTGCCGCCGCGCAGGGTGCGGCGCAGCAGAACGATGTCCGCCAACCCGGCCGCCAGGCCCCGGTTCACGCGTCCATGTCCGGCGGATGGACGCGGCAGGCGGCTGCCGGGGCGGCCGTGGACGCGCCAGGCGAGGCCCAGGACGAAGCTCAGGCAGGCAAGGCCGAGTCCTATGGAAAAGAAGTCCATGCCGCTCCCGCGTGTTCAGAGATTTTGGTTCAGATCCCGCACCGCCTTGCAGGCCGTGGCTATGGCCAGGCCCGCGCCGCACTTCATGCGCATCCAGTCCTGGTGCGCCAGGATGGCCCCGGCGGCGTGGAGCCGGGGATGGAAAGGCCGGCCGTCGGCGCCGAGGGGCCGCAGGGCCGCGTCGGTTTCCAGTCCGGCCTGGTTGATCCCGTGTCCGCGCGGGTCGAAGAACTCGGCCCGGTGCCAGTCCTCACGCTTTCCGGGCTGGCTCACGGGCAGGTCGAACACGGCCTCGCGCACGGCGTGGCGGTCGGCCTTGAGGCCCTTGCCGAAGAAACGGCCGCTGGCCAGCACCGCGCCGCGGGCGGCGATGCGCACGGCCGTGGAGCCGCTGCCGGCCGTGAAATGGAACAACCCGTCGGACACCTCGGCCGCGCTGACGAGCTTCTGCGTGTACGTCCGCACCCCCAGGACCGGCAAGCCCCGGTCGAAGGCCGCGCGCAGGCGGGGCCCGGCGATGGACGGCGGCAGGGTGGGGATCTCGAAAACCCGGCGCCCCAGCAGTTCCTCCATGTGCCGGACCACGGCCATGGTGTCGGTCATGCCGAAGATGGCCGGGAACCCGACGAAGCGGGCGTCCCCCAGCAGCGGCCGGACGGCCTCGGCCAGTTCGATGCGCCTGGCCTGGTCGGCCATGCTCCAGGCCATGTGCTCGGGATACAGTTCGCCCCCCATGCCGGGGAAGCGGACCCGCGCCGTGCGCAGCTCCGGCCAGTCCGCGCGCACCTCGGCGATCTGCCGGGCCGAGATGCCCTTGAGGCCGTGAAAATCCACCAGCAGCGTCGGCGCCTTGGCCTCCAGGGCCTCCACCCCGCCCCAGGCGGAGCAGGGCAGGAGGTACGTCGGCTTGACGGTCCCGGCCGAGGTCAAGGTCAGCGTGTTGCGACCGGGGCGGCCCGTGTAGCACAGACCGTTGTCACCCAGAAACGCGGCGAACTCGCCCAAGGCGGCCGCAATCTCGTCGTCGGTCACATGGGCGTAGGGGTGCAGCGGCAAGTCCCGGCGCAGGGCTGCCAGGGCGGCGTAGGGGTCCTCCCAGACGCGCTGCCCGGCCACGGGGTGCACGGCCATGAGGTCGATGAAGCCCGTGCTGAAGTCGATGCCGCCCGTACCGCCGGCCTGGGCCACGGACAGACCCCGTTTGGCGGCGAAAAGGCTGGCCGCCATGCCGGCGAAGCCCGAGCCGATGACCATCACGTCATATGTATTCATGCCGGCTCCTTGGCGACCGGCGCGCACGCGCCCTCGTCGTCCCGGGTGGAGGGGGGCGGCCCGAACTCGAGGTCCATGGAGCCGCAGTACAAGGCTTCCTGCAGATCGGCCTGCATCAGCGGCACGCCCCACAGGATGGGCGAGAAGCCCCGCCAGCGGCGCTCGGTGAAGGTCTTCAGTTCGGCCAGGCCCTGCATCCCCGAGACCATGCCCCGATCGTAGAGGTGGCCGGTCACGCGCTGGCCGCAGAAGCCGCCCTGGCAGGGGCCCTTGCCCACGCGGCTGCGCATGCCGATGGCCTTGAGCATGGAGCGGCCGCGCATGGCCCCGGATTCGTCGATGATGGAGTCGATGACCCCGCGCGAGACCATTTCGCACTCGCACAGCACCAGGTCGTCCTCGGTGCGGCTGTCGACCCAGGTCCGCGGGCCCTTGCCGGGCTCGGTCCACTGGCCCAGGGTCGAAGCGGGCAGGGGCTCGGTCCGCGTCCGGCAGGGAGCCGCGACGCCCAGCTTGGCGCAGGCCAGGTCCGCGGCCTTCTCGGCCATGAGGCGGTAGGTGGTCAGCTTGCCGCCGGTGATGGTGATGAAATTTTCGAGGCCGTCTGCGGCGTGGTCCACGAGGGCGAAGCCGCGGCTCACGGCACGGTCGTCGCCGGCGGGCCCCAGGGACACCAGGGGGCGCACCCCGGCGTAGGCGCGGATGTAGCGCGTGCGCTCCAGGATGGGCAGCATGGCCCGGGCGTCGTCGATGATGCGGTCGGCCTCGGCCACGCTCGGGCGGCAGCCGTCGGGCGAGGCCACGCGGATGGAGGTCGTGCCGAGGATGGAGACCGTGCCGCCCGGCACGAGGATGTCGGCGTCGGAAGGTTTGCGCAGGCGGTTGATGACGCGCGTGGCGATGCGGTCCTGGGTGATCAGGAGGCTCCCCATGGAAAAGAGCATGCCGATGCGCGCCCCGGCCAGGGAGGCCACGCGCGCGGCCCAGGCCCCGGCGGCGTTCAGCACCAGGTCGGCCTCGATGCGCACGTCCTCGCCCGTGGTGATGTCGCGGCACAGCACGCGCACGATGCGCCCGTTCTCGACCTCCATGGACTGTGCGGCCAGGTTGCGGCGCATGGAGCTTCCCAGGCTCAGGGCCTGGGCGATGTTGTCCAGGGAAAGCATGAAGGGGTCCACGGCCCCGTCCTGCACGGCGAAGGCGGCCACGAGGTCAGGGGAGAGGGAGGGCTCCATGGCCCGAGCCGTGCCCAGGTCGAGGCCGCGGCAGGGGACGGAGCTTGCGGCGCAGAGGCCCGGGAAATCGGCCACGTAGCGCTCGTCGTCGCCCCGCACGGCCACGAAGAGGCCGCCCGTGTCCTCGATGCACTGCGGTGCCAGGCGGCGCAGGATGTCGCCTTCCTCGCGGCATTCCATGGCCGCCTCGCGGTCCGAGGCCACGTAGCGCGCGCCGCTGTGCAGCAGACCGTGGTTGCCCCCCGAGGCGCCGGAGTTGACGTCGCGCTGCTCGATAAGCAGGGCCGGCACCCCGCGCAGGGCGAGGTCGCGCAGCAGTCCCGCGCCCGTGGCGCCGGCGCCGATGATCAGGACGCGGGTGTGAAGGGTGGTCATGCTTTCCCCGGTTGGCGTGAAACGCCGCAAAAGAATGAATGAAAGCGAACAAAGCGAACAGAAAAGCCCGTCGACCGGCCGTCTCCGCAACCCGGACAAATCCTGCTGGTCATCGGCGCAAAGCCGTGCTAGGGGCATTCGAGGGCTGGTTTCGCCCCCGTTGCGGCGCCTTGTAGCACACGCGTCGGGACTCTGCCAGATTTATTTTCCCAAAGCGACATTTCTCTGAGTTTTGTGTTCGAAAACGAAAGGAGTTGTCATGACTGAAGCACACGGCCCCGAGGAGCAGGATACCGGCGCCCGACACGTCACCGTCCGCCAGCGGCACGCAGAGATGATCCGCATGGTCCGCGAGACGGGCTTCGCCACCATCCAGTCCCTGGCCGAGCACTTCGGCATCACCCCTCAGTCCGTGCGCCGCGACATCAACACCCTGAGTTCCAAGGGACTCCTGCAACGCTACCACGGCGGGGCCGGGCCCTGCCTGAGCACCGAGAACATGGACTACCTGGACCGCAAGGTCCTCTGCCTGGCCGAGAAGAAGGTCATCGGCCGCATGGTGGCCGAGGCCATCCCCAACAAGTCGTCCCTGTTCATCAACATCGGCACGACCACCGAGGAGGTGGCCCGGGCCCTGGGCGGCCACAAGAATCTGCGCGTCATCACCAACAGCCTCAACGTCGCCACCATCCTGACCGGCAACCCCGAGGTCGAGATCATCGTCGCCGGCGGCCTCATCCGCCACCACGACGGCGGCATCGTCGGCGAGGCGGCCATCGACTTCATCCGCCAGTTCAAGGTCGACTTCGGCATCATCGGCATCAGCGGCATCGACATGGACGGCACGCTCCTGGACTTCGACTACCGCGAGGTCCGCGCCGCCCGCGCCATCATGGAGAACTCGCGCCAGGTCTTCCTGGTCACGGACCACACCAAGTTCGGCCGCAACGCCATGGTCCGCCTGGGCAACATCGACGAGATCGACGCCCTGTTCACGGACCAGACTCCGCCGGCCAGCGTGCTGGAGCAGATGCGGCGCGGCAACGTCGAACTGTACGTGGGCGGGGAGGACGAGTCGGAAAATTGAGCATTTTCGAAAAAAATAGGTCAGCTGACCAATTTTCATTTTCAGTTGAGAAAATTAATTTCGTCTGCTAGAGGCATGCGAACATGACGCCGGGTGATCGCGCCCGCCGTCCCATCCCGCCCATGGAGGAGCCGCATGGGGCTTCAGCTTGATTCCATAGACCGCATCGTCGACGGCGAAACGCACCTCAAGGACGTTTCCCTCAATTTCGAGTCCGGCCAGCGCTACGTTCTGCTCGGACGCACCCAGGCCGGCAAGACGTCGCTTTTACGCATCATGGCCGGTCTGGACCGCCCCACACGGGGCAAGGTCATCGCCGACGGCCAGGACGTGACCGGGGTGTCCGTGCGCCGCCGCAACGTGGCCATGGTCTATCAGCAGTTCATCAACTACCCGTCCCAGACCGTCTTCGAAAACATCGCCTCGCCCCTGCGCATCGCCGGGACCCCCAAGGCCGAGATCGAGAAGCGGGTCATCGAGACGGCCCGCATGCTCCATCTGGAGCCGCTGCTCTCGCGCCTGCCGGCCGAGCTTTCCGGCGGCCAGCAGCAGCGCACGGCCATCGCCCGAGCCCTGGTCAAGGAGTCCCACCTCCTGCTGCTGGACGAGCCCCTGGTCAACCTCGACTACAAGCTGCGCGAGGAACTGCGCGACGAACTGCAGCAGATCTTCGGCCAGCGCGACTCCGTCGTCGTCTACACCACGACGGAGCCCACCGAGGCCCTCATGCTCGGAGGCAACATCATCGTCATGCACGAGGGCAGGGTGCTGCAGACCGGCCCCACCAGCGAGGTCTACGACAACCCGGCCACGACCACGGTGGCCGAGGTCTTCAGCGACCCGCCCATCAATTTCATCACGGCCGAGGTCGACACGGTCAAGGCCCATCTGCGCATCGGCATCGACCTGCCCCTGACGGGCCACCTCGCTGACCTGAAGCCCGGCACGTACAAGTTCGGCATCCGCTCCCACCATTTCAACCTGACCCGCAAGACAGAAGGGGACGTGGAGATCAGGACCGTGGTCGAGCTGGCCGAGATCAACGGCTCCGAGACATTCGTCCATTTCCATTACCGCAACCGTTCCCTGGTCCTGCAGGAGCAGGGCGTGCGGTCCTTCAAGGTGGGGCAGGAGGTGTCCGTCTTCGTGCGGCCCTGCGACGTCTACGTCTTCGGCGAGGACGAGAGGCTGGTCAGATCCCCGTCATCAACCTGCTCCGCCTGAGCGAGGCTTTTCATGGCTGAAATCATACTCGAGAACATGGCCCACAGCTACCGGGCCAACCCCAGGGGCGACGAGGACTTCGCCCTGAAGCGGCTGCACACGGTCTGGGAGGACGGCGGGGCGTACGCGCTGCTGGGCTCCAGCGGCTGCGGCAAGACGACCATGCTGAACATCATCTCGGGCCTGCTGACCCCGAGCCAGGGCAGGGTGCTCTTCGACGGCAAGGACGTCACGTCCCTGCCCCCGGAGAAGCGCAACATCGCCCAGGTCTTCCAATTCCCGGTGCTCTACGACACCATGACGGTCTTCGACAATCTGGCCTTCCCCCTGCGCAACCGCAAGGTCGGCGAGGGCGAGGTCCGCGCGCGGGTGCACGAGATCGCCGAGATCCTGGACCTGACCCCGTACCTGAACAAGCGGGCCAGCGGGCTGGCCGCCGACGCCAAGCAGAAGATCTCGCTGGGCCGGGGCCTGGTGCGCAAGGACGTGGCCGCCATCCTCTTCGACGAGCCCCTGACCGTCATCGACCCGCACCTCAAATGGCAGCTGCGCCGCAAGCTGAAGGAAATCCACAAGCAGTTCAAGCTGACCCTCATCTATGTCACCCACGACCAGACCGAGGCCATGACCTTCGCCGACAAGATCGCCATCATGTACGACGGGTCGCTGCTGCAGATCGGCGCTCCCGACGAGCTCTTCGAGGACCCGGCCCACACGTTCGTCGGCTACTTCATCGGCAGCCCGGGCATGAACCTCCTGCCCTGCACCCTGGAAGGGGGGGACGCGGTCCTGGCCAGCGGGCGCATCCGCCTGGACCCGGCCGTGGCCGCCAAGGCGGGCACCGGCGAGTTCCAGATCGGCATCAGGCCCCTGTACCTGGAGCTCTCGGACTCGGAAAAGCCGGGCGCCCTGGCCGGGCGCGTCGTGTCGGTGGAAAACGAGGGCAGCACCCGCATCGTGACGCTGACCGCCGGCGGCGCGCGCCTCAAGGCCCGCGTGGCCGAGGGCCGCTCCGTCCCGGCCGACGCATGCTGGGCGGTCTTCCCGCCCGAGCGGACCAAGCTTTTTCGCGACCAGGCCCTGGTCAAGTAGGAGGTAGGCGTGGAGAAATGGGAAAACAACCGGGCCTGGTTCCTGATCCTGCCCGTCTTCGTCATCGTGGCCTTCAGCGCCGTGGTGCCGCTCATGACCGTGGTCAACTACTCGGTCCAGGACATCCTGGGGCCGGGGCAGCGCATCTTCGTCGGGGCCGAATGGTTCCGGGACATGCTGACCAACTCGCGGCTGCATGACGCCCTCGTCAAGCAGCTCATCTTTTCGGGGCTGGTGCTCCTGATCGAGATTCCGCTCGGCA
The DNA here is from genome assembly GCA_024709365.1 of Desulfomicrobium sp. GTDB lineage: Bacteria > Desulfobacterota > Desulfovibrionia > Desulfovibrionales > Desulfomicrobiaceae > Desulfomicrobium. The sequence goes on along the minus strand of JANJWV010000091.1, from coordinate 10,699 downwards.
TCGGCATCGCCCTGACCATGCCCCAGAAGGGCTGGACCGCCTCGGCCTGCCTGGTCCTCCTGGCCCTGCCGCTGCTCATTCCCTGGAACGTCATCGGCACCATCTGGATCATCTTCACCCGGCCGGACATCGGCCTCTTCGGCGCGAGCATCAACAGCCTGGGCGTTCCCTTCGACCACACGGCCAATCCCCTGGACGCCTGGATCACGGTCATGCTCATGGAGGTCTGGCACTGGACGCCGCTGGTGGTCCTGCTGGCCTACGCCGGACTGCGCTCCATCCCCGACGCCTACTATCAGGCCGCCAAGATCGACGGGGCCAGCCGCTGGGCCGTGTTCCGCTTCATCCAGCTACCCAAGATGCGCGGCGTGCTGACCATCGCCGTACTGCTGCGGTTCATGGACAGCTTCCTGATCTACGCCGAGCCCTTCGTCCTGACCGGCGGCGGCCCGGGCAACGCCACGACCTTCCTGTCCATCTACCTGGTCAAGCTGTCCACGGCCATGGACCTCGGACCGGCCGCGGCCTTCTCCATCATCTACTTCCTCATCGTCCTGCTGTTCTGCTGGCTCTTCTACCAGGCCCTGCAGGCCGTGGGCACGGGGGACAAGTCATGAGAAAACGGCATTTCGTCCTCGTCTTCTACCTGACGCTGCTGCTGTTGCCCATCTACTGGATGCTCAACATGTCCCTGCGCACCAACGCGGACATCATGAGATCGTTCCAGCTCTTCCCCCACGACATGACCCTGGAGAACTACGCCAAGATCTTCTCCGACCCGTCGTGGTACTCGGGCTACATCAACACCATGATCTACGTGTCCATCAACACGGTCATCTCCCTGGTCACGGCCCTGCCGGCGGCATACGCCTTCTCGCGCTTCCGCTTCATCGGCGACAAGCACGTCTTCTTCTGGCTGCTGACCAACCGCATGGCCCCGCCGGCGGTCTTCCTGCTGCCGTTCTTCCAGCTCTACTCGACATTCAACCTCATCGACACGCACATCGCCGTGGCCCTGGCCCACTGCCTGTTCAACGTGCCCCTGGCGGTCTGGATCCTGGAAGGGTTCATGTCCGGCGTGCCGCGCGAGATCGACGAGACGGCCTTCATCGACGGCTACAGCTTCCCGCGCTTCTTCCTGTCCGTCTTCATCCCGCTCATCCGGGCGGGGATAGGCGTGACGGCCTTCTTCTGCTTCATGTTCAGCTGGGTCGAGCTGCTCCTGGCCCGCACCCTGACCACCACCGTGGCCAAGCCCATCGCCGCCACCATGACCCGCACGGTCAGCGCCTCGGGCCTCGACTGGGGCCTGCTGGCCGCGGCCGGCATCCTGACCATCGTGCCCGGCGCCCTGGTCATCTGGTTTGTCCGCAACCATCTGGCCAAGGGCTTCGCCCTGGGCCGGGTCTAGGAGGGTTGTCATGAATATCGACTGGATGGCCTGGACGCCGGTCACCGCGTCGTTCTTCGGCTTCATCGTGCTCATGCTCGCCGGCATGACCGTGTGGCAGATCATCTCCCCGAGCATCGCGCGCCGGGGGTTTCTGCCCATCGTCACCACCCGGGGGGACCGTCTGTTCATCAGCCTTCTGGGCAGTGCCTACATCCATCTGGCCTGGCTGGGCCTGACGGAGATGGCCGTCTGGATCGCTACAGTGATATCCGTCTTCTTTCTCGTCACCGTCATGCGCTGGGGCTGAGATCAGGGCACCTGCGCGGTGCGGCGAGGAGGGCGGAAGCGGCGTTTTGGGGTTTGTTCGAATAACCGCAAATGGAGGTCCGTATGCAAGTTCGACGTGTTCTCTTGACCGGGATGCTCATGGTGGCATTCCTGGGCGTCACCAGCCTTGGCTTCGCCGATGAGGCGGCCCAGAAGGCGGCGGCGAAAAAATGGATCGACGAGGAGTTCCAGCCTTCGACGCTCAGCAAGGAAGAGCAGATGAAGGAAATGGAATGGTTCATCAAGGCCGCAGCCCCCTTCAAGGGCATGGAGATCAAGGTCGTCTCCGAAACCATCCCGACCCACGAGTACGAATCCAAGACCATGGCCAAGGCCTTCTATGACATCACCGGCATCAAGGTCACCCACGACCTGATCCAGGAAGGCGACGTCATCGAGAAGCTGCAGGTCCAGATGCAGTCCGGCGAGAACGTGTTCGACGGCTACGTCAACGACTCGGACCTCATCGGCACCCACTTCCGCTACGGCCAGGTCGTCAACCTGACGGACTGGATGGCCGGCGAGGGCAAGGACGTGACCCTGCCGACCCTGGACATCGACGACTTCATGGGCAAGTCCTTCACCACGGCCCCCGACGGCAAGCTCTACCAGCTGCCCGACCAGCAGTTCGCGAACCTGTACTGGTTCCGTTACGACTGGTTCCAGCGGCCCGAGCTCAAGGCCAAGTTCAAGGCCAAGTACGGCTACGAACTGGGCGTGCCGGTCAACTGGTCGGCCTATGAGGACATCGCCGAATTCTTCACCAACGACGTGAAGGAAATCGACGGCAAGGCCATCTACGGCCACATGGACTACGGCAAGAAGGCCCCGGACCTGGGCTGGCGTTTCACCGACGCCTGGCTGTCCATGGCCGGCGCCGGCGACAAGGGCATCCCCAACGGCGTGCCCGTGGACGAGTGGGGCATCCGCGTTGACGGCTGCCGCCCCGTCGGTTCCAGCGTGGCCCGCGGCGGCGACACCAACGGCCCGGCCGCCAAGTACGCCCTGCGCAAGTACATGGACTGGCTGCGCCTCTACGCGCCTCCCGGCGCCCTGGGCATGGACTTCTACCAGTCCCTGCCGAGCCTGGCCAAGGGCAACGTGGCCCAGCAGATCTTCTGGTACACCGCCTTCACGGCCTCCATGGTCGAGAAGGGCACGCCCGTAGTCAACGAGGACGGCACGCCCAAGTGGCGCATGGCCCCGTCCCCCCACGGCCCGTACTGGGAAGAAGGGCAGAAGCTCGGCTACCAGGACTGCGGTTCCTGGACCCTGCTGAAGAGCACCCCGGTCGACCGCCGCAAGGCCGCCTGGCTGTTCGCCCAGTTCTGCGTGGCCAAGTCGACCTCGCTCAAAAAGGCCCATGTCGGCCTGAACCCGGTTCGCGACTCCGACATCCGTCACGAGTCCTTCACCAAGCGCGCCCCGATGCTCGGCGGCCTGGTCGAGTTCTACCGCAGCCCGGCCCGCGTGGCCTGGACGCCCACCGGCACCAACGTGCCCGACTACCCCAAGCTGGCCCAGCTGTGGTGGCAGAACATCGGTGAAGCCGTGTCCGGCGAAGTGACCCCCGAAACCGCCATGGACAACTTGGCCGCCGAACAGGACAAGATCCTGGAGCGCCTGGAGCGCGCCAATGTCCAGGGCGAATGCGGCCCCAAGATGAACAAGCCCCAGGACGAGAAGTACTGGCTCGACCAGCCCGGTGCTCCCAAGCCCAAGCTGGAGAACGAGAAGCCCAAGGGCGAGACCGTCGACTACGACAAGCTCATCGAAGCCTGGAGAGCCGGCAAGGTCAAATAGGTCCAAAACAAACGGCACATGCAAGGGAGCGTCTTCGGGCGCTCCCTTTTTTGTTGTCGCGCGGGCGGCCTGAAGGTTAGAAAGCATACGTTACGCCGCCTGCCACATCGGCCGGGGCCGCACCCTTCACGGGAGGACAGCGTGTATTCCGCCATCGTCGAAATCCTGGTCATCGGCAACGAGATCCTCATCGGGGACATCCAGGACACCAACACCAGCTGGCTCTGCAGCCTGGTCAACTCGCGCGGCGGACACGTTTCGCGCGGGACCATGCTGCGCGACGACCTGGACGTCATCGCCGAAGAAGTTCGGCGGGCCCTGGAGCGGGGTCCCGACGTCATCTTCACTTCCGGCGGCCTCGGGCCCACGGCCGACGACCTGAGCCTGGCCGCCGTGGCCAAGGGGGCCGGACTGCCCCTGCGGCTGCACGAGGAGGCCCTGCGCATGGTCCGGGAGCAGTACGACCGCTTCCACGCCATGGGCATCATGGCGCAGGGCGGACTCAATCCGGGGAGGGAAAAGATGGCCTGGCTGCCCGAAGGAGGGCTCCCGCTGTACAACCCCGGCGGGACGGCGCCCGGAGTGCTGCTGCAGGTCGGACGAACGTCGATCATCTCCCTGCCGGGCGTGCCTTCGGAGCTCAAGGGCATCATCGAGGCCTCCCTGCAGGACTTTCTGGACCGGATCTTCGGTGCCGGCGGCTCCCTGTCCAGGGCCTTGCGCGTGCGCTGCAACGACGAGTCCCTGCTGGAGCCGGTTCTGGGCCGGGTGGTGCCGAGGCACCCGAGGGTCTACATCAAGTCCCTGGCCACGACGGTCGGAGAGAGCCCGGAACTGGACATCACCCTGACCGTCACCGGCGGCAGGGCAGGGGAGCGGGAGGGGCTGCTGGAGGGGGCGTGGGTGGAGCTCTGCGCGGGGCTGGCCGGATACGGAATTGCGTACCGGGAAGTACAGGCCGGGGTGAAGGCCGCGGCAGCGGCAGGGTGAATGTGCGGGGCGACTATGTAGCCGCCCCCTCAGTAGTGGTACGTTCTGTTGGCCAGGATGGTCATGGCCCGGAAGAGCTGTTCGTAAAGCACCACCTGGGCCAGTTCGTGGGGCATGGTCATGGGGCTCAGGCTCAGGAGGTGGTCGGCCCGCGCGAGCAGTTCCGGCGAAAGGCCCATGGCGCCGCCGATGGCGAAGCAGCATTCGCCCTGCGGGCTTTCGAACAGGGGACGCACGAAGGCCGCGAAATCGCGGGAGTTCATGAGCCGGCCGGTCTCGTGCAGGGCAACCAGGGTGTCGCGCTGACCGACCTTCTCCAGGATGCGTTCGGATTCGGCCCGTTTTCTCTCCTCACCCCCGGCATTGGGGCAATCCTTGACCGATACGGCGTCGACGCGAACCATGGGAGCGAGCATTTTCGCATAGTGGCCAATGGCGTCGGCCCAGTATTTCTTTTTGGTTTTTCCGACGCAGACAATTTTTATTCTGTACATAGTTTTCCTGAGTTTCCGCCGGAACAGAGGATGTCCCCCTCACGGATTCGGCTGTCCTGAGGGATTGATTTTGAATGAAATCAAGGGCAATGATACATCGTTGCCAGTATTTCCGCTCCGTGATCGCCAGGACCAGGGTTCACGGTCACTTCAGCCACGGTCTTTGGAGGTGTCGCATGAGCAGCAAGCCGGGACAAGATGCAGGGGACGATGCGAGCCTGCTGATCGCCAGCGAAAACGAGGAGAAGCACTTCGTCCGCAAAGCCTTCCGCGTGCCCATCCCGCAGGGTCTTGTCACCCTGGACCACGGCGGGCGGAAACACGCGGTCAAGGACCTCTCCATGTACGGAGTCGGCCTTGCCGTGACAAGCCCCGACGACTTCAGCGTCGGCGCCGTCCTGGAGAGCGTCCGGATCACCTTCCCCGACAGGACGTTCCTGGTCGATGTCCGGGTGGTGCACATTTCACCTTACGAAGGCGACAGCCTCATCTGCGGCATGGAGATCATCCATACCCACGACTCCGGCTACATCGACTGGATGACGCGGGTCATATCCGAAATCAAGACATCGGTCCTGGGCGCTGTCGCGAAATCCTCCTGAATCGGGGTCGCACATGAACGGACAAGCACATCCCGACATCCTCGGCGAATTGTTCCGGGGCGAACAGGGCTCGGGGCCCGTTTCGGGCCTGGAGGAACTGGAAGCCCTCATCAGGGTCTGCCTGCCGAAGACCGAACCCGGCAACAAGGCCAAGCTCCTGCCCCTGAAACGCAGGCAGGCTTCAAGCAAAAGAAAAACCACCCACTATCTGCGCGAGGACGTCTTCGACGGCCTGACCCAGGCCAAGGACATCCTGCTGCGGCTTCTGCCCGAAGGGTCGAAATCCAAAGCGTCCAAGTCCAATCTGGTCAACCACGCGGTCAACCAACTGCTGCGGGAGATCGAGGAGAAAGGCCTCGATGGCCCCCTTGTCAAATCCATCCTCGGAAAAATTGAGTAACGGCGGAGGCTGTTCATGAAGGTGATCTGTCCGCAGTGCAGAAAAGAGCACAACGTCGATGAATCCAAGATCCCGGCCGGGGCAAAAGTCGCCCAGTGCAGGGCTTGCGGGCACCGTTTCCCGCTGTTCGAGTCGGCTGCGGCCGAGCCGGAGAAACCCAAGACCCGCCGGATCGGGGTGACCCTCAGCAAGGGCGGCGTGGGCAAGACCACCACGGCCGTCAGCCTGGCCGCCGGCCTGGCCCTGGCCGGGTACAAGGTGCTCCTGGTCGATACGGACACCCAGGGGCAGGCGGCCTATGTCCTGGGCATGAAGCCCAAGGCGGGCCTGACGGAGCTGGTCACGGGAGAACTGCCTCCCGAGGAGACCATCGTGCAGGCCCGGGAAAATCTCTGGCTCCTGGCAGGCGGACGCGCCCTGGCCGGCATCAAGCGCCTCATCGACCGCAAGGACTTCGGCGGCGAGCTGACCCTGGTCGAGGCCCTCGAACCCATCGAAAAGGATTACGACTACGTCATCGTCGACACCTCGCCGGGCTGGGACCCGCTGACGGTCAACGTGCTCTTCTACGTCTACGAGCTCGTCACGCCCGTGTCCCTGGAGGTCATGACCCTGCAGGGCCTCGTCGAATTCCTGAAGAGCCTGTCGTCCATCCAGAAATACCGCGCCGACGTGACCCTGAACTACATCCTGCCGACCTTCCTGGACAAGCGCATCAAGAACCCCGACGCCATTCTGGACAAGCTCAAGGATCTGTACGGCGAGTACGTGTGCACGCCCATCCGCTACAACGTGCGCCTGTCCGAGTCGCCGGCCTACGGCAAGACCATCTTCGAGTACGCCCCCGGCTCCCACGGCTCCCAGGACTACCGCGACCTGGTGCGCAAGATCACCGGCCGTCCGGAACTGTTCGCCTGAGACTGCCCGCCCCCCTCGACGGCCAATCCCCGCGCATTTGCGTGCGCGGGGATTTTTTCGTACCTAGCCGTCCCATGACGACGCACTTCCCCATGACTTTCGATTTCCCGCGAATGGAACGCCCGTGCCCAGAACGCTGATCATCGCCGAAAAACCCTCCGTGGCCCGCGAACTGGCCGCTGTGTTGGGCGTCAGGGGACGCGGCGAAGGCTGCCTGCAGGGGCCGGGGCACGTGGTCACCTGGGCCGTGGGGCACCTCGTCAACATCGCAGAGCCTGCCGAGCAGAACCCGGCCTGGGCCGGCCGCTGGGCCATGGGCCAGCTGCCCATGCTCCCGGCGCGCTTCGCCCTGGGCATCCTGCCGTCCACGGCCAGCCAGTACGAAATCATCCGCCGCTACCTCCTGGACGACGACATCACCGAGGTCATCAACGCCACGGACGCCGGGCGCGAAGGGGAGCTCATCTTCCGCCGCATCTACCTCCTGGCCGGCAGCACCAAGCCCATCCGCCGCCTGTGGGCCAACGACATGACCGAAAAGGGCCTGCAGAAGGCCTTCGCCGGCCTCGTGGACGGCGAGCAGAAGCGCAACCTCGGCCACGCGGCCTTTGCCCGGGCCGAGGCCGACTGGCTGGTGGGCATGAACTTCTCCCGCCTCTTCACCCTGCGCGCCGGCAGCCTCATCACCGTGGGCCGCGTCCAGACGCCGGTCCTGAAGCTGCTGGTGGACCGGCGGCGCGAAATCGAGAATTTCGTGCCCAAGGACTACTGGACCGTGGAAGGGGACTTCGCCCAGGGCGAGGAGACGTTCAGGGCGACCTGGTTCGCCCCGCCCGAGTTCAAGGACTCCAAGGTCTGGACCGAAGCGGAAGGCCGCGAGGTGGTGGATGCCTGCACCGGGGGCAGGGGAGAGGTGCTGTCCATGGAGAAGAAGAAGGGCCGCCAGAAGCCGCCACTGCCCTTCGACCTGACCACGCTGCAGAAGGAGGCCAACTCGCGCCTGAACCTCTCGGCCCAGCAGACCCTGACCATCGCCCAGGACCTGTACGAGAAGAAGAAGCTCATCACCTACCCGCGAACCGATTCCCGGCACCTGACCAAAGAGCTTTTCGCCGAGTGCCTGGAAAACCTGCGCGCCGTGTACGGGCATTTCCCCGAGATTTCGAGCAAGGCCGCGGCCAACATCAAGGGCGGCAAGAAGAAGTTCGAGTGCGTCAACGACGGCAAGGTCACGGACCACCACGCCATCAGCCCCACGGCGGTCAAGGCCAACCGGGCGGGCATGGGCGCGGACGAATGGGCAGTGTACGAGATGATCTGCCGGCGCTTCGCCGCGGCCTTCATGGACGACGCCGTGTTCGACGCCTCGACCCTGTGGATCGGCGTGAACGGGCACCGCTTCCGGGCCACGGGCAAGATCTTCCGCGACCGGGGCTGGCTCGAGGCCGAACCGTGGCGGGCCTCCGAGGACAACCCCCTGCCGGATTTGAAGAAGGGCGGGGCCGTGGACGTGGTCGGGCTGACCCTGGCAGCGCACAAGACCAAGCCTCCGGCGCACTTCACCGACGCGACCCTGCTGGCGGCCATGGAGACGGCCGGCAAGCTGGTGGAGGACGAGGAGCTGCGCGAGGCCATGAAGGACAGGGGGCTCGGCACGCCGGCCACCCGCGCCCAGATCATTGAAACCTTGCTCGCCCGGGAGTACGTCGGCAAGGACGGCAAGCGCCTCGTGGCCACGGATCTCGGCTGCTGGGCCGTGGACGTGGTCTGCGCCATGATCCCGCAGGTCGCCTCGCCGGAGCTGACGGGCGAGTGGGAGAAACGGCTCAAGGAGATGGAGCAGGGGAGCTATGCCTACGGGGTGTTCATGCGCCAGGTGCGGGACATGGTCGCCGGCGGGGTGAGCCTGGTCAAGGGCAGCTCCGCGCGTCCGCCGCGCTGTCCCGTCGCCCCGCAACGAAACGCACGCAGCAAGGAGGCGGCATCGTGAGCACCGTTCTCGTCGTGGACTCCGACGGCAAGGCCCTGACGGCAACCCACCGCAGACTGCGCAAGACCTTCGAAACGCACATCGCCCTGGGCGCGCGTGCGGGACTGCAGCGGCTGATTGAAGAGGGGCCCTACGCGGCGGTCATCGCCGAATTCTCCATGGCGGACATGGACGGGGTCGAGTTTCTGTCGCGCGTGCGCGCCGTCAGCCCCCAGACTTCCAGAATCCTGCTCAGCCGCTCGTCCATGGGCGTGGCCGACCTGTTGCGCACGGTCAACGAGGCCGGGGCCTTCCACGTCCTGCCCGCCTCGTGCGACGACCAGCCTCTGCTGGAAGCCGTAGGCAAGGGAGTCCGGCAATACGAGGAGATGTGGACGTCCGCGCACGAGATGCGGGACACCTGCGCTCTTTTCGCCAAGGCCGTGCACGAGATCGTGTGCTGGCTGCGGGCCGACGTGCGCGATCTGCTGAGCCCCGTGCTGCCGCTTCTGCGGGGGCTGTGCGAGCGGCTCAAGGACCCGGACCCGGTGATGACGGAGACGGCCTTCCTCGTCTCGGTCGTCGGCGTCATAGCCCTGCCGGCACAGACGCTGGAAGCGATCGTCTCAGGTCGGGAGCTGGACGACGCCCGGAAGCTCGCCTTCGCAGGGCATCCGGAGCATGCGGTGGAACTGCTGCGGCACGTACCAAGTATGCGCGGCGTGGCCGAGATCCTGCGCGGATATTCCAATTTTCTGCACCTGAGCCTCATGCCCGCGGCCGAAGACATGACGGAAATGCCGGGCATGCCCCCCGGTTCCCCCATCATGGCCCTGGTCATGGAGTACCGGATGTCCCTGTACGGGAATCTTTCGACGGAGGCATTCCTGGAGCGCAAGCGCGAGCGGGGCTTGTACCCGCGGTCCATGCTCCAGGCCCTGGAGGCGCAGATCTCGGCGGGGGACCAGGCCGAAACGGCCGTCGGCCTGGACGGCCTGCAGCCCGGCATGGTCCTGGCCAGACCCGTGACCGGGACCCGCGACGGCAAAAGCATGATCCTGGTGCCCGAAGGCTACGAACTGGCGCGCACGACCATCCTCTTCATCCGCCAGACCGCCCGCAACGGCCATGTGGACGAACCGGTCATGGTCAAGGGCGGCGTGAGCCGGAACACGGACCAAACGGATAGGTGAAGGCGCAGCACGCGGCCAGCGCTCCGCGAGAGTTCGAGGAAGGGCGTCGAAGTGACGCCCGGTACGAAAAAAGCCCGGCCGGCGCATGGTTGCGCCGCACCGGGCTGGGTTTGCGTCCATTCAGTCCATAACGTCCATCTCGTCCAAAAACTCCACTACGCCATTGCCGCGACTGAAAAGGCAAGGCCCCGCCCATCACCCCAAAAAGTGCCCACCAATCCTATTCTTCAAGCAAGTAGTTGAAACGTTTGAGATTGGAATACGTCCACTCCAGAATCTTGCGCATTTCGGCCGGCACGGCCTCGGGATGGACCTGGCCCTGATACTGATTCAGGTAATAGGTCAACGTTCCCGCATCCTCCTGATAAACAAGAACAATTGAGTAGATCGAGGCGATCTCGGGGCGATCGGGGAATTCCGGCTGGCTCATGACGTGCAGGACGAACTTCTTTTTCTCCGCGGCCGTCAGTTCAAAGAGCCTGCTGGCGATGACTTCCTCCTTGAGCTTGTACGACAGAAGCGTGCCGCTCTGGTCCGAGCCGCGGGACTGGATGTCCAGGGGAAACTTGCCGACGGCGCCGGACGGAGGCGCGTTTTCGGGCGTCTGCAC
>JANJWV010000075.1 GCA_024709365.1 Desulfomicrobium sp. | reverse complement strand
TTCGGGGTCCCTGCCCTGGGTCCAGGGGAAGACGGGCTTCTTGGCCGGGCCCTGGCCCTTGTCCGTGAAGTAGTACTCGACGTGGCACTGACCGCACATCAGGGCGCGCTGCTCGTTGCGGGGCAGGGTCTTGAAGTCCTTGCCCTCGGCCTTGAGGTAGTCCTGCAGCGGCACGGAATAGAGACGCAGCTCCATGTTGGCCGGGTCGTGGCAGTTGGCGCAACCGATGGTGTTCTCGTCCATGTCGACTTCTTCGCGGAACTGGTTGAAATCTTTTGCCCAGAACTCGTCGCCGTATTTGCCGATCCATTCGTTCATCTTGGCGCCCTTGCAGTTCCAGCAGGTGGCGGGCAGTCCGGCCTTCTCGTCATAGCGGTTCAGGCGGTCGATGTTCAGGATGTCCTTGATGGCGTAGGTGTGGCCGCGGGCGGCCTTGTATTCGTAGCTGAACGGATAGCCGAGCCAGAGGTTCTTCAGGTACGGCTGGGCGTGCTTGTAGCCTTCCGGCAGGGGGTGGACGTTGTCATGCTTGTTGTAGGCCACGGAGCCGCCGTATTCGGTCATGATCTCCGATTCGTTGTTGCGCAGGTAGGTTTCGTAATGCAGCGGGAACTCGGCCTTGAAGGGCGAGTTCCTGATTTCGTCGGATTTGAGCTTGGTCTTGAATTCCGGGGTCTTGGGCTCGGTGACATCAGAACAGGCGGCCAGCGCCAGGGACATGCCCACGGCCAGCATGATGAAAAGTGTTCTGGTGCTACGCATCGGCGGCGCTCCTTTTGGCTACGGGGATTTTCGGAGTGTGGGGAACGTGACGGTGGCAGTCCGTGCAGAACTTCTTGCTCTGCATGACCACGGTGGACGTGGTCGCGCTGTGGCAGCGCTGGCAGTTGTCCTGGGTCACGGCCTTGGTTTCCTCGCCGGGATGGATGAGATCCGGGATCTGGCTCGTGACGGTGGCCAGGATGTCCCTTGTGCCTTCCTTGGTCTTGAACGGGATCTTGGCGACGATGTTGTGCGGGGCGTGGCATTCGTTGCAGGCCAGTTCGGCGTGCACGGATCTCTTGTGCGTCAGCGCCGCTTCGGCCATGGAGTGGCAGCTGCCGCAGAACATGGCCTGATCCGTGGCTGTCATGGCCAGGGCGGCCCCGACCGTTACCACGATGCCCGCGATGGCCGGGGGCAGTGCGAGCCGCCATCCGCGTCCACGGGATGCATCTTTCTTTTGGGTCATACTCCCTCCTGTACAGGTGCGTGAACCGGGTCCTTCACAGTGCCCGACCACATCCAGCTTGGTCAGGCTTCAAATATGTAGGCTCGATACCACAAAAATTCCCGTTTTGGGAGTTAAAGTTGTAACGAAATTGAAACATGTGTATCGGATATGGCCGGAGGCTGCCGGTCGGCTGGCCTGAATCTTCAACAGCTCGGATTCTCAAGGGTTTTCATGACACGCCAGCGTATCCTCATCATTGATGACGACCAGGACATCGTCAAGACCGTGACCGCCAACCTCGAACTCGACGGTTTTGCCGTGCTGAGCGCATCGAGCGGCGGCGCCGGTCTGGCGGCGGTGGAAGCGCACGCGCCGGACCTTGTCCTGCTGGACCTCGGCCTGCCCGATATCGACGGCATCAAGGTTTGCCAGATCCTGCGCCGGGACAGCGACGTCCCGGTCATCATGCTCTCGGCCCGCGATACGGTGGCCGACAAGCTGCTCGGCCTCGAGTGCGGCGCCGACGACTACCTGGTCAAGCCGTTCAACGCCCTGGAACTCTCGGCCCGCATCCGGACCGTCCTGCGGCGCGTGCGGCGCACCGAGCCCGCGGCCCCGTGCCGCTCGGGCGAGGTTTGCCTGAACTACCGCGACCACACGGCCACCATCCACGGCCGGGAGGTCGGCCTGACCAGGACGGAGTTCGCCCTGCTGGAGCTTTTCGTCTCCCACGCCGGCGAGACCCTGTCGCGCGATTTCATCCAGGGCCAGAACTGGGCCGACTCCAAGCTCTATTCCAACAGCCGGGCCGTGGACGTGCATGTGCAGCGCCTGCGCAAGAAGATCGAGGAAAATCCCCAGACGCCGCGGCTCATCCTGACCATCCCCGGGGTGGGGTACAGGTTCGAGGCGACATAGGGGTGAAGGTCCGCTTCGGGCCTGACAGCCGCGATGTCTTTGGAGGGTCGCGGCGTCTGGCGTCCATGAACTGTTTCGAGGCTGGAAAAGGGGGGCGGAAATCGGATTCCAGGTGTGCGGCGGGCAAAAAAAAAGCCCGTCGGGGACGGGCTTCTTCGTGATCTGATGATGCGGCTTAGTAGCGAGGACGGGACGGGCGGCTTTCGCGCGGCTGGGCCTCGTTGACCTTCAGGGCGCGGCCCTGCATGTCAGCGCCGTTCAGGGCCTGAATGGCCTTGCGGGCGCCTTCTTCGTCCATCTCGACGAAGCCGAAGCCACGGGAACGGCCGGTCTCACGGTCTTCGATGACGTGGGCGGAAGTGACTTCACCGTGCGCGGAAAACATGTTCCGCAGATCGGCATCGGTGGTGGACCAGGGCAGATTACCAACATAGATGTTCTTAGCCAAGACAATAACCTCAAAGAAAAAAAGTAAATAGAGAAGTACTCTTTTCCCGCTGCAAACAGCTGCCAGCAGGATGGCGAAGGCGGAAGTCGGTTTGGGCCAAGTACTCCGTCCACGCACAAAGTCTGTTGTCCCTAGTTTGGGCCTTGTCCGAAGTCAACATATTTCTTTCTCCAAAACAGATAAATTTTCCCGGCGTTCTCTCGTGTCGTTGGCCGGGATCATCCTGCGCAGGTTTCCGGAAGGGTAAAGGTGAATACGCTGCCGCCGCCTGGGTTGTCCTCGACCCAGATCCTCCCGCCGTGGGCGCGCACGATCTGGCTGCAGATGGCCAGGCCGAGCCCCGTTCCCCCCGGCTTCTCCCCCCGGCCCGACGACGGCGCCGTGTGGAACTTCTTGAAGATGGCTTCCTTGTCCTCGGGCGCGACGCCGGGACCCTGGTCGGTGACACGGACACGAATCTCTCCTCCCGCGCGGACGAGATCGAAGGCTACCGTTCCGCCAGGGGGGGAATATTTGATGGCGTTGTCCGTGAGGTTGACGAGGACCTGTTCGATGCGTTCCATGTCCATGCAGGCGCGCATGGCCTCCCCCGCGCGGAAGTCAAGCCGCACGCCGTGCTCCTCGGCCTGCTGGGACAGGATCTCCGCAACCTCCCCGATGAGTTCGGACAAATCCCCGTCCATGAAGTTCCACTGCACCTTGTCCGCCTCGATGCGCGTGATGTCGAAGATGTCCGTGACCAGGTGCACCAGGCGGCGCAGGTTCTTGTCCATGATCTGCAGGTAGTCCTGCCTGTCGGAGGCGGTCTCGGTGCGGCGCAGGTAGTCGAGCCCGCCGCGGATGGAGGTCAGGGGCGAGCGCAGCTCGTGGGACATGGTGGCCAGGAAGTCCGTCTTGAGGCGGTCCAGGGTTTTCAGTTCATCGTTGGCCCGGGCCAGTTCGCCCGTGGCGCTCCTGACCTTCTCCTCCAGTCTGCTCCGGCCCTCCTCCAGCTTCCCGCTCATGTCCTGCAGGGCCCGCCCGAGGCGGTCCATCTCGTCGCCGCTGCCGATATGCATCTCGCCGGGGAATTCCCCGCGGCTGATCCCGTCGGCCATGGCTTCCAGCCGTCCCAGGGGCCTCAGGACCAGATGGCGGACCAGGAAATAGAGGGTCATGACGGTCAGCACGATCAGGGCCAGGGCGGAGAGGAAGAGCTGGGACCTGCTGCGGCTGAGGGAATCGAGCACGTGCTGGGCCGGCAGGTAGATGCTCAGGCACCCGCTGATGGTTCCGCGCGTGTAGTTCTTGTGGCAGGACAGGCAGGCCTCGTCGACGAGGAGGGGGGCCGAGTACTGGAACACGGCCTCGCCGTTGTGCCTGTCGAGGACGTAATACTCCTGGTTTCCGGCCTGGGCGAAGCTCTGGATGGCCGCCATTTCGAACTCGTCGGGGCGGTTTTCCGGGTTCATGGGCGCAAGCCCCGCAAGACGGAAACGGTAGAGGTTCTGGTCCAGGGAGTAGAGGGAGAGGCGCTTGGTAACCATGGACGGGGTGAAGCGCTGCAGGGTGCCGCGCTCCGTCTCCAGCAGGTCGGAGTAGAAGCCCGCGCCGCCCCGGGCGCCGGGGGAGTCCTGGCGGATGAAGACGCCCTGGCTGTCGGACACCCACTGTCTGGTCAGGATGATCTGCTGGGTCAGGACGCGGGCCTGGTTGATCATCTGGGTCCAGGCCTGCCGTTCCTCGGCCATGGCCTGCCAGAAGAAGATGATCCCCAGCAGCGGAACGACGATGCAGATGATGGCTGAGACGAACTTGAGCTGCAAGGAGCCCTTGAAAGCGCGCATGGTGAGCCCTCCGGCCATGCAAATGATCCGATAAGCGTTTGTTCGTCAATGCCCTGATCTTCGTTTCGGTCCGTTGTTTGCTTTCTGCAGCCCCGAACATGTCGGCAGGAAGAGTTTGCAGTCGGAATCCAGAAAAGAAAATCGTCCCTTTGTGGTGAGGCAGTCTGATGTGTTTGTGATGTTTCAAATTGTCACGAAAAAAACAGCTCGCATTCATTGGTACGGAGTGGAGGCGCCGCGCAAGTCCCGGTATTTAGGCGATGAGTGTGCGCAGAATTGTGCAGGGCTGGTGCAGAACAAGTCGATGCATGTCATCAATGTCTGGCGCGATCTCCTTGGCCGCATGCGCAGCCTGGTCCGGATCGACGGCATGAGCGCCAACTGCCGAAGAGGAAACACGCTGGCCGGATCGTCGTCCTTGCCTCACGAAAAGCCCACACGACGAAGCGCCCCGACATGTGGGGCGCTTGCGTTTGTTCGGCAAATGCCGTGCCTCTGCCGGCGCGCCTTGCGATGAGGCGCGCTAGATCTTGATCTTCGCCTTGCGGATGAAGAGGTCCGCCAGGATGCCGATACCGAAGGCCCAGGCCATGTTCGGGACTGCGAGGGAAATGCCGCTGATCAGCAGGGCGACGAAATACTCCTCGTTGGCCTTCAGGCTCCTGACAAGCGGGCACAGTTCGAGGCCGGCAAAAATCAGCAGGACGCCCAGCACGGAGTTTGGGATAAGCGTCAGGAAGGTGAAGCCGGCCTGTCCGAAGACCAGTGCCAGGACGACGAAGATGGCCCCAATCATCAGGGGAGCCCCCCCCGTGCGGGCACCGAAGCGGTAGTGGGCCGCCAGTCCGCCGGTGCCGTGGCACATGGGGACTCCGCCGAAGAATCCCGCAGGCAGGTTGGCCAGCCCCATGGTGAAGGCGAAACTGCCCGCCTTGGCTTTGGCCAGCTTCGGGTCCTCGGGGAAGAGGACCGAACAAGTATCCGCCGTGCCGACGCAGGCGTTGCCGATGGTCAGGGGTATCTGGGGAAGGATCAGCATGATGAAGGCCGTCCAGAGGTCGTGCATCGAAAACGACATGATCCGGACGCTTGTCGGACCGAGGGCCAGAATCTGTCCGTCGAGGCCGCCCAGCAGGTATCCGGCCGCAATGCCCAAGCCCACGGCGGCGATGGCCGCCGGCACCCGCTTGTTGTCGAGCAGGAGCAGCACGAGGGCGAAGACGACGAAGCCCAGGATCAGGTTGATGTTCGAATCCGGAAAATGGCCCGCCACTCCCGACATGAAGAGGTTCTTCGTGACGATCAGTTCGACCCCCTTCCGGAGGAACACCAGTCCCAGCGCAAGCTGGATGCCCCGAACCACTGGCGGCGTGAAGAGTTTCGCCAGCCTGTCCACGATGCCGGTCAGGGAGAACAGCAGGAGCATGCCTCCGAAAATCACGCCCGCCGCGCCGATGACGGGTTCCGTGATTTCGCCCGGAAAGGCGATGGCGATGGCACCCACGGCCTTCAATGGTTGAACCGGCACGGGAAGTTTGTAATACCAGGCTGTTATGATGTAGAACATGCCGAAAGAGAGGAAGACGGTCGTGGGGCTGAGCTTGTTGATGAGGATCATGCCGACGACAATCGGGAGCAGGGTCCCCAGGTCGCCGAACGACCCCGCCAGTTCGACGCGATCGAATCGGAAATCGTTGAGGAGTTTGCCGGCCCTGCTGCCTGGGCGTTCCGGAGAAGAGGCGGGAGCTTCAGTTTTTGAATGGGTTTCTTGAGCCATATGGTCACCTCGCTGGATCGGGACAGATGCGGAATGAGCTGGGCCCTTGACTTATTGACACGCTTAAAATAATTTTCGTGTCTATATGAGAGACAAATACGTATGTTCGAAGATATCGTCAAGAATTTTGAGATAGGATCGCTTCTTTTAACATGCTGATATCAATTATTATTTAATTCTTGTGAAAATATTCTTCAGGATTGGCAGCCCGTAACTCCAGCTGCGCATCCGGGAACGTTGTTGACGGCGGCGAACGCGTGGTCGACACGGCCACGAATCGTAGATTGTCCTGGCATGCGGCCGGGGATTTGATTATTTGTACTGATATGGGATCGCGGCGCGCCAGGCGTACGCGGGAAGTCGAGGCTTCAGGCTCCGCCGGGCCTTCACGGAAATTCACACACAACCACGGAGGCGACATTGAGTTCTTCTCTCATCAAGGAAAAATCCGAAGCCGGCAGGCTGCACATCGACACCCCCCTCATGGGCGAGTCTCTGGTCAGCAAGAAGTTCCTGGCCAAGACCGAGTCGGCGGAATACTTCCGCATGCACCCCGATGTGAACGTGCTCAAGATCGGCGGCCAGTCCATCATGGACCGCGGGGCCAAGGCGCTGTTCCCCATCATCGACGTACTGCTCCAGGCCAAGGAGCAGTTCAAGATTCTGCTCATGACCGGCGGCGGCACCCGAGCCCGCCACGTCTACAACATCGGCGTGGACCTGGGCATGCCCACGGGCGTGCTGTCCAAACTCGGCGACAAGGTCTCGTCCCAGAACGCCGAGATGCTGGCCGTGCTCCTGGCCAAGCATGGCGGCGTGCGCATCGGCCACGGCGACCATTTGGAGCAGTTGACCATGTTCTGCCAGGAGGGCTACCTGCCCATCACGACGGGCATCCCCCCTTACGGCTTCTTCGAGCACCCGGCCGAATTCGGCTCCATCCCGCCGCATCGCACGGACAGCGGGGCGTTTCTGCTGGCCGAGAACATCGGGGCCAAGTCGCTCATCTACCTGAAGGACGAGCGCGGCCTGTACAGCGACGATCCCAAGAAGGCCAAGAACATCGAAGAGCTCAAGTTCATCGACCGCATCTCGGTCTCCGACCTGATGGCCATGGATCTGGACGATCTCATCGTCGAGCGGCCGGTATTGACCTTCCTCAAGAACTCCAAGTGCCTGAAGCAATTCCAGGTCATCGACGCCCTGCGGCATCCCGAGCACATTCTGGCCGCACTGAACGGAGAACATGTCGGGACCATCGTCTACAAGGACTAGGGGCAGGCTCCATAAATTCCTTGTGGGCTGCGTTGCGGGCCGGATGTGAAGGATTCATGTAGTCGGCTACACATCACCCTCCACATCCGGCCCGTGCCTTGCCACAAGAAATTTCTGACGTCTGCCCGGGACTCACACCGGGCCAAGAAAAAACGTTCGCCGATTTGACTCGGATGGCGATAACAGGCCCCAATATAAAACGGCCGCTCCCCATGTCGGGGGCGGCCGTTTCCGTTCGTGCTCTGCGCTTGGTCCGGACTAATCCTTATCCTTGTCCTTCTTTCCTTCCTTGCCCTCGCCGTCGCTGGGCAGGTAGACCACCTCGGCGCCGGTCAGGCGGGAAATTTCGTCCAGTTCGCATTTGCGGGCGTGCTCCGCGTGAATCTTGATATCGCCTGTGGTGCCGACCACGCGGAAGCGGGGGCGTTTTTCGCCCTTTTCGACCTTGCGTCTTTCACGTACAAAAATAAAGCTGCTCATGGGGCCTCCCTGGAAAAGGGTTATCTATTTTGTTCAAGTAAAATATGTTCTCAGAGGATATATGTCAACAAGCGAACATGGCGGCGGCACCCGGCACGCCGGGGGCGCCAAGCCCGAACGGTACATACAGCCGTCCATCCTCATGGCCCTCCTGGACGGGCCGTCCTACGGCTATCAGCTGCTGCAGCGGTTGCCCGAATACGGATTCCTGCGCGACGAGGTCCCGCCGGGCATGATCTACCGCCACCTGCGCCAGATGGAGGAGGAGAAGCTGGTCGAGTCCAGGTGGGAGGCCGAAGGGTCCGGGCCGGCCAAGCGGGTGTACGTCATGACCGCCGAGGGCGGCGAGGTTCTGGAGGCCTGGGTTGCGCACATGGAGCGCAAGGCAGGGCGGCTCCTCGATTTCGTCAGGAACTACCGGCTGCGCCTCGTCCCGGCCAAGGATTGAGGAGGGACAGGGAATGAGCGTCGAAATACCCATTCTGTCCGACGTGGTCATGATCTTCGGGCTGTCCAGCGCCGTCATCATCGCCAGCCACCGCTTCAAGATCCCGCCGGTCATCGGCTTCCTGCTGACGGGCGTCCTGGCCGGGCCTTTCGGCCTGGGCCTCGTCGGGGCCAAGCACGAGGTCGAGATCTTCGCCGAGATCGGGGTCATCCTGCTGCTCTTCGTCATCGGCATGGAGCTGTCCCTGGACGAGCTGCAGCGCCTCAGGAAGCCGGTCTTCATCGGCGGGGCGGCCCAGGTCCTGCTGACCGTCGCCGTCTTCGAGCTGCCCTTCATGGTCTTCGGGGTGGGACTCGGCAAGGCCGTGTTCATCGGCTTCCTGGCGGCCCTGTCGAGCACGGCCATCGTGCTCAAGCTCCTGGCCGAGAAGGCCCAGCTGGGTGCGCCCCACGGCCGCATCTCCCTGGGGATGCTCATCTTCCAGGACGTGGCCGTGGTGCCCATGATGCTCCTCGTGCCCCTGCTGGCCGGAGTCGGGGGCAACCCGTGGGTGTCCCTGGGCGAGATGGGCCTCAAGGCGGCCCTGGTCGGCGTGGTCCTGCTGGTGGCGGCCAGGAAGTTCATCCCGCGCGTTCTGGAGGCCGTCATCCGCACGCGCAGCCGCGAGCTCTTTCTCATGACCACGCTGGGCCTGTGCTTCGCCATCGCCCTGTTGACCTCGAGCGTCGGCCTGTCCCTGTCCCTGGGCGCCTTTCTGGCCGGGCTCATCATGAGCGAGTCCGAGTACAGCCACTCGGCCCTGGAAGGGGTGCTGCCCTTCCGCGACGTGTTCACCAGCGTCTTCTTCGTGTCCATCGGCATGCTCCTGGACCCGGCCTTCGTGGTCATGCACCTGCCGCAGGTCCTGGGGCTGACCGTGGCCATCCTGGTCCTCAAGGCCGCGTTGGCCGCCGTGGCCGGACGGCTCCTGGGCTACCCGTGGCACGTGGCCATCCTGGGCGGCCTGTGCCTGTGCCAGATCGGCGAGTTCTCCTTCGTCCTGGCCGGCGTGGGCATGGGCAGCAACCTGCTGACCGACACGGAGTACCAGTACTTCCTGGCCGTGGCCATCATGACCATGGCCGTGACGCCCTTTCTCATCGCCGCCGTCCCGGCCATCTCCGAGCGCCTGGTCAGGCTCATGCCCCCCGGCCTCAAGGCCGCGCCGCCCCGGGAAGCCGAGGCAGAAATGAGCGACCACCTCGTCATCGCCGGCTTCGGCCTCGGCGGGCACCATCTGGCCCGGGCGGCCAAGGCGGCGGGCATCCGCTACGTCATCCTGGAGATGAACCCCGACACCGTGCGCCGGGAGCGGGCCAAGGGCGAGCCCATCCTCTACGGCGACGCGTCCCAGGCGGCGGTGCTGGAACACATCAACGTGGCCAAGGCGCGCATCCTGGCCGTGGTCATCTCGGACCCGGCGGCCATCGGCCGCATCGTGGCCACGGCCAAAGCCCACAACCCGGCCCTGCACATCGTCGTGCGCACGCGTTTCGTGGCCGAGATCGAACCTCTCATGCAGTTGGGCGCCGAGGAAGTTGTGGCCGAAGAGTACGAAACCTCGGTGGAGATGTTCATCCGCGTCCTGTCGACGTACCTGGTGCCCAAGGCGGACATCGAGCGCTTCGTGCGCGAAATCCGCGCCGAAGGCTACGGCATGCTCCGGCGGTCCATGCTGAACACGGCCGACGCCTGCAGCATGGGTGGAGCCTGCTCGTCCTTCGGGGCGACGGTCCTCGCGGTGACGCCCGGAGCCTTCGTCGAAGGCAAGAGCCTGGGCCAGTCCCACTTGCGCAAGGAGCACGGCCTGACCGTGGTGGCCGTGCAGCGGGACGGGAAGACGTTCCTCAATCCCGGCGCCGAGTGGATGTTCGAGGCCGGCGACAGGGCCCATGTCTTCGGCGAGCAGAACGTGATTTCGGACAAGGCCGTGCTTTTTCTCGGACACGGCGACGGGGCCGGGACCGGCCCGGAGGAGGCGTGATGTTTCTGGTGGAGATGGTGCGCAGGCTTATCGTCCGGACGCGGGTCTGCCCGCATTGCGGGCACAGGCAGCAGGTTGCGGCCGACGACAGGCGACGGGACCGCTGCGAGAAGTGCGGCGCGCCGCTGGCGCCGACGAAGGATGAGGGCGGGGCGAGACGCAGCTGATTTTCCCGTTCCCGTCGGCCTAACGAAAAACGCGCTCCGCCTCGTGCGAGGAGGAGCGCGTTTCGCGTCGTGACGGCCGGGACGGTTACCAGCGCCAGCCCGGGTCTATGCGGAGATCCTCCGGCGCTTCCATTTTGAGGCTGAGCGCGATGACGCTTTCCCCCCCGGCCGGGACCGTGGCGTTCCAGGCCAGGAGTTCCGGGTCGTCCTCGGCCAGGGGCTCGGGCTTGGCCGTCAGTTCCACCACGATGCGCTCGTCGCGGGGCAGGGGGCGGGGTTCCTCGATGCGGACCTGAACGGGGCGGGCCGCGGCGTTGCGCACGGTCAGGGTCCACTCGCGCACGAAGGACTGCTTCTGGCCGAAGAGGCCCTTCTCGCCGGTCTTCTTGTCCGAGAGGACCGTCTCGCAGGTCAGCAGGGGGTCGGTCCCGAAGGACATCGTGCCCTCGCGTCCGGACAGAGCGAACTCGCGCTGGTCGACCATGGCGCCGTCCAGCAGGAAGAAGGCGGTGCCGGGCGGCAATTCCTTGGGCTCCTTGAACTCGGCCCGGGCCTGGACGAAGGCCTTGGCGTCCAGGCTCGGACGCATGAGATGCAGGAAGGAGGCCGGCCAGGAGTCGCGCTCTATGTCGATGACCCTTTCCGAACCGGCGGGGAGGGATTTCTTGCCCATGTCCCAGGCCGCGTAGGTGGCGTGTCGGATTTCGCGGGGCGGGGCCGGGGCGGCCGCGACCATCTCGTCGGCCGCGCCGGCGCGCATCTCCATCATGGCCGGCGCGCGCATGGCCTTCTGGAAAATCTGCACGGGGCGTATCTCCCAGGGCGGCAGGTCCGAGGGTTCGGCCTGGGTCTCGGGCTGCATGGTGGCCAGGAAGAGGCGCACGTCCTTCCAGTCCTGGCCGGAGCGCTGCCAGACCTTGGCCTGCCAGGAGAAGTCGATCTTCGACGACGCGGGCAGGGCCTCCAGCCTGTAGAGGGGGCTCCAGCCGCAGTCGCGCAACGTGTAGGAGTAGGCCATCTCGCGCGGGGCGTTCCCGGAAACCAGCAGCGCGACCTCCCAGACCGTGCGTTGCCGTCCGGCCGCCGCGGCGATCTCCTCCTCGACCCGGGCGAGCTTTCCGTTCAGATCGGCGATACGTCCTTCCAGGGTCAGCGTCTGCTGCGTCCCGGCGCGGACGTTGGCGTCCAGTTCCGCGGCCATTTCCCGCAGGGCGGCCACGGTCTGCTGGGATGGCTCGGTCTGGGCCTTCCAGAAGGCCAGGCGGCTGCGCACGCCTTCGAGCTCAGCCATGGCCGCGTCGCGCTGGGCTTTGAGTTCATCGCGTCTGGCCAGCAGCGGGGCGAGGGCGGCCTGGTCGGGGTCGTGGCGGGTCTTCCAGGTCAGGTCGGCGATGGACGCTTCGCCCGGCAGTTTCCCGAAGCGCAGAGTGGCCGGGTCGGCCTGGCCGGGCAGGGTCAGGGCGCAGGCCGACAGGTCCCCCTCGGCCGGGGTGCAGGTCACCGCCGAAACTTCCTCCACCTGGGCCGAGGCAGGAAAAAGGGTGACCTGGGTCGGGGCGGCCCAGGCCAGGGCGGGAAAGAGCAGCGCGAGGGCTGCGACGAGTCTGGTCATGTTGCCTCCTCGCGGCCGTCGGTAGCCGACCGCATCGTCCGTAATGCAAAAGGCCGGCCCCGAGGGGCCGGCCGCGCGTTCTAGTCGTCCTGGCTCGGGTCGAAGCCGAGCTGTTTGATGAACCCCATGCCGCCCTGCAGGTTGACGGGCTCCAGGAACCCGGCGTGGCGGAGGATGACCTGGGATTCGTACGAGCGTCCGCCCGTGTTGCACAGCAGGACGATCTTCTTGTCCCTGGGGATCTCGTCCAGACGGTCCTTGATCTGCCCCTGCGGAATGTTCTTCCAGAATTCAGGGTACTTGGACACGAATGGCTCGGCGTTGCCCCATTCGCGGGTGTCGATGCACAGGAGGTTTTCGTTGACCCGGTTTTCCCACAGCTTGGCGAATTCCAGCGGCTGGATGGGCACGTTGCGGCCCAGGAGAATGTTCTCCGCAGCGTTGGCCGCGGCGTTCAGCACGTCCATGGCCGAGCCGAAGGGCGGGGCGTAGGCCAGTTCCATGTTGGAGACGTCGCGCAAGGTCGGACGGTACTTGAGGATCGCCGCCATGGCGTCGATGCGGTCCTTGACCGAGTCGCCGTTGTGGCAGGCGCCCTGCAGACCCAGCACCCGGCCCGTGTTGCGCTCGACCACGATCTCCAGGCTGACCATGTCCCGCTTGGGGTAGAAGTGGGAGTGGTCGCTCATCATGACGTGTGTGCTGAAGGCGTCGAAGCCCTCGCGCAGGGCCACGGGCAGGGACAGGCCGGTGCCGGCGAAGCCGTACTCGAAGAGTTTGATGATGTAGGTGCCGATGGCGCCGTCGAAGGTCTCGCGGCCCCCGGCCACGTTGGTGCCGATGATGCGGCCCTGGCGGTTGGCCAGGGAACCCAGCGGGTAGTAGCCGGGCTTGCCGGTGACCATGTTCTCGACGAGCACGCAGTCGCCGCCG
>JANJWV010000069.1 GCA_024709365.1 Desulfomicrobium sp. | reverse complement strand
TATCGTGTGTGTGTTTATGATCGAATGTTATTCTTCTCATTTTCATGAGAGTGAATATATTTAACTTAGTTTAACTTTGTCTCTCTGCATATTATACTAATCAAATAATTTATTACAAAATAAATTTATTAATTATGTATTTATGTATTATTTAAGTATACTAATTAAAAAATCTATTAATAATAACCATATTAAATAAGAAGGTAATACCATATAACCTAAATTTACAAAAAGAATTATAGTTGAAATTCCTGTCTCATCTAAAAAAAATTCTTGAATCTGCCATATAATAATCTTGGTGGAAAAGTTGACATCCACCAGACTTGCCAAAGAGGTACCCTCTCGGGCTATTAACAATCACCTCATACAGCTCTCCAAACCCAAAATTTCAAATTTCATTTTTCCCGTCCAATCTGTCCACTGTCCTGTCCACTGGACATTACTAGTGCTCCCCTTAAGGGGAGCACTAGGACGGCTTCGGACGGACAAAAATTTGCCCAGTTGGATGGGCTGATCCGGTCGAGGGTGGCCGCGCCGAGCAGCTTGTTGTGGAAGGCTTCGTTCCACGCCCAGAAGTCCAGATTGCTTGTGATGATCGTCGGCCGCCGCTCGTAGCGGTCCGCGATAATGTCGTGGAAGTCCTCATCCTGCCCGGAGCGCATGGGCTTGAGACTGAAGTCGTCGATGATGAGCAGATCCGCCTTGGTCAACGCAGCCAGTTTGCGCTCGTAAGTGCCCACGGCTCGGGCCGAGGCGAGTTGCCCCAGGAGCTTGGCGTGGGTGGAGAACACGGTGTCGTAGTGTCAACGGAACTCGAAAACTGACCCATCTTTGCCGATTTCCGGCAAGTCAAAACTGACCCACCCAGCCTAATCCTCTGTCTGCATGACCGGAATCTGTTGACCGATGATTCCGGACTTACGCTTGTCCTTGAGTCGGTAACTGTCCCCGCGAATCTGAACGACATGGGCATGGTGCAGGAGCCTGTCCAGCGTTGCCGGTGCCGCAGGGGCCGACGATGAGCACCGGGACTTTCTCCTCCAGGTAGCGGCAGGTGGCCAGATCCATGATCTGCGCCTGGTTCACTCCGAGGTTGAAGGTGAAGTCGTAGCTTTCCAGCGTCTTCTGCGTGTTGATGCCGGCCCGGCGCTGCCTCATGACGAGTTTGCGCTGTTCGCGGCGGGCGATCTCGTCCTCGATGAGCAAGGCCAGGAAATCGACGTAGGCGAGCTTCTGCTCCACGGCCTGACGGTTGCGGGCCTCCAGGGAGTCCAGGGTGCCGGAGAGACGGAGTTGTTTCAGATGAGGCGTAAGCTAGGGGATGGGATTCATGAATGCGTCCTGCAGTCCTTCAAATTGACCTGCGCAGGCTTGCGTGTGTGCGAGTGCGAGTAAAAAGTGGGACGCCCTGCCATAGGCATCAGACAGGACGCTTGGAAGGAACGGAGACCATTCCTGAAGCCCTGCTCCGGACAAAAAAGATGGCACGCACCCACGAAAGGATACGTGCCACCATTTTGCACTGCCAGCGGCCTATCTAAACTTCATTGTCATCAACTCCAAGGCCCCCCTTCTCGACAGAGCCCCCTTTCGGCCTCACAAGCCCAGCCTGCTCGAGTTTCTTCCTGCGAGCAACTGCTGTCCCCTTGGATGTCCCGGTTTTTGCAGCCAGGGCCCTGAAACTGAGGCCCGGATCCACCTCCAAAGCCACAATTATTTTCCGGTCCAGGTCATCGAGTTCGCAGGGAGCATCATGACAATCTGTGGGCACGGAAGGCATGCGTCCTGCATCGTTGTCTCCACTGGCAGGCATATCTTTGCGGGTCATGCAGGGCACATCCTCTCCTGCGGAATCTGCGCCATCTTCCATCTCAGACAAGGAGGCCAACTGCGCGATACCAGCATCCTCGTCGACGTTCAGCACGTACTCTATCGGCTGGACATCCTTGCTTCCGAGATTCCGGTGCTTCTCAACAGACAGCCTAAACAGCTCATGATTCTTCACCTTTTCGACCTTCAAAACAAGTTCAAGACCCAGCTCCTTGCCAATTGTCCCATAAGAATTGCGCTTATTCTTCCCAGTGTGGTCAACGACGATTGTAGTTTTACCTTGCAGGCTATTCGCGCGCATGAACTCATTGAAACCCCGGGCACCATCAAGCTGAGACCCCATTGCATTCGGAAACAAACAGAACATGCTGTCAGCGATGATCACGTCAGCCCATGCTATGTCCTCCTTGAAGCGCTCTCTTTCCTCAGGGGTTTCGAGCTGAATCTCTCTTCCCTGAATCCTAGCCGCGACAATCCTGAGATTATCCTGCAAATGCTCCGGGGTCCCCATGGCATTGAAGATCATGGAGTAACGCTTCTGCAGCTCTCTCCCCCCCATCTCACCATCAATGACAAGAACTCGAAGAGGGCGAGGAGCTTCAAGGCGTCCAACAAACAACGATCTTCCTGACGCACACGCAACTGCAATAAAACAAATCAGCCACGTCTTCCCCGACCCTCTGTGCGCATAAACCAAAACCCTGTCGCCCTTCATGATCATCGGACCAAGAACGACTTCTGCATCGGACAAGGGTAACGCAAGCAATTCCCTTCCGCTGATCGCGGATTCGACGAAATCCGGGTCAAAGTCCAAACCAAATCGTTCCCGCGCATCTTTGACAAACTCAGCCCTATCCGCGACCTCGTGTTTCTGAAGCAATGATTCCGTGATGTCCTCATCCAAGGCCGACAGCATCGCACTCGCTGACGTTTGATCAGCCTGCAGTCTTGCCCGGGGCATCAAGAAGCCGATTGGGCCTACACCCAATCGCTTCATCGCACGGTATAACTTGTTGGCCCTTTTGTAGCCGTCAGCACCTGGGGATACGATTATAACACCAAATCGATTTTCCACGCCCCCCCAGTCCGTTCTGTCGATTGCTGCCGACTTACCCCCAGACCATGTAGTCAGACAAACATGTTTCAACAGCCAAGGGTGCTTCTCTCGAAAATACTCTACCTGCTTCTCGTCTTCGCAAATCAAGACGGGGCCACGCTTACCATACAAAAAATTCAACTGATACAGCGGAAACGGACCTCCCGGATGAAGCCAGTCAAAATTGCGATACCCATCTGAAGTCTCCCAGAGGGTTAGTGGCAATTCGACGGTTATACCTTCGAGAGACTCGAACATGCATACATAATGATGGATCGTGCCGTCTGGATTATTGTACGGATACATCCGCCTAAGTTGGAATCCATGAACCTCAAGTGGATTCATCTCAAATGGATACTTCTTCAAACATGAACTATCGAACGATCTCACCAAGGAAAAACCAGGCTTTTCGCTAAAGAGATAGCGTTCCGCGTACGAAAGACTTATCTCACTGGACCTTGCTAATTCTTCACACACTAAGCCTTCTGGGATGCCAAGATGCTGTACGGCATAACTCTCAACATGCGTTGTCTTTGCAATTTCAGCCTCATGCTCCAAATTTCCGCATTGAGAATGTCTTCTCCAATAACCACAGGTATCCCATCTTAAAGAAAATCTATAACTACCTGCGACAAATACATCTCCATCACAAAATCCATCAGGATATTTCGATTTTAACACCTTGACCAGATAAGATTTGAGTTGCATCTTCCGATTAAACAAATCTCGTCGCACCTCTGCGTTGTAGTCAACGCATTTTCCAATTTTCCAACAAATGTTGCTTTTCTTTCGACGCCACTGATGTTTGCATGTATCGATCAACATAAGTTCCTCCTATACTCTGCTGTGGTTAATTTTTCGTGATTCCAGGTATGCTGCAATATCAGCAGAAGAATACCTGACAGATTTTCCATACTTAACGTACGGCAGTCCGATGCCTTTATGGCGATGAGATCTGAGCGTATAAACGCTAAGCCCAAGAACCGTCGCCACGACCTTCTCACTCAGCCAACTGACGCATGAATCGCGCATTGGCCCACCACCTTCTGTACTCACAACCAGCCTCCTTATTTGATGTGAACGTTAAGCTTTTCGGTTCAGAGCAACCGTGAAAAACCCCTGGCACAAAGCATAAAAGACGTGCACGGAGAACAAGCTTTTTGGTTTTCCACACCACACTGCCTCCACCCTGCATTTGAGCAATCAAAGGCAAGGTCACAACAGCACGAGCGTCTTTTTGATTTGAAACCAAGCCCGCAACCAAAGCACGTCCACTTCGTGCTCCGGCGCTAAAACGATTGCACGGAGACCAAGCATTTTTTTAATCACAGCAACGCGTAGACGACCGTGTGTTCTCGGCCGCACCAGAACTCCAGAAGCAAAAACGTCAGCCATTCTAGCAGATTGAGACTTGAAAGAAGGGACTTTTCAGTAGACGAAGCGAGAGCAGGCATGTCTTTCCATGACTTGACCTACTGGATGCACGCGAAGAGGAATTTCAGGCCAGCAAGGAGCACTTTTCAGATGGCATCCTTAGCCGCAATGTTGTCCGGTGTAAGCACGCACCAGACCCACAAAGCGCAAGGCATGACACATTAGAAAAGGCGATGACTCATTTGAAATTTGCGAATACAAATTCCAAAATAGTTATGAAGGGACGGACATAAATTTTAAAACGAACCTTCGTGGGTTGAAGGTTCTTTATCTCATGGCTTGCAATTATTGGAAATTGGACACTAAGGATTAGCTACAATTCAGCACTCTTTTCGCACACAACACGACAAAATATATTATCTGAGTCATACAACATATCGACACATACAGTGATAAAAACAATATTAAATAAATTTTATTAAGAACTAAATATATATTTAATTCTTTCAAATATCACTCGAGAATGCTCAACCTTAATCGCACTTCCACTAGTTTTTGTAGATACCATGGATTTATTATTTATGCAAAATGTTGCATTCTTATATTTATCAGCAACTGATTTTCTACAATCTTCAATTTTTCCACAATATGAACAGTCATCACTGCACAATTCTAAAATTTCATCATCTTTATTTTTCCGAATGAACAAATTATTATCTCGCAAATACTGAAAAGACTCATCAATACTCCATCCTCTAGTTCTATTATTATCCCACACAAAAAGGCCAACCGCACTAGAATAAACCCTATACCTGTTCGACCTATATTTTGTTGATCTGTCAACCTTAGAAATCTTTCTCAACCTATCAAGATCAATACCAAAATCCATTGTACCTGATATAAAATTTGTTATTAGTTCATGCAAATTGCCAATATCAGCATTGCTTTTTTTATTTAAAAAACTATAAAAATTACGATAGTCTTGATCGGTATAATTATTAAGAAACACAGTTGTCCCAAATTTAACAGGACCATCAACAACACATCTCAATATATACTCCATATCAAATGGAAAAATAATGTCAGCAATTGATAATTTATTTTTGAATGATACCTCATGAGCTCTTACAATCCAGTTATTTATGAGAGTACGTTCTTTTATCAGCAAATCAGAAAAATCATAATTTTCACCACAACGATTCCCTTTTATGAAATTATCATATTGTATTAATATCTGCCTAATATAATTTTGAATTTTATAAATATCATCATTTTTATTTTTCAGAGGGAAAGTCCAATTATTCAGAGCAAATTCAACATCACTTTGACATGAATATTGCTCAAAATTTCTTTTTATATACTCGGATAATAGAAAATTTTCTTCCTGAACTACAGCATCTATAAATAAATTTAAATTCATATCATTCATATTTCTTTAAAACCCACTTAATAAGTGATGGATTATAAAAAAATTGCTACAGCACAAAATCAAGGATTAGATTATCAAATTTTAAAAATGATGCAAGACCTTAACCCAAAAGGGTTCACCCAGAACAAGTCCTCTGGGCAGGGTTCGCATCAAGAACGAATTTGAAGTACAAGCCCAATGAAAAATTCGTAAGCAAATAATAATGTTTGGCAAAGTGTTGGACTAGCTATAATTCTGCAACAATGAAAACAAGCGTCCTTGGTCCCAAAGCCAAAGACGAAGGAAATTGCAAAAATTCTGGAACAGTGACGGATAATACCGACTTAGAACAAATACCAAGCCGGGCTGTTATCTCACGATCTGGATACACTATAGGCGTGGACTTAGCGACTAGAGCAACCCAAACGAATCGGTCGAACTATACAAAGACCGAAGCCTGCCGAAAAAGTCGATCACTCTGTTGGGCATAGTGTTGGGCAGACCAAAAATCAGCAAGAAAAAAGGGCCTGGATTTTACATCCAAGCCCTTGTTTTCTTTATGGTCGGGGCGACATGATTCGAACATGCGACCCTCGGTTCCCAAAACCGATGCGCTACCAAACTGCGCTACGCCCCGAAGAGCGCAGTTTCTACACAGCCGCGCTTTGCACTGTCAACAGCTTTCTGGCTTGGCTGGACAGGGGTGGGGCTTGGCCGTATGAGCTTGATGCATGATTCCCCCCATTGTTCTGCTCACGGATTTCGGCCTTGCGGACCCCTATGTCGGGCAGATGAAGGGCGCGCTCCTGCGCCTGGCGCCCGGGGCTCCCGTTGTCGATCTCTGCCATGAAGTCCGGCCGCACTGCATCCTGCAGGCCGGCTTTCTTCTTGAGGCCAGCCGGGCCCACTTCCCAGGCGGCAGCGTCTTTCTGTCCGTGGTCGATCCCGGCGTCGGTTCGGCGCGGTCCATCCTTGCGGCACGGCTGGGCGGACAGCTTTTTCTGGCCCCGGACAACGGGCTGCTGTCCTTCCTGCATGGCCAGAAAACATCCTGGTGGCGTGCGGATGCAGACACCTCCAACGCCAGCCGCACCTTTCACGGCCGGGACGTCTTCGCGCCCCTGGCCGCGCGGCTGGCCCTCGGGGCCGACCCCAGCTCACTGGGACGGTCCATCGACCCTGCCGAGGCCGTGCGCCTTGAACAGCCCTGGGCCGAGGCCGGCGACGGGTGCCTGGATTGCGCCGTGCTGCATGTGGACCGCTTCGGCAACTGCCTGCTGAACCTGCGCACGGAGGCCATGCCCGCCCGAGGCCGGACCTGGGTGCTTGACGACGGCCGCAGCGTCGCCCTGGTCTCGACCTACGCCGACCTCGCGCCGGGCCAGGTCGGGCTGCTGGCGGGCAGCCAGGGCGTCATGGAACTGGCCGTGAACGGCAGCTCTTGCGCCGACCTCCTCGGCCTCCTGCCCGGCCGGACATTCCGACTGACCTGCACGGAGCCACTCCCATGAACCCGCTGCACGACTTCCTCGTCGCCCTGACCTTCCTGACCCGCCTGGGCCGGGCCCGCATCTCCTCCAACGAGGAGATCAGCCGCTCCATGGGCATGTATCCCCTGGTCGGGGCGCTCATCGGCCTCGTTCTGGCCCTGGCCTCCCTGCTGCCCCTGACGCCATGGGTCCTGGCCTGGGTCCTGACGGGCCTGAACCTGTGGATCACCCGCGGCCTGCACTGGGACGGCTGGGCCGACCTCTGGGACGGCTGGGGCAGCGGGGCCACGGGGGAGCGGTTCTGGGCCATCGTCAAGGACAGCCATATCGGGGCCTTCGGGGTCATGGGGCTTGTCCTGGGTCTTGGTGCCCAGACAGCGCTTTTCGAGCGCGCCGTCGCCCTCGGGGCCTGGAGCGCCCTGCTCTTCGCCCCGGTTTTCGGCCGGCTGTGCTGCCTGGCCTTTGCCCGGACGGGACGCGCCTTCGGACGGCCGGGACTGGGGCAAAACGCCCTGCTGGGGGCGACGCCCTCGGCCCTGGCCGTGGGCGGCCTCACTGCCGCGGCCGCGGCCCTGACCCTGCCCGCAGGCCATGTCGTGTCCGCAGCCATCATCGCCAT
This sequence comes from Desulfomicrobium sp., assembly GCA_024709365.1. Lineage (GTDB taxonomy): Bacteria > Desulfobacterota > Desulfovibrionia > Desulfovibrionales > Desulfomicrobiaceae > Desulfomicrobium. The sequence goes on along the minus strand of JANJWV010000069.1, from coordinate 12,286 downwards.
CGCGCCCCTGGCCGGCCTGCTGTCTCTCGCCCGCCGCGAGGGCGCGATGAACGGCGATTTCCTGGGCGCGGCGATCATCGCCGGGGAAATCTGCGCACTCCTGCCTCTCGCATTCCATTTCTGAGCAAAAGCCGAACTCAAAACGCTGTCGAAATCCCGTGTTTTCACATAGAATTCAGCCATAATAGCTATGCATATCAATGGATTGCCCGGTTCATTGACCCCTGTTTTTTTTTCGCGTAGCAGCCCATGGACGCCGCGATTAAGTGCCCGCTCAAGGCATTCCCGTTTCCAGGGCCGCGCGGCTAAATCCATACAGGAGATCACAATGGACTTTCCACAACTCAAGATCGGCGATCTTGTTGCAAAAATCCCCATCATCCAGGGCGGCATGGGTGTCGGCATATCCCTTTCGGGGCTGGCCTCGGCCGTGGCCAAGGAAGGGGGCATCGGCGTCATCGCCGGCGCCATGATCGGCATGGGCGAGCCGGACATCGGCTCCAACTACCGCGAGGCCAACATGCGCGCCCTGGCCAACGAACTGCGCAAGGCCCGCGAAAAGACCAGCGGCATCCTGGGCGTGAACATCATGGTCGCCCTGACCAACTTCGGCGACCTGGTCAAGACCTCCATCAAGGAAGGCGCGGACGTCATCTTCGCCGGCGCGGGGCTTCCCCTGGACCTGCCTTCCTATCTCGTGGACGGCGCCAAGACCAAGCTCGTGCCCATCATCTCCTCGGCCCGCGCAGCGACCATCATCTGCAAAAAGTGGATGTCGAAGTTCGACTACCTGCCCGACGCCTTCGTGGTCGAAGGCCCCAAGGCCGGCGGACACCTGGGCTTCAAGCCCGAGCAGATCGACGACCCCGAGTTCTCCCTCGAAAAGACCGTGCCCGAAGTCGTCGAGGCGGTGAAGGAATTCGAAAGCAAGGCCGGCCGCCCCATTCCGGTCATCGCCGCGGGCGGCGTCTGGGACGGCGCGGACATCTACAAGTTCATGCAGCTCGGCGCTTCCGGCGTACAGATGGGCACCCGCTTCGTGGCCACCCACGAGTGCGACGCGGACATCAAGTTCAAGGAATCCTACGTCAACGCCAAGGAAGAGGACATCCAGATCATCAAGAGCCCCGTGGGCCTGCCCGGCCGCGCGGTGGACGGGCCGTTCCTGCAGGACGTGAAGGCGGGCCTCAAGAAGCCCTTCAAGTGCCCCTTCCACTGCATCAGCTCCTGCGACTTCACCAAGAGCCCGTACTGCATCGCCCTGGCCCTGGTGAATGCCAAGAAGGGTTTGCTGAAGCACGGCTTCGCCTTTGCCGGAGCCAACGCCTACCGGGTCAGCGCCATCGTCTCCGTGAAGGAGCTGATCGAGTCCCTGCGTCAGGGCTACATCGAAGCCGCCACTGCGGCCGGCGCGGCCTAGCCGACGCCAAGACCGACCACCACAAAGCCCGGCCCGCGCCGGGCTTTCTTTTTTGCGCACGCTTCTTGCTTGGACCCGGCCATGGCGCGCCCTTTCATTTTCAAGCTCGAAAAAGTCCTGGAGTTCCGGACGCAGTTGGAGGACCAGGCAAAACTGGCCCTGAGCAAGGCCCTGCAGGACATGCAGGAGCAGGCCGTGCGCGTCGAAGGGCTGGAAAGGGACCTGGCGGCGTGCCAGGAAGAGATGAGCCGGATCAAACAGATGACGCAGCCCGAGCTGTGGCTGTGGTCCGGTTGGCGCAACCGTCTGGAACTTGACAAAAAACAGGCGCAGGCCAAACTGGCCGTACTTGAACGGCTGGTCGAGGAACGGCGCCTCGATCTCGTGGCCAAGGCCAAGGACCGCAAACTCCTGGAGAAACTCCGGGCCAAACAGGCAGTCAGACATGGGCAGGAAGAACAGCGAAAAGAACAGAGCGCATTCGACGAAACAGCCACCCTCCGCTACGGGCGCGCGCCTTATTAGGCTGGTCCAGGCCACGGTCGTCCTGGCCGCGGTCAAGCTGGCGGCCATCGGCATGCTGTGGATGCCGGCGTCTGAACCGGACAGCCTGCTGCTGCAGCCCGTGGCCATACGCCCGGCCATGGCCCAGACCCCGCCCGCCCCGGCCGCCCCGGCCGCAGCCCCTGCGCCGGCTGCGGAGAATTCGGCAAACGCCGACAGTCAGGCGGCAAACGCGACCAACGCCGTACCGACGACGGACGAGGAGCGGGCCCAGGCCCTGAACGCACGAGAACAGGCCCTGGACAAACGGGAGGCCGAGCTGAAGACCCTTGAGGCGGAGCTCGACGGCAAGCTCGAGAACCTGCGCGCCCTGGAAGTCCGGATGCAGAAGCTCATCGATTCCGCCGGGACCATCCAGGACGAGAAGATGGCGCACTTGGTCGACGTCTACTCCAACATGAAGCCCAAGCAGGCGGCGCAGGTCCTCGAAACCCTGGAGGAGAGCATCGCCGTCAGAATCCTGGCGGGCATGAGCGGCCGCAAGGCCGGCGAGATCCTGTCCTCGGTGCGCCCGGACCGGGCCGCCTTCCTGTCCGAGGCCCTGACCCGCCTGCAGACCGGAACCGACTGACCATGCCGCGCATCCGCCTGACCGTGGCCTACGTCGGCACGCGCTACCTGGGCTGGCAGGTTCAGGCCCGCGGGACGACCGTCCAAGGCGTGCTGGAGGAAAAGCTGTCGCGCATCTGCGAGGAACCGGTCCGGGTGCACGGGTCAGGCCGGACGGACTCGGGCGTGCACGCCCTCGGTCAGGTGGCCCATTTCGACGCGCCCGACGCCAAGGCCCGCATTCCCTGGCAAAAGGCGCTCAATTCGATGCTCCCGGACGACATCGCCATCCTCGACGCGCGCGAGGCCGAACCCGGCTTTCACGCCCGATTCTCGGTCCGCTCCAAGCGCTACGCCTACACCCTGTGGACCGAGCCGGATTTCACCCTGCCCCAGCGCGCGCCCTTCGTCTGGCCCGTGCGCAACCTCGACCTGGACTCCATGGACCGGGCCGCGGAATTCCTGGCCGGAACCCACGACTTCGCCGCCTTCCAGAACGCGGGCACCGAGGTCAAGGGCACGGTCCGCACCCTGGAGCCCATCCGCCGCGAACCGGGCCAGCACCCGTGCGAATGGGTCTTCCGCTTCCAGGCCGACGGATTCCTGAAGCAGATGGTCCGCAACCTCATGGGCCTCCTGGTCGAGGTCGGCCGCGGCGGCATGAGCCCGGATGATGCCCGGGCCGTCCTGGAAAGCCATGACCGTCGCCTGGCTCCGGCCACGGCGCCCCCCCAGGGGCTGACCCTGGAAGAGGTCATCTACTAAACAAAAGCCGGGAACGGCCGAATAGATTCGAAACGCCCCCTTTCCTGCAGCCCGAGGGAGAACGCCGTGGCCCTGACCGACCTGGAAAGACTTTTCGTCTACACCACCGCCAACCAGATCTGGCAGCAGGATCTGCTCATGAACGCCTACTTCCAGGGCTCGAGCGTGGGCGCCAACCTGCGCGAGATGGTCCTGGGCCGGCCGGCGGTCAAGCCCCTGACCAACCCCTACGACCAGGCCATCACCGGCCGCCTGCGCGCCGACAGCGCCACCATCCGGCAGGCATCACGCAACGTAAGCGAGGCGTCTTCCATGGTGGGCATCGCTGCCGAGGCCGTTGGCACAATCAAAACCACCCTGGAAGAGATGGAGGAGATCGCCAAGCAGGTCAAGGAAGGGGATCTGACCTATTCCGCATCCGTTGCCGATGAGTACAACGCACTGCGCGACAAGATCATCGGCATCGTCGAGTCCACGCTCTATAACGGCATCGCGCTGTTGGACAGCGGCGAATGGGGAACCGAGCAGATCGACAGCAACGGCAACGTCCACATTCAGTCAACCCTGAGCGCTGACCCGAACCTCGGAGGCTTCGACGTGACGTTCCGGGCGCTGGACACCATCCCCTGGTCCACACAGCTCTCCGGCACGGACCTGGCCAACGCGGGCACGCTCCAGACCCAACTGGACAGACTGTCGGTGTACATCGGCGACATGACCACGCAGGAGGAACTCTACGCCCAGCGCCAGGACGGGCTGGTCTCCCAGGCGGTCTCCCTTGAGTCCCAGGCCGACCTGCTGGACCAGGCCGTGGAGGCCCGCCGTCAGGAGCCGACCCTGTCCCTGGAGGAAATCCTGGTGCGCCTGCTGCTGCGGGACACGGGAACGCTCATGGACGAGATCAGCTGACGACGGCATCGGACAATTTTTCCGCCCTTCCTTGCTCCTGCGCCTCTTTGCGTCTACAGTGACAGCGGAAAACCCGTCTTTCCGGCGGAAGACGCTGCACTTTCCCGCGCAGCGCGCATGCGTACCTGAGGAAACGACCATGTCCATCCGAAACATCCGCACCATGCTGGCTGGCCTGTTCGTCCTGACGCTGATCGTGTGCTCGGCCTCCCCCTCTTCGGCGCAGCCGAAGGCCGAGCGCGATCTCTCCTTCAGCATCTACGGCGGGGCCATGACCGACGGCGACTGGATCGAGGCCATCTCCGGCCAGGCAGGGCTGGAGGACTCCTACCTCCTGGCGGGCGCTGCGGGCTGGACCTTCTTCCGTCCGGCCAACCGGATGTGGTCCCTGGAACTGGAAGCCAACGTGGCCAGACATTTCGGCATCCAGGATCACTTCGAATTCAACGCCCCGGTCCTGAACATCCGTTGGGAGGCCTTCCCCTGGGACAGCGCGCTGGACACCAGCCTGGCCTTCGGCATCGGGCCGTCCTTCGCCACGACCACGCCGGAGTACGAACGGATCAGGAAGGGTGACAGCGAGCCGATGATGCTCTTCTGGCACATCGAGGCCGCCTTCGGACTGCCGGACTCACCCTGGTCCACTTTTTTCCGCCTGCACCACCGCTCGACAGGCTACGGCATGTTCGCGGAAGATGGCGGGAGCAACATCCTGAGCCTCGGCCTGCGCTACGAATTCTGACGCGGGCGCTCACCGACCGGGCTGAGGGCCGGAAAAGGCCCTGCCACCCGACACTACCAAAGGAGACACCATGTTGAAACGCACCCTTCTTCCCGCATTTCTGGGCCTTGCGGTCATCGGCGCGATTTTGCTGCTCGGATCGGAGTCGGTCCGGGCCCAGGGCGACCTGCTGCAGAAAGGACTGGAATTGGTGAAACCAAGTGGATCAAGTTCTTCAGCCGGGTCCCTGACTCAGGGTGAGATGGGCGACGGCCTCAAGGAGGCCCTGCGGGTCGGCACCGAGACCGTTGTCGCGCAGCTCGGGAAAACCGACGGCTTCAACGCGGACAAGGCCATCCACATCCCCCTGCCGGGACAGCTGGCCACGGTGCAGAAGGCCCTCAAGGCGGCCGGCTATTCGAGCCTCGTCGACGACCTGGAACTGAAGCTCAACCGCGCCGCCGAGCAGGCCACGCCCAAGGCCAAGGCCCTCTTCGTCGACGCCATCGCGGCCATGACCATCCAGGACGCCCAGAAGATCCTGAACGGTCCCGACGACGCGGCCACCCAGTATTTCCGCAAGTCCATGGGACCGGGCCTGGCCACGGAGATGAAGCCCATCGTCGACGTCACTCTGGCCGAGGCCGGGGCAGTGCAGGCCTACGACGCCATGATGGGCCAGTACAAGGCCCTGCCCTTCATGCCCGACGCCAAGGCCAACCTCACGGACTACGTGGTGGAGAAGGGCATGGACGGCATCTTCCACTACGTGGCCAAGGAAGAGGCAGCCATCCGCACCAACCCGGCCGCGAGAACGACGGACCTGCTGAAAAAGGTCTTCGCCAACTAGCCCATACAACGTGAGGGCGAAGCCTCCCGGCCTCGCCCTCACCCGCCCCGGGCACCCCCAGGTCCTTCACGTCCACTCAGTCCACTCAGTCCATCCCGTCCACAATCCCCAGAATTTCCCTCGTCTTCTTCTCCATGAGCGCCCTGTCCCCGCGCGACTCCACATTGAGGCGCAGCACGGGCTCGGTGTTGGAGGAGCGCAGGTTGAAGCGCCAAGCCTCAAACTCCAGGCTCAGGCCGTCTGTCGTGTCGCGGACCAGGGCTCCCGCGCCGAAGCGCGCCTCCACGGCGGCGATGGCCGCGCGTGCGTCCGTGACCCTGCGGTTGATCTCGCCGCTGGCCGGAAAGGCGCGCATGGCGTCGTCGACCAGTTCGGCCAGGGACTTGCCCGTCAGGCAGACCAGTTCGGCCACCAGCAGCCAGGGGATCATCCCCGAGTCGCAGTAGGCGAAGTCGCGGAAATAGTGGTGGGCGCTCATCTCACCGCCGTAGACCGCGTCCTCCAGGCGCATGCGCTCCTTGATGAAGGCGTGGCCGGTCTTGGACATGATGGGCCGTCCCCCGGCCGCGCTGACGGCGGCTATCGTGTTCCAGGTCAGGCGCGGGTCGTGGATGATGCCTGCGCCCGGGTGCTTGCGGGCGAAGGCCTCGCCCAGCAGGCCGACGAGGTAGTAGCCCTCGATGAAGCGGCCGGTCCCGTCGAAGAAGAAGCAGCGGTCGAAGTCCCCGTCCCAGGCCAGGCCCAGGTCCGCGCCCGTCTCGACCACGGCGCGGGCGGTCATGTCGCGGCATTCCGGCAGGAGCGGGTTGGGCACGCCGTTCGGGAAATTGCCGTCGGCCTCGTGCAGGATCTTGTGGAAGGCGAAAGGCAGCATGGGCTCCAGCAGGTCGATGACGGCCCCGGCCCCGCCGTTGCCCGCGTTGACCACGATAGACAGAGGCCGCAGTGCGGACCTGTCGACATACGACAGCAGATGGTCGCGGTAGCGCTCCCGCACGTTCAGGGGCTGTTCACGGCCGATGCGGGCGGCCGCCGGGAACTCGCCGGACGCCGCCAGATCGCGGATGGCGAAGAGGCCCGTGTCGCCGCTGACGGGCTTCGAGTCCTCGCGCACGAACTTCATGCCGTTGTAGTCCTTGGGGTTGTGGCTGGCCGTGACCATGATGCCGCCGTCCATGCCCTGGTCGAAGACGGCGAAGTAGACCTCCTCGGTCCCGCACTCGCCCAGGGCGTAGACGTCCACGCCGGACTCGGTGAGCCCGCGGGTCAGGGCCGCGGCCATGGCCGGGCTGGACAGGCGGATGTCGTGGCCGACCACCACGCGGGACGGCTTGAGCCAGGCGGCGTAGGCCCGGCCGATGCGCCAGGCAAGGTTCTCGTCCAGTTCGTCGGGCACGCGGCCGCGGATGTCGTAGGCTTTGAAGCAGGAAAGGTTCATGCGCAGTGCTCCTAGGATGTGGGGTGATCGGGCCGCCAGCGGCCGGGATCATGGCTAACGGGACGGGGCCGGCTTGATCAAGAAAAAAGAACAAATCCCCCGGTTGTCATCGAGAACGCAGCCCGGCGATCCATATTCCACATCCCATGCCGGTTGACTTTTTCCGGGAACGCGCCTTTTCTCTCCTGCGTCGAACCGCATCCGCAAACCCCGGAACCATCATGCCCCCTTCAGCCTGGACCACCCTGACCCGCCCCCTGCGGCACCGCAACTTCCGCCTCTTCGCCTCGGGGCAGATCATCTCCCTCGTCGGCACCTGGGTCCAGAACGTGTCCGAAGCCTGGCTCGTGTACCGCCTGACGGGATCGAGCGCGGCCCTGGGGCTGGTGCGCTTCGCGGGGCTGGCGCCCATCTTCGTCCTGGCCCTGGTGGGCGGGGACTGGGCCGACCGCGCCAACCGCCGCGCCATCCTCATCGGGACCCAGACCGCGGCCATGATCCTGGCCTTCATCCTGGCCGCCCTGTGCTTCACGGAACAGGCCAGGGTCTGGATCATCGTCCTGCTGGCGGCCATGCTCGGCGTGGTCAACGCCATCGACAACCCCACCCGGCAGTCCTTCGTGGTCGAGATGGTCGGCAAGGAGGACCTGCCCAGCGCCATCGGCTTCAACTCCTCCATGTTCCACACGGCCCGCATCATCGGCCCCGGCGTGGCCGGGGCACTCCTGGCCACCGTCGGGGAGGCCTGGTGCTTCACCCTGAACGGCCTGTCCTTCCTGGCCGTCATCGCCTGCCTGGCCCTCATGCGCCTGCCCGACACGCCCAGACCCGCGCCGCAGGGGCAATTCCTGTCCCGCATCAAGGCGGGCGTCGCCTTCGCCTGGACGAACCCGGCCATCCGCAGCCTTCTGGCCCTGGTGGCCGTGACCAGCCTCTTCGGTTCGTCCTTCCTGGTGCTCATGCCCGTGGTGGCCCGGGAAGTCCTCGGGCGAGGGGCCGACGGCTACAGCCTGCTCATGACCGCCGCCGGGGTGGGCAGCCTCATGGGCGCCCTCATCCTGACCATGCGCAGGAACACGGGCCTGTGGGCCCTGCGGTCCGTGGCCTCCCTGGCCTTCGGCCTGACGCTGGTCCTCTTCTCGCTCTCGACGGTCTTCTGGCTGTCGATCCTGCTGGCAGTGCCCGCGGGGCTGTTCCTGATCCTGCTCATGGCCACGTCCAACACGCTGGTCCAGACCCTCACCCCCGACGAAATGCGCGGCCGGGTCATGGCCCTTTTCGCCATGATGTTCATGGGCATGTCGCCCTTCGGCTCCCTCGGGGCGGGTCTGACGGCCGAGTTCATCGGCGTCGGGCCCACCCTGGGCCTGTGCGGCGCGGTCTGCCTCGCCGCCGGTCTCTTTCTGGGACGCGGACGCCGGGACATCTGACCCCGCGATACCTCTCTCCTCCTGCGGCGGACGCGACCTTCCCCACCGCGATGCGCGTCTTTGCCCCATCGCTGCGCCTACCCGGCCAATTCCGTCCGGTGTCCGGTTTTCTTCATCACAAAAACATGTTTTCGGCTTGTGGACAGCCGTAAAATCATATATATTTATTAAGAATTATTCTCATAATACGGAGGTCCCATGCTCGATTCCAAGTACCGGAAATTCCGGGACGCCGTGGCCGCTTTCGTGCCGGCCGGGCGTATCATCACCGACCCTTTGCGTCTGCTGGCCTACGGCACGGACGCGAGCTTCTACCGGCTCATCCCCAAGATCGTCATCAACGTGGAGTCCGAGGGCGAAGTGGCCCGCATCATGCGGCTGGCCCACAAGGACGGCATCGAAGTGACCTTCCGCGCGGCCGGCACCAGCCTCTCGGGCCAGGCGGTCACGGACTCGGTACTGCTGCGCCTGGGAGAGGGGTGGCTGGGCTGCCGCATCTACGACAACGCCCGCCGCATCGACCTGGAGCCGGGCATCATCGGCGCCCACGCCAACCGTTCCCTGGCACCCTTCGGCAAGAAGATCGGACCGGACCCGGCCTCCATCGACTCCTGCAAGATCGGCGGCATCCTGGCCAACAACGCCAGCGGCATGTGCTGCGGCGTGGCCGAGAACAGCTACAAGACCCTTGAGGAGCTGCGACTGGTCTTCGCCGACGGGACCATCCTGGACACGGGCGACGACGCCTCCAGGCGCGCCTTCCGGGAAAAGCACCCCGAGATCATCGGCGGGCTTGAGGACCTGCGCCGCCAGGTAATGGCCGCGCCTGAACTTGAGGCGCGCATCCGGCACAAGTTCAAGATCAAGAACACCACCGGCTACAGCCTGAACGCCCTGGTGGACTACGAGGACCCCTTCGACATTCTCAAGCACCTCATCGTCGGCTCCGAAGGGACCCTGGCCTTCGTCTCCCGGGTGACCTACCGCACCGTCGTCGAGCACGCCCACAAGGCCTCGGCCCTGATGCTCTTCCCCGACATCCGCACGGCCTGCGAGGCGACCATCATCCTCAAGAAGCAGCCCGTGGCCGCCGTGGAACTCATGGACCGCCCGGCCCTGCGCTCGGTCCAGGACAAGGACGGCATGCCGCCCTACCTGAAGGAGCTGGGCGACACGGCCGCCGCGCTCCTCGTCGAGACGCGGGCCGAGGACAAGGCGACCCTCGACGCCCAGATCGCGACCATCAAGGGCGCCCTGGCCGGCGTGGCCATGGTCCGGGACATCGAGTTCACACCCGTGCCCCAGGAGTTCGCCAAGCTGTGGAACATCCGCAAGGGCCTCTTCCCGGCCGTGGGCTCCGTGCGCGCCACGGGAACGACGGTCATCATCGAGGACGTGGCCTTCCCCATCGAGCGCCTGGCCGACGCCACCCTCGAACTGCAGGGCCTGCTGGAGAAATACGGGTACTCCGAGGCCATCATCTTCGGCCACGCCCTGGAGGGGAACCTGCACTTCGTCTTCACCCAGGACTTCGGCGACCCGAAGGAAATCGAGCGCTACAGCAACCTCATGGACGACGTCACGGCCATGGTCGTGGATCGCTACGACGGGTCCCTCAAGGCCGAGCACGGCACGGGCCGCAACATGGCGCCCTTCGTGGAGATGGAGTGGGGCAAGGACGCCTACCGCCTCATGCAGGACATCAAGCGCATCTTCGACCCCAAGGGGCTGTTGAACCCCGGCGTCATCCTGAACCCCGACCCCAAGGCGCATCTCAAGGATCTGAAGCCCCTGCCCGCGGCCCACGAACTTGTGGACAAGTGCATCGAGTGCGGGTTCTGCGAGCCCATCTGCCCGTCCAAGCACATCACCCTCACGCCGCGCCAGCGCATCACGAGCTGGCGCGAGATCCAGCGGCTGCGGAACATCCCCGAGAAAAGCGCGGAACTCGCCAAGCTGCTCAAGGCCTACGGCTATCAGGGCGACGGCACCTGCGCCACGGACGGGCTGTGCGGCACGCGCTGCCCCGTGGGCATCGACACGGGCAAGATGACCAAGGCCCTGCGGGCCGAACACGCCACCGACGGCCAGAAGAAGGCCGCCGACTGGGTGGGCGGACACTTCGAAGGCGTGGCCCGGACCGTCTCGGGCGTGCTGACCGCCGTGGACGGGATCCACGCCGTTGCGGGTACGCGCTTCATGGACGCATCCTCCGAGGCCCTGCACAGCGCCTCCCTGAAGCGCATTCCGCGCTGGAACGCGCAGATGCCAAAAGGGCTGGGGCGCATCAAGGCGCAGCCCGTCGACGAGTCCAACCCCCTGAAGGTGGTCTATTTCCCGAGCTGCATCGCCCGCAACATGGGGCCGGCACGGGGCGAGAAGATCGCGTCCCTGCCCGAGGTCACGGTGCGGCTGCTGCGCAAGGCCGGGTACGAGGTCGTCTTCCCCAAGGGCATGGACGGACTGTGCTGCGGGCAGGCCTTCGAGAGCAAGGGTTTCGTGGCTCAGGCCGACGCCAAGAGCGCCCAGCTGGAGGAGGCCCTGCTGGAGGCCACCCGCGGCGGCGAGCTGCCGGTGCTCTGCGACACGAGCCCGTGCCTCAAGCGCATGCAGGAAGTCCTGGACCCGCGCCTCAAGCTCTACGACCCGGCAGTCTTCGTGCTCGAATTCCTGCAGGACAAGCTCTCCTTCGTGCGCAAGGACAAACGCGTGGCCCTGCACGTGACGTGCACGTCACGCAAGATGGGGCTCGAAGGGAAGCTCCTGGAACTGGCCGGGAAATGCGCCGCCAAGGTGGTCGTGCCGGAGGACGTGTTCTGCTGCGGCTTCGCCGGGGACAAGGGCTTTTCCGTGCCGGAACTCAACGCCTCGGCCCTGAAGACCCTGGCCGACAAAGTCCAGGACTGCACCGAGGGCTACTCCACCAGCCGGACCTGCGAGGTCGGCCTGGCCCTGCACGGGAAAATCCCCTACCGATCCATCCTCTACCTTGTGGACGAGTGCACCGCATGACCCGAAACGCCCCGCAGGTTCCTGCCTGCGGGGCGTTATGAGCTTTCATTCCTGTGCCGGAACGTGAGTATTAGGGCACCGGTTGCGGGCCGTATGGCGGCCTGATACAGATGAGCATCCTGTTTTCTGCGTATGTGCCGCAGCGGCCTGCGCACAACCATCTGCATGCGGCCCGCCCCGGGTCCGTCCCCTTACGGAGTCCATCATGCGCCTCGGCATCATTCTGTTCGGCCTTTTCCTGTCCTTCCTTGCGGGAAGCGCTCTGGCCATGGAAGCGTCGGAAAGCCCCGCCTCGCACCCCCTGCCTGCGGGCAGCGTCATGCCCGACCTGCAGCTGCGGGGCGAGCTGGCCCCCGAGCATCTCAAGCACCTGGGCCTGACCGGCCAGGAACCCCACAGCCTTTCCAACATCAAGGCGAAGACCGTCATTCTCGTGGCCTTCAGCATGTACTGCCCCCACTGCCAGCGTGAAGCGCCGGTCCTCAACGAGCTGAACGCCCTGATCAAAAGCCGCGGGCTGGCCGAAGACGTGAAGCTCATCGGCGTAGGCGTCGGCAATTCGGATTTCGAGGTGAAGGTTTTCCGGGAGAAGTACGCCGTGACCTTCCCCCTGTTCTCGGACCCCGAT
>JANJWV010000049.1 GCA_024709365.1 Desulfomicrobium sp. | reverse complement strand
GATGTGGTGCATCAGCATGGGGGGCAGATATTTGGCGATTCCGCCGTCGGCGAGGGGACGGAGTTTCGCGTCGAACTGCCGCGGAAATATGTAAAGAAAGACCCGCCCGCCTCAAACGGCGACAATGGCCAGCCCAAAGCGGTGTCCTAGAGGCATGGAAATGAATATTCGGAGGAACGCATGCGTTTGACCACGCGGAGCCGCTACGGGACCAGACTTCTGCTGGACATCGCCCTCAACCAGGACAAGGGGTGGGTCAACACGACGGATATAGCCAGACGGCAGAACATTTCGCAGAAATATATCGAGAAGCTGATCTCGGGGCTGCGGCGCAGCGGGCTCATCACGAGCAAGCGCGGACCCTTCGGCGGGCACAAGCTGGCCAAGTCCGCCGCCGACATCACCGTCGGCGACGTGGTGCGCGCCCTGGAGGAAAAGGTCGCCCTGACCCAGTGCGCCGAAGGGGCGCCCATCTGCGGCGAGTGTTCCCTGGCCGGGGAGTGCGTGACCCAGTTCGTCTGGGTCGAGGCCAGCAATGTCCTCATGAACACCCTCGACTCCTACCGGCTCGGTGAGCTGATCAGCCGCAAGGGCTGACGGCCTGCCGGGCGGCAGACTCCAGATCAGCCGCTTCCTTCGGGGAGCGGCACCTCGCTATCCTTCCCGTTTCTCCAGGATCAGTTCCCCGACGGAGCGCTTGGGCACGAAGTGCCTTCCTGTTTCGTCCCGCCAGTATCTGACGGAACCATCCGCCGGCATATCCACGACCTGCACTTCCTCCACGGGCTTGCCCAGCGCCAGGACCAGACTGATCTCCAGTTCCTGCGCCAGCCCGAGGTGCGCGCGCAGCCGGTCGCGGTCGATGGCCCCGAGCATGCATCCTCCAAAGCCCTTTTCCACCGCTCCCAGCAGCATGGTCTGGGCCATGATGCCCAGGTCGATCCTGGCCATTTCCCAGTCCCTGGCCGTGTTGACCACGATGACGTAGGCGGTCGGGCGCTCGGACGGTGCGGGACCGTCCCAGTCCTTGAGGTAGGCCGCCCATTTCAGGCAGGCGAAGACGGCCTCGTTCTCGGCCGGCGCGTTGCACAGGATGAAGCGCAGGGGCTGCCTGTTGGCCGAGGAGGGGCAGAGCCTGGCCAGTTCGACCAGTTCTTCGAGGTCCCGCATGGGGATGGCGACGCCGTTGTCGAAACGGCGGAAGCTGCGGCTGGCGCTGACGATGTCCTTGAGCATGTGTGCCTCCTCAAGTGTCGTAGATGTTTTCGAACCCCGCCTTGTACGCCTGGAACGTTCCCTCCTCGATGGCCTTGCGGGCGCCGGTCACGACCTGCAGGAAGTAGGCGAGGTTGTGGATAGTGTTCAGGCGGTAGGACAGGATCTCCTGGGCCTGGTAGAGGTGGCGCAGGTAGGCGCGGCTGAAGTTGCGGCAGGTGTAGCAGGAGCACTCGGGGTCCAGGGCCCTGTCGTCCTCGGTGAACTCGGCGCGCTTGATGTTGACCTTGCCCTGCGAGGTGAAGAGGGTCCCGTTGCGGGCGTTGCGCGTCGGCAGCACGCAATCGAACATGTCGATGCCTGCGTCGATGCCCCGGATGATGTCCAGCGGCGTGCCAACGCCCATGAGGTAGCGCGGCTTGTCCGCGGGCAGCAGGGGCGCGCTGTGGTAGAGGATGTCCATCATCTCGGGCTTTGATTCGCCGACGCTCAGGCCGCCCAGGGCGTAGCCGTCGAAGGGGATGTCGATGAGCTGGCGGATGCTCTCCTCGCGCAGGTCCCGGAAGAAGCCCCCCTGGCCGATGCCGAAGAGGAGCTGGCTGCCGCTGCCCTGGGGGTAGGCCGTGCGGCAGCGCTGCGCCCAGCGGGTGGTCAGGCCGAGAGATTTCTTGGTGTAGTCGTAGTCCGCGCCGTAGGGCACGCACTCGTCGAGGACCATCATGATGTCCGAGCCGAGATTGCGCTGGATGGAGATGGCCTTTTCGGGAGAGAAGAAGTGCTTGGACCCGTCGAGGTGCGAGGAGAAGGCCACGCCGTCCTCGGTCAGCTTGCGCAGGCCCGAGAGGCTGAAGACCTGGAAGCCGCCGGAGTCCGTGAGGATGGGGCGGTCCCAGTTCATGAACGTGTGCAGGCCGCCGCGCCGGGCGATCATCTCGTCGCCGGGGCGCATGCACAGGTGGTAGGTGTTGCCGAGGATGATGCGCGCGCCGAGGTTTTTCAGATCCTCGGGGCAGACGGCCTTGACCGTGCCCTGGGTGCCCACGGGCATGAAGATGGGTGTCGGGATGACCCCGTGGGCCGTGTGCAGCTCTCCGGTGCGGGACGCGCCGTCGGTGTGGTGTATGGTGAAGGTTCCTGGTTTCATTTCTGCTTTCGGTTCGTTGCGGTTTTGATGGTCAGGCCCGCCTTGGGGCACAGGTCCTCGAGTTCGCATTCCGGGCAGGCCGGCTTGCGGGCCGTACAGACCTCCCGGCCGAAGAGGACCAGGTAGTGGTTCACGGCGCCCCAGTCGTCCTGGGGGAAAAGTTTCATCAGGTCGCGTTCGATCCTGTCCGGGACGGTCTCGGAGGTGAGGCCCAGGCGGAAGGAGATGCGCTTGACGTGGGTGTCCACCGCGATGCCGGCCTGGACGCCGAAGGCGTTGGACAGGACGACGTTGGCCGTCTTGCGCGCCACGCCGGGCAGGGTCAGCATGTCCTCCATGGTCGGGGGGACCTGACCGCCGTAAGCGTCGACGATCCTAGCCGCGGCGGCGCGCAGGTTCTTGGCCTTGTTGCGGAAGAATCCCGTCGAACGGATGACGACCTCGATTTCCCCCACATCGGCATTTGCCATTTGCTCCACGTCCGGCCACGTGGCAAAGAGATGTGGAGTGACCTGATTGACACGCGCGTCGGTGCACTGGGCCGAGAGCATGGTGGCGGCCAGCAGTTCCCACGGCGACGACCAGTGCAACTCGGTTCTGGGGAGCGGGTAGCGGCTGGCCAGCCGTTCCCGGACGGCCTCGGCCCTGGCGGGTATGCTTCGTTTCATCATGGCGGATACCTCGTGCGGGTGTCGGACCCTGAGTGAACGTGCCTGACAGTTTTTTTCCGCAACCTCAAGTTTTTTGCACGGAGGCGCGAGATGAGCGAAATTCTGGTTTACATGACGGCCCCGGACGTGGAAACGGCGCGCCGCATCGGTCGCGCCCTGGTGGACCGGCGCCTGGCAGCCTGCGTCAACATCCTGCCGGCCATCGAGTCCATGTACTGGTGGGACGGGTCCGTGCAGTCCGAGGCTGAAACGGCGTTTCTGGCCAAGACGCGGGCGGACCTCTACGACAGCCTGCAGGCTTGCGTTCTCGGGATGCATCCTTATGAAATTCCTTGTATCGTGGCCTTGAACCTCGATCGCGGCCACGTGCCTTTCCTGCGCTGGATCGGCGAGCAGACGGGGCCGTCGGGCGGAGCCCATGAAATGAGTTGACTGTGCAAAAAATTCGTTCATAGCAATGCGCAACGCATGATCCGAAGAGGAGAAGAGGTTTCGTGAGGTTTCACATTTTGACGTTCGGGTGCCAGATGAATGTGGCCGATTCCGACTGGCTGTCCCAGGCCCTTGTTTCACGGGGCTGGACGCCGGCAGCCGAAGATGAGGCGCAGGTTTTCCTGGTGACCACGTGCAGCGTGCGGGAGAAGCCCGAACAGAAGGTCTATTCCCTGCTTGGCCGTCTCAAAGGCTATGCCGACCGAGACCCTTCGGTCTTCGTGGGCGTGGGAGGCTGCGTGGCGCAGCAGATCGGCGAGGAGTTCTGGAACCGCTTTCCCTTCGTACGGCTGGTCTTCGGCACCGACGGCACGGCCATGGTGCCCCAGGCCCTGGAGCGCCTCGTCGAGGACCCGGCCCTGCGCGTCAGCCTGTTGGACTTTCTCGACCACTACCCCGAGCGCGAACAGCCCGAAGAGGGCCACGTCGGTGCCCAGGCCTTCGTCAATATCATGCAGGGCTGCGACAATTTCTGCGCCTACTGCATCGTGCCCTTCACGCGGGGCCGCCAGAAGTCGCGTTCGTCCGACGCCATCGTGGCCGAGTGCGAGTCCCTGGTGCGGCGCGGCGCGCGGGAGCTGACCCTGCTGGGGCAGAACGTGAACAGCTACGGCCAGGACGGGCACGGCGACGGCACCACCTTCGCCTCCCTGCTGCGCCGCATCTCGGCCATTCCGGGCCTGGCCCGGCTCAAGTTCACGACGTCTCACCCCAAGGACATCGCTCCCGAGGTGGTGGCGGCCTTCGGCGAACTGCCGAACCTGAGCCCCCAGCTGCACCTGCCCGTCCAGTCCGGCTCCGACGCGGTCCTGAAGGCCATGGGCCGCAAGTACACGCGGCAGCGCTACCTGGACATCGTCCGGGACCTGCGCGCGGCCTGCCCGCACATCGCCCTGACCACGGACATCATCGTCGGTTTTCCGGGCGAGACGCAGCGTGATTTCGAGGACACCCTGGAGCTCATGCGGCAGGTCCGCTACGAGTCGAGTTTTTCCTTCAAGTATTCCGACCGGCCCGGGGTGCGGGCCGAGAAGATGGATTTCAAGGTGCCCGAGGAGGAGAAGGCCCGGCGGTTGTCCGTGCTGCAGGACCTGCAGAACCGCATCACCGCCGAGGAGCTCGAGTCCCTCGTGGGCGCCGAGGTCGACGTCCTGGTGGAAGGCAAGAGCAGGATGCAGGACGGAGAGGCCCTTTTCTGGCGAGGCCGGGACGGCGGGGGGCGCATCGTCAACTTTCCTTCGCCCCTGCCCGACCTGACGGGCAAAATGATTCGCGTGCGCATCCTGGCCGCGAAGAAACACTCCCTCACGGGGGAGACCCGAGGTGAACCGTGGTAGAAATGACGGTATTCGGATTGGCCCTGGACGAGGATTCGCAGATGCCGATCCTCATTCTCAAGGACACGTCGGAGGACATCATTTTCCCCATCTGGATCGGAGCCATGGAGGCCATGTCCATTTCCATGGCCCTGAACAAGGTGCCCGTGCCCCGGCCCATGACCCACGACCTGATCCTGAGCATCCTGGAGAAGCTGGCCGCCCGGCTGGAGGCCGTCGAGATCGTGTCGATCCACGAGGGTACGTACTACGCCGAACTGGTGCTGCGCTCCGAAGGCGGCGAGAGGCGCGTGGACTGCCGCCCGTCGGACTCCATCGCCCTGGCCCTGCGGGCCGAGGTGCCCATCCGGGTGTCCGAGGAGGTCATCGCCCTGAACAAGACCCTGCAGAAGGGCGTGTTCCAGGAGGTGGTCAAGGGCGAGGACAGCGAGAAGTGGACGGACATCCTCTCCAAATACAGCCTCGACGACATCAAGTACAAGATGTGACGCGGCCGTGATCGACCTGCACACGCACACGACCTTCAGCGACGGGGTCCTCGTTCCGGCTGAGCTGGCGCGGCGCGCCAAGGTGGCGGGGTACCGCGCCGTGGCCATCACCGACCACGCCGACGCGTCGAACATGGACCTTGTCGTGCCGCGCCTGGCCGCCATGGCGCGGGAGTATTCCGTGTACATGGACATCGCCATCGTCCCCGGCGTGGAGCTGACGCACGTGCCCGCGGCCCTCATGGCCCAGGAGGTCGAGCGCGCCAGGGCCCTCGGGGCGCAGCTCGTGGTCGCCCACGGCGAGACCATCGTCGAGCCCGTGGAGCGGGGCACCAATCTCGCGGCCATCGAGGCCGGGGTCGACGTGCTGGCCCACCCCGGGCTGATCACTCCCGAGGAGGTCCGCCTGGCGGCGCAGAAGGGCGTGCTCCTCGAAATCACCACCAGGGCCGGCCACGGGTACGCCAATGGCCATGTCCTCGGATTGGCCCGCGCCTTCGGGGCCCGGTTCGTGCTCAACAACGACGCCCACGAACCCCGCGATCTCGTCGGGGCGGAGCTGCGCCGCCGGATCGCCCTGGGTTGCGGCATGTCGGAAGAGGAATATCGCGCCGCGGATGACCATGCCTGGGCTCTTGTGTCCCGTTGCCTTTCGCAGTAGTGAATCAAAATTTGTTATTTCGTCGAAAACTTTCGTAGTTAAAAAAGGTGAAATTTATGGATGCAGTAGCGCAGACAGGCGTTGTTGACACGATAAACATGACGCAACCCTTGGATTCAATGCAGCAGTTGGGTGCGGCGACGCAACTCGGCGGCATGCCGCAGTTCAGCTTCTGGGAAATGATCGCCAACGCGACGGTCGTGGTGCAGGGCGTCATGACTCTTCTGGCCCTCATGTCGCTCATCAGCTGGTCGATCATTTTCTTCAAGATAATCCAGATCAACCTCGGCCGGCGCAAGGCTCTGCAGGAGCGCGCCCTGTTCCAGAACGCCACGAATCTGGCCGACGGCGTGCAGACCCTGCGCGAGCAGGGCAACTCGGCCCTGTACCCCATCGCCAAGAAGGGGCTGCAGGAATTCCGCCGTCTGGAACAGTCCGTCATCCACCCAAACCTCAAGTTCCGCGTGGCCGGCGACAACCTGCGGCGCGTGCTCGAACAGGGCGTGACCGAGAGCCTCGGTGACATGTCCCGTTCCCTGGCCTTCCTGGCGACATGCGCCAACTCCGCCCCCTTCATCGGCCTCTTCGGCACGGTCTGGGGCATCATGAACTCCTTCCATTCCATCGGACAGATGAAGACCGCGGCCCTTGCCGCCGTGGCGCCCGGCATCTCCGAAGCACTCGTGGCCACGGCCATCGGCCTGGGCGTCGCCATTCCGGCGACCATCGCCTACAACACCTTTCTGGGCATGATCAATACGGTGCAGTCTGAGATGGAATGCTTCGCCAGCGAATTCCTCAATCGCGCCCAGCTCGAACTGCCCTGGATGAACAAGCGGGGAGAATAGGCCATGGGCATGCAGTTAAACTCCGGCAAGGGATTCCTTGCCGAGATCAACGTCACCCCCTTCGTGGACGTCATGCTGGTGCTGCTCATCATCTTCATGGTGACGGCGCCCATGCTGACCCAGGGAGTGGAGGTCGACCTCCCCGAAACCAAGGCGGTGGAAACCCTGCCCGAGGACAGCGACACCGTTGTGCTGCACGTCCTCAAGGACGGGACCATCAAGCTGGACAAGTACGAGGTCAAGATCGAGGATTTAGGCAACCATCTCAAGAGGATGGAAACGCAGAAGGGTAAACTGCTGTACCTCCAGGCGGACAAGGATGTGGCCTACGGCGTGGTCGTCAAGGTCATGGCCGAGGTCAGGGCCGCCGGCGTGCAGAAACTCGGCGTCGTTGCGGAACCTGAAGAAGAGAAGCTCTAAGCTCAAGGCGTTGCCGTGTCGTATTCCCTGCGTCATCTGAGTTGGGTCTTCTCTATCGCCCTGCACCTTGCAGTGTTCATCGGAGGAGTCTACGTCTCCACCGATTCCCATATCAAACTCAACCTCAACAAGCGGATGTATGAGGTGAATCTCGTCGGGCCGCCGCACAAGGGCAAGCCCGGCGCCAAGAGCGCTCCCAGGCAGGCCGTGACGCCCGAGTCCGCACCGCAGAAGGCGGCCCCGAAAGAGGCCCCGGCGGCCAAGGCTCCCGAGGAGCCCAAGAAGCCCGAGAAAAAGGCTGTCCCTTCGGAAACGGCCAAGCCGGTGCCGGCGGTGAACGCCACCGTGGCCGAGGCCAAGCCCGAGGAGCCCAAGCCCGAGGAGCCCAAGAAGGAAGAGCCCAAGAAAGAGGAGCCGAAAAAAGAGGCTCCGAAGAAGGAAGAGCCCAAGAAGGACGAGGCCAAGAAGGAAGAACCCAAGAAGGACGCCAAGGACGACAAGACCAAGAAGGCGCCCAGCAAGGAGGATATCCTGGCCGAGGCCCTGGGCGACGTGTCCAAGACCGCGAAGCAGACCCGTCCCGGCTCCGAGGGCGCGGCCAAGGGTTCAACCAAGGGCGGTTCCAAGGACGCCCTGGCCGACGCCCTGGCCGATGTCGGACGCGAGGTTTCGGGACGGGGCACCAGCGGCGACGGGACGGCCGAGGACGGGGAGGGCGAAGGCGAATCCACGGGCAGCCTGGAGGACTTCTACGCCTCCCAGGTCATCAAGGTCATCCGCCAGAACTGGAGATTCCCCCGCCTGTCAAACGTCGTCCTGGCCACTACCGTGGAACTGCGGGTCAGCAAGGGCGGCGAGATTCTCGGCTCGCGCATGGTCAACGGCTCCGGGCGTTCGGACTTTGACGCCTCCGTCATGCGGGCCATCGAAGACACCAGGAAACTGCCGGAACTTCCCGAAACACTGCCGACAACGTTCCGGATAACTTTTTACAATACGGAAAACGGGTAGGAGACGGTCTTGATCAGAAAACTCTCTTTGCTTGTGATGCTCCTGTGCGTCGCCGCGGCTCCGGTCTGGGGCGCGGACGTGATGAGCATCGACATCTACGGTCCGGGCCAGTCGAGGGTGAACCTGTTCGTGGCCGACCCGCTGTCCAAGGACAGCGTCGGTCCTCTCGGGGCCATCCCGGGCAACGCTCCCCTCGAACTGCAGCAGCGCATTAACGCCAACTGCGCCTTTCTGCCTTTCTTCAACATGCTCGGCGGCAGGGACATCGTCGGCGGCCCCAATCCCGGCGGATACGTGACCCCGAGCATCGATCTCAAGAAGTTCCAGCTCTCCCGCGCCGACGTGCTGGTCACCGCGGCCTGGACGCCCCGTCCCGGAGGAGTGGGCGAGGTCGAGCTGCGGGCCTACGAGGTCTACACGGGCCGCCTGATCGTCGGCAAGGGCTACAGCGTGAGCACGAACCAGCAGGTGCCCGAAGTGGCGGCCCGTTTCTGCGCGGACCTCATGGAGGCCCTGACCGGCCAGGGTGATTTCTTCCGGTCCAACATCGCCTTCGTCAAGAAGGAGGGCAACCGCAAGCAGATTTACATGTGCACGGCCCAGGGCCTGAACCTGCAGAAGGTCACCAATCTCGACGGCATCTGCGTCAGCCCCTCGTGGTCCCATGACGGCCAGAAGCTCGCGTTCGTCTTTCTGGACAAGCAGCACCACAACCTGTGCGTCTGGGACCGTCAGAGCAGATCGCTGGAGAAGAAGAGACTGCCGGGCAATACCCTCATCGCGCCCGCCTTCACCAGGTCCGGTTCCGTGGCCATCAGTCTGGACATGAGCGGGAATCCCGAGATTTACGAACTCAAACCCGATTTCAGCGTAGGCAGACCCCTGGAACAGAACTGGGGCATCGACGTAAGTCCGGACTTCGACCGCTCCGGGCAGAAAATGGTCTTTGTTTCCAACAGACTGGGCAATCCGCACGTCTTCCTCAAGAACCTCGGCAGCGGAGAGGTCAAGCGCGTCTCCATGACCGGGAAATACAACACCGGTCCGAGCATCAGTCCGGACGGCACGCAGGTCGTCTTCGCCCACATGGTCAACGGAGTTCATAAATTATTTCTTGCAGATCTGATCTCCGGGCAGGAACGCCAGTTGACATTTGGCGGGGGCAGTGATGAAGATCCGACGTGGTCCCCGGACGGGTATTTCATCGCCTTTTCGTCCAGCAGATCGGGCCCGAAGCAGATCTATCTGACGACGAAGCACGGGGACGAACCTATCTTGATTCCAACCGGGCCAGGTGAGGCGAGCTCTCCGGCCTGGGGGAAATTATAGTGGCTAAGGCTTGGTTTTTTTTCGTTAATGGAGGAAGTTATGAAGAAGTTAGGTGTTTTTGGTTTGATCGTGTTGGTGTTTTGCCTGGCCATGGCCGGCGGCTGCTCCAAGAAAGTGGCCTCCACTCCTGCCGGTGCGACCGCTGCCGGTTCCGGTGACGGTTCCTACGGACAGGGCGGTCTGACCGCCGAGCAGCTCGAGGCCCAGCGCCTGGCCGAACTGCAGCGTCAGGCCATCGAGAAGATCGCTGCGGATCGGATCTATTTCGCTTTCGATTCCAACGAGCTGAGCCAGGAATCCCGTCAGATCCTGACGGACAAGGCTGAACTGCTGAAGTCCACCCCCGGCCTGAACCTGCTGATCGAAGGTCACTGCGACGAGCGCGGCACCAACGAATACAACCTGGCCCTGGGCGAACGCAGAGCTCGCGCCGCCTACGAGTTCCTGGTCCTGATGGGTGTGGACTCTTCCAAGATGTCCATCATCAGCTACGGCGAAGAATACCCCGCCGTGCAGGGCTCCAACGAGGCCGCCTGGTCCAAGAACCGTCGCGACGAGTTCAAGGCCAGCGCCAACTAGGATATTCAGGGGAATCTCCCCTCGCGAAGCCCCGGGTTTTCCCGGGGCTTTTTTTGTACCCGTCGTCGTCGACGAGGGTTTTTTCTGCGTCCGCGTTTCGTGAATTCCGCCTCGCCATGTCCGGTTGCCGATCCCCCGACACTGCTCAACGTCCGATTTCAGCTTCGATCACAGCTGCGACCCATATCCGGCCTGTCCGCCTGGAAGATGAACGGCAAGCATGTCTGCATTGGCTTGAATGGAGTGTTGCTGGTCACGCCAGGAGCGTGAGGGGATCAAGGGCATGGCAAGAACAAAGGTCCCTGAGGTTTGTGCAACCTCCGGGACCTCTGGTGAAACCGGACGCTCATCGTCCGCAGGCGGGCAGGCGTTTCGTCAATTCAGACGCACGTTCCACAGCTTTTCCAGCTTCTCCTCCGGGAGTTCCCAGATGCCGTGGTGCAGCCGCTCCATGCGCTCGCTGTCGTAGAGAAGCTCTTTCCGCTCTTTTTTGTTCAGGGCTGCAGGGCCGTGCTGCAGGGCCCGGTCGAGCAGGGCGTCGCGGCGCTCGGCGATCTCCGGAGCCAGGGACCTCGGGCCGCGCAGCAGGCTGCGGTGCAGCGTGTTGACGGCCGGGATCACGGCGGCGCGCACGAACCCCTGCTCGGGGGAGATGCCGAAGCCGCTGCGGTCGCAGGACGTGCTCTGCAGATAGGCTTCGATGTCCTCGTATTCGCGCGGCAGGCGCACTTCCTCGGGGGTGACGAAGATGCGCAGGCGGCGCAGGAATCTGCCCACCTCGGCCCGGCTGGTGATCATGGACACCGGGATGGACAGCAGCAGCGAAATGACCAGTGGCGAACTCCACCAGAAGAAGACGCGGTTGATCTGGAACAGGGCCGCTCCCCAGACCAGGGCCAGGAGCGTGCCGCCGCCGTGGAAGCGCAGGGCGTCCCAGAAACTCGTTCCCTCGTCGTCACGCTGCTGCGTGCCCCAGCCGATGCCCATGCCCATGAGGGTCAGGAAGACGTACTTGCTGTGGAAGAGCATGCGCACGGGCGCAAGGAGGGTCGAGAGGACGACCTCCGTCATGATGCTGCCGCACAGGGCGAAAAAGCCGCCGAACTGTTTGCGGCGCCCTTTGATCAGGGCCAGGAGCAGGGCGCAGACCTTGGGCAGGAACAGCACCACGGCCGTTCCGGCCAGAAGGCTCAGGGCCGGGATCGGGTCCCAGACCGGCCAGACGGGGAAGAGGGATTTGGTCGGAGTGAAGTAATCGGGCTGGACGAGAGCCTCGGACACGGCTTCGGCCGTGGCCAGGGCCAGGAACAGGAACCACAAGAGCGCCGATCCGTAGGCCATGACGCCGTTCAGGAACAGGGCTCGGTGCCCGGGGAAAATGCCGCGGGTGAAGACCAGACGCAGGTGCTGGAGGTTGCCCTGGCACCAGCGGCGGTCGCGCTTGAGTTCGTTCAGGAGGTTCGGCGGTACTTCCTCGTAGCTGCCCTCAAGGTCGTACGCCAGCCAGACCGAATAGCCGGCGCGCCGCATGAGGGCCGACTCCACGAAGTCGTGGGACATGATGTCCCCGCCCAGGGGCGGCTTGCCGGGCAGGCGCGTCAGGGCGCAGTGCTTCATGAACGGCTTGACCCGGGTGATGGCGTTGTGACCCCAGAACTGCGCGTCGCCAAGGAACCAGTGGTGCAGGCCCGCAGCGTACATGGGCCCGTAGGCCCTGTTGGCGAACTGCTGGGCGCGGGCGATGAAGGTCTCGCGGCCCGTGCAGGCCGGGGCTGTCTGCAGGATGCCGACGTTGCGCCTGCGTTCCATGATGCGCACCATGCGGATGAGCGTCTCTCCGGACATGACCGAGTCCGCGTCGAAGACGATCATGTACGTGTAGTGATCGCCGTAGCGACGGCAGAAGTCGGCCACGTTGCCGCTCTTGCGCTTGAGGTTGATGCGCCGGCGCCGGTAGAAGATGTGTCCGTGGGCCGAGAGGTCGTTGCAGAGGCGGTTCCAGGCCGCCTCTTCCTGCACCCAGCGTTCGGGGTCGTTGGAGTCGCTCAGGATGTGGATGTCGAAGCGGTCCGCGGCGCCGAGACGGGCCAGGGAGCGCCACACGGCCTGAATGCCGGCCATGATCCGCTCGGGGTCCTCGTTGCAGACGGGAAAGAGGATGGCGGTCCTGACGTTCTGCCGGATGGGCGCATCGAGTTCCCCGCGCGACCGGCTCACGGCGAAGCGGTCATCCCTCTTCAGCAGGGTCCAGAAACCTGCCAGGGCTGTCCAGAAGCCCAGCGATATCCAGATGAAGAGCACGCAGTAGACGGCGATGATGGACGCTTCCAGGAGCGTCCGTCCCTTGTGCGGCAGAAGGCCGCCCATGACGTAGGCTGCGGTCAGGGCCGGAGCGAGGACGAGGATCAGGAGCAGGAGCCTGCGGCGCGCGGCGATCTTGCGCCACGGTTCATTGAGAAATTCGCGTTTCATGTCTCTCCTTCGAGGAGTCGTCCGCCGCTGCCCCTGTGGGTGCGGCAGCGGGAATATCGGGCGTTGCGGGTCAGGGCAGCTGCACGTCCATGATCCGCAGCCCGGCCAGGAGCAGCGCATAGAGCAGGAAGTCGATCAGCGCCGTGTTGAAGAAGCCGGCCGTCATGATCCAAAGCGGCCGCATGAAGCTCAGGTAGACCCGCACCCACGGGCGGCGGTCCATTTCCTCGGGCTTCATGTGCCTTCGCCTGACTCCCGGGCCCGGGACGGCATGCACTGCCGGAGTCTGCTCGGACAACAAACCGCGCAGAATGGTCATGCCCCTGGCTTCCGCCTGGGCCGGGTTGTCGCCCGGATCCCTGGCCAGTTCCGTCAGGGCGGCCAGCGCCAGTTCGTGCCGGGACCTTTCCGGCAGGGGCAGATGCCTCAGATAGACGGCCATGCGGCGGCCGGCGGCCTCCATGCGGGCCTCCAGGAGCATGGCCGGGGTCTCGACCGGGGGGCGGAACATGTCCTGAAGGCCGATCTGGCCTGATGGGTCAGCCGTTTCTTTCTTCATCACAGCTTGATGGCGTAGGACCATGTCTCCGTCAGCGGAGCCATGCCATGTTGCAGGGTGGCGCGCATTTCGATGAAGGGGCGCTTGTCCGACAGGACCAGGGAAAGGCCCGACGAGGCGTCCGGCTCGATCTCGAAGGCCAGGCGCCAGTGGCCCGTGACCTGATTCTTGTATACGCGTTTTTCCAGAAGCTTTCCGCCCTCGCCGATCCAGACGTTGGCGTCCAGGGCAGCGTCGTCGGGCAGGTCGTCGAGCTTGCCGCCCGCGAATTCGAGGACGAAGAGTCGGGACCTTTCGCCCTTGCCCTTGGCCGTGCGCGTGAAGACGACTTGGCCTTCGGGCGACGTCACGCGCTGCGGCGACGTCCAGCGGGTCCTGTAGTCGAAGCGCAGGGGCTTGCCCGGTTCGGGCCTGGCATCGGGTGCCCAGAAGGAGACGATGTTGTCGTGGATCTCCTCGGGGGACGGGATCTGCACCAGATGCAGCTGTCCCGGGCCCCAGTCGCCCTTGGGCTCGACCCAGGCGCTGGGCCGGGCCTCGTATCTGGCTTCGAGGTCGAGGTAATTGTCGAAGTCCGTGTCGCGCTGCATGAGGCCCATGCCGCGGATGTTGGGTGCGTTGAAGACGTTGACCGCCAGGGTCTTGGGGTTCTGCAGCGGGCGCCAGAGCCATTCCTCGTTCTCGAACCTGGCCATGAGGCCGTCGGAGTCGTGGACTTCGGGCCTGAAGTCGTCGCTGACGCGCGGGTTCGAGTTCTCGCCGAAGATGAACATGCTGGTCAGGGGGGCGATGCCGAGCCTGGCCACGGGTTCCCGCAGGAAGATGGCCGACTGGACGTCCATGACGGTCTCGGCGCCGGGTGTGGCGTCGAAGCGGAATGCGCCCGTGACGCGGCGCGAGTCGAGCAGGGCGTAGATGACGATGCTCTTGTCCTTCTTGCCCGGCTTCACGATCCAGAACTCCTTGAAGAAGGGGAACTCCTCGCCCGTGGCTTCGGCCGTGTCCACGGCCAGGCCGCGGGCCGAAAGCCCGTAGTGGTGCCCCTTGCCCACGGCGCGCAGGTAGCTGGCGCCCAGGAAGACCAGGAATTCGTCGAGGTACTTCTTGGTGTTGATGGCCGAATGGATGCGAAATCCCGCATAGCCCATGTCCGCGGGAATCTGGCCGGCGAAGTCGTTGCCGCCGTAGTTGAAGGCCGTTGTGTCGAAGTCCAGGCGCGTGGGGGCGTCCTTGTCGATGATGTTGATGGCTACGGTGCGGTCGTAGAACAGTCCGGGGTGAAAGAACTGCAGTTCAAAGGGCAGCTTCTCGTCGCGCCACAGGCTCTTTTCGGGGTCGAAACGGATGTCGCGCCACTGGTCGTAGGAGATGTCACGCAGTACCTGGGGGACCTGCCCCTGGTTGTCCTCGAAGGGCTTGGCCGCGAGATCCCTGGCCAGGGCCTCGACGTTCTCGAATCCGAACGAAGCGGACTGGGCCAGGGCCTGGTTGGTCAGAACAAAAAGAAAAAGTCCGGCCGCAAGGCCGAACGCTTTGAATCGCATGAACATTCGCTGTGCTCCCTGAAATGAAACTCTGTCTGGTGCGGGCAATTTTCGGTATCTCCCCTTGTGCTTTTCGGAGGCGCTCGTCAAGAGGCAAGTCGCGAACCTTTGCGAGGCACTGGTTGCGGGCCGTCGACCGGTCGTTGCGCGCCTGCTTTGTCCGTAGCACGGATGCTGGGGGAAAGTGAAGAAGGAAGCCCGGCCGGAGGAGGGAGATCGGTGCACGACGCCCGGCCGGGCTCTGGGGTCAAGGTTGCTGTCTGCGGGATTCAACGCGCCCTTTGGCGATGAGTTCCTCCAGGTTGAACTTCCGGACGCGGTAGCCCATCTGGCGGGGGGTGAGGTTGAGTTCGCGCGCGGCCTTGTACTGGATCCAGGCATTGCGCTTGAGGGCTGCCACCACTTCCTTGCGCTCCGTTTCCCGCAGCGGCTGGCACTGTTCCGTCGGCGGTGACGGCGGTTCCTGGATGCTGCGTGCGGCATGGGGCCGGTGCGTTTCCTGATTCAGGAAGCCGCGGATGAACTCGGCTTCCACCTGCTTGTCGTCGGTCAGGATGACGAGGCGTTCCACGAGGTTCTCCAGTTCGCGAACGTTCCCGGGCCAGTCGTAGCCGAGGAGCAGGTTCAGGGCCTCGGCGGTCAAGGTCAGGCTGCGCCCGTATTCGCGCTCAAGCTCCTTCTGGAAGTGGTTCAGCAGGCGCGGGATGTCCTCCTTTCGTTCACGCAGGGCCGGCACCCGCACCGGGAAGACGTTCAGGCGGTAGTAGAGGTCCTCGCGGAAGAGGCCCTGGGAGACCAGGAGGTCCAGTTCGCGGTTGGTGGCGCTGATGATGCGCACGTCGACCTTGCGCGTGCGGTTGCTGCCGATGCGCTCGAATTCGCGTTCCTGCAGGACGCGCAGGAGCTTGGCCTGCAGGGTCAGGGTCAGTTCCCCGATTTCGTCCAGAAATATCGTGCCCAGATGCGCGTCCTCGAAGCGTCCCGGCTTGGCGCTGTTGGCGCCGGTGAAGGCGCCCTTTTCGTAGCCGAAGAGTTCGGCCTCCAGAAGATTCTCCGGGATGGCCGCGCAATTGACCTTGATGAAGGGATGGGCCTTGCGGTCCGACAGCTCGTGGATGATGCGGCCGATGAGCGTCTTGCCGGTGCCGGATTCGCCGAGCAGGAGCACCGTGGCCTTGGTCGTGGCGACCTTGCCCACGTACTGCTCGACCTCCAGCATGGCCTGGCTCTTGCCCACGATGTAGGGACCGTGGTTCTCCTTGGCGATCTGGTATTTGAGGGACGTGTTTTCCTGCTTGAGGGCCGCCTCCCTGTTTTTTACTTTTTCGTTCAGGCTCAGGAACTGCGAGATGAGGGTGGCCACCACGGTCAGGAACTCGGTGTCGGCGTCGAGCTGCTCCTGACCCGTGAAGACCCGGTCCACGTTGAGGACGCCGATGGGGCTGCCGTGCAGGAGGATCGGCACGCCGACGAAGGAGATGCGCTCGCGGCTGATGCGCCTGGTGCCGGTCTTGTCCAGGAAGAGCGGTTCCATGGATATGTCGGGCACCACGTAGGGCCTGGCCGTGCGGAAGATGGTCCCGGTGATGCCCTCGTCCATGCGGTACACGCCGCGCCGCTTTTCCTGGTCGGACAGGCCGTAGGACGTGGAGATGGCCAGGCGGCCGGATTGGGGGTCGTAGAGGGTGACCGTGGCCCGTCGCATGCTCATTGTGTCCGAGAGGATCTTGAGGATGGACTCCAGGGCGCTCTCCAGATCCAGGGCCTGGTCGATGACCTTGCTGATGGCCAGCAGAACCCGCAGTTCGGTGGAACAGGTGGACGTGCTCATGCCGCGTCTGGAGCAACAAGGATGCCGCACCGGCCGAACAGGTGGGTTCGAGACTGCGCTTATCGCCAATACGCCGGATATAAAGGAGAAAAAAATTGTCTTTTCAGCGGTCTTTTCGCATCACGAGATTATTCGGGAAGATTTCACGGCGGCAGGGCGTTGCTAATAGGATAAAATTTACTTTTTTGTGACTTTATTCCTAATTGTCTCTGGCGTTACGGCTTATTTTCAACAAAAATGATTAATTCTCGGCAACCGATGTCCCGTCGCCAGGCGCTTCGGAGTGTTCGAGGGGCACGTCGCGCAGCAGTGTCGTGGTCGGCATTCCGTCTGCGGACGAGCCGAGCCTGCGCAGGCAGTCGGCCATGGCCGCCATTTTCGGGTGGCGGTCCGGGAAGAATTTACGGGCGTGGGCGTTGTCCACGGCCGTGAGAACATCCTGAACCGTGATGCCGGAGCTGTCGCGGGCCGGTTGCAACGCCGGGGTTTCTTCGTCGGCTGTTCGGCGGAGGAGCCCCGCCTGGTCGAGCATGTCGGCCATTTCGTGCACTTCGGCCACGGAAGTGTCCAGCGCGGCGGCCAGTCCCTCCTCGTTCAGGGGGGCTTCGCCGCGGTGAAAGCGGCTCACGACCTCGTGGCATATGGCCAGGGCCAGCACCCGCGTCTGCGAGATGCTGCGGGACGCGCAGCCGGCTTCGGCCTCGGGGAAGTCCGAATCGGGGAATGCGTGCACGATCTCCGCCCCGAAGATGACGATGATCCAGCTCAGCTGCAGCCAGACCAGGAACAGGGGCAGGGCCGCAAAGCTGCCGTAGATGGCGTTGTAGCTGCTCACCCCGATCTGGAACCGGACATAGGCGATCTGCAGGAGTTGGTAGGCAGAGCCCGTCAGGACCGCGCCGAGCACGGCGCTGCCGAGGCGCACCCTGGTGTTTGGCATGATCAGGTACACCAGGGCGAACAGGACCCACAGAAGTACGTACGGGGCCAGGGCCAGACCCAGGGATACGGCCGGGTCGACCACGTTTTCGAGGCCGACCTGCGAGGACAGGGCCGAAACCTGCGAGGCGATGAAGACCGTGACGCTGCCCGACATGATGAGCAGGACCGGGCCGATGATCATGACCGTCAGGTAGTCGCTCAGCTTGCGCATCAGGGGGCGCGGGGCGACGCCCCAGATGAGGTTGAAGCTCTCCTCGATGCGCCCCAGCACCTTGATCACGGACCAGAACAGCACGGCCACGCCCACGCCGGCGATGAGGCCGCCCTTGGTGTTGTCGAGCATGTTGCGGGCGAAGCCGATGACCTGCAGGACCACTTCCTGCTGTGCGGCGAAATGCCTGAGCAGTTCCCGTTCCAGCATCTGCTCGAAGCCGAAGCCCTTGGCCACGCCGAAGGCCATGGCCGCCAGGGGAACCAGGGACAGCAGGGAATAGAAGGTCAGGGCCGATGCGTGCAGGGGGCCCTGTCTGGCATCGAAGCCTTTGGCCGCCAGAAACAGGGTGCGGAGCAGGCGGACCGCAATCCAGGGAACGGGTCCGTGCCCGGGGCGGGCTTGCCACAGCGCGGCTGTCAGGGTGTCGTGGAGGCGGTGCAGGGGATTGGTGCGTTCGTCCATGCTGTGTCCGGGTTGCTTTGAGACGCTTCCGGATTCTGTGGCCATGAACCATGCGCGCTGTCAACCGGGGAGTGCGGATAAGCCTGCTGACGGCGACCCTGGTTGCAGAGCGCACGAAAAAGGCCCCGCGCGGGGCGGGGCCTTGTGGAGGATGGCCGGCCGGTCAGGGCTAGCCGAGGATGGCTTTCAGGTCTTCGTCCGGAGTGGTGATGGGCTTGATGTCGAAGTTCTCGACCAGCACGTTCAGGACGTTGGGGGTGATGAAGGCCGGCAGGCTGGGCCCGAGGCGGATGCCCTTGATGCCGAGGGAAAGCAGCGTCAGCAGGATGGCCACGGCCTTCTGCTCGTACCAGGACAGGACCATGGACAGGGGCAGGTCGTTCACGCCGCAACCGAAGGCGTTCGCCAGGGCCGACGCGATCTGGATGGCCGAGTAGGCGTCGTTGCACTGGCCGA
>JANJWV010000221.1 GCA_024709365.1 Desulfomicrobium sp. | reverse complement strand
CCCCCACCAACAAGAAAGCCCCCCCCCCCGGCCTCCCCACACACCCCCCCATCACCGGGCCATGGGGCGCGCCCCTTGCGGGGCGCGGGGCAGAGCCCCGCATTTCTATCTTCTACTCAACATCCCACTGCGCCCCCTGGGCCGTGTCCTGGATGGTCACGCCGAGGGCGAGGAGTTCGTCGCGGATGGCGTCGGAGCGGGCGAAATCCTTGGCGGCGCGCGCTTCCTGGCGCTGCGCGAGGCGCGCCTCGATGAGGGCGGTGTCGATCTGTCTGCGCCGGACGCGGCTGGCCTTGAGTTGGGCCAGGAAGTCGGCGCTGGGCGTGAGGAAGAGGCCGAGCACTTCGCCCCAGCGTTCGAAGAGCTTGAGGGCGTGGCGCACGAGGTCGCGGCCCTGTTCGGACTTCTTGAGGGCCTTGTCCTCGAGGATGCGGTTGACGGTCTTCATGAGCACGAAGACGTGTCCCAGGGCGGCGGCGGTGTTCATGTCGTCGGCCATGGAGTCGTCCCATTTGGCTTCGAGGGCCGTGGATTCGACGACGATTTCCGCCGGCAGGGGGGAGTTGGTCCACTTGGTCCCGGCCACGTGGGCTTCGGCGGCGGCCTTGGTCAGGTAGATGCGCTTCAAGGCGCGTTCGGATTCTTCGAGGGCGTCGGCGGTGTAGTCCAGGGGGCTGCGGTAGTGCTTGGTGATGAGGAAGAAGCGCAGCACCTCGGGCAGGTAGTTGGCCAGGATGTCGCGGATGGTCACGAAGTTGTTCAGGGATTTCGACATCTTTTCCGAGTTGATCTGCACGAACCCGTTGTGCACCCAGTAGCGCACGAACTGCTTGTCCGTGGCGGCCTCGGTCTGGGCGCGTTCGTTCTCGTGGTGGGGGAAGGCCAGGTCCTGGCCGCCGCCGTGGATGTCGAAGGGCAGGGGCAGGTAGCGCTCGCTCATGGCCGAGCATTCGATGTGCCAGCCGGGGCGGCCGGGGCCCCAGGGGCTCGGCCAGGACGGTTCGCCGGGCTTGGCGCCCTTCCACAGGGCGAAGTCGAGGGGGTCCTCCTTCTGTTCTCCGGGCTCGATGCGCGCGCCGGACTGGAGGTCCTCGATGTTGCGTCCCGAGAGCTTGCCGTAGCTCTGGTAGGAGCGCACGCGGAAATAGACGTCGCCGTCGGCGGTGGAGTAGGCGTGGCCCTTGGCGATGAGGTTTTCGCACAGGGCGATCATCTCGGCGATGTGCTCGGTGGCCTTGGGCTCGATGTCGGCGCGCAGGATGCCGAGGCGGTCCATGTCCTCGTAGAAGGCGTCGATGTAGGTGCGGGCGATGGTCTCGAAGTCGGAGCCTTCGCGGTTGGCACGGTTGATGATCTTGTCGTCGATGTCGGTGAAGTTGCGCACGAAGGTCACGTCGAGGCCGATGTAGCGCAGGTAGCGGACCAGGACGTCGAAGACCACGGCCGAGCGGGCGTGGCCGATGTGGCAGAAGTCGTAGGCCGTGATGCCGCAGACGTACATGGAGACGCGGCCGGGCTTGAGGGGGACGAATTCTTCCTTTTTCCTGGTGAGGCTGTTGTAGATCTGCATGCTCATTCCTTAGTTGGTTCGTGGGCGAAACATGTTCAGGGCCGTGTGGACGCGATCCCGGATTCTGTCAACGGTCAGGAGGGTCAGCAGGGCCGAGAGTTCGGGGCCGGAGTCGGAACCGGTCAGGGCCAGGCGGATGGGGTGGTACAGGGCGCGGCCCTTGACGTCGGCCTGGGCCGCGGTGCGCTTGAGGAGTTCGGAGGCTTCGCTTGCGGTCAGGCGAGCGTGCTGGTCCGTTGCCGGAAGGGCTCCCAGTAGCGCGTCGAGGACGGCCGTGCCGGTGGTCAGTTCCGAGAAGGCCGAAGCTCCGTAGCGGATTTCGTCGGCGGTGAAGTGGGGCAGCAGGGCGCGCAGGTCGTCAAGGGTGGCGGCGTTGTCGCGCAGTCCGAGGACGAGGTCGCGGCGCAGCCCGTCGGGCAATGCGTGCCACGGGTCGCCCGCGGGCAGGGACTCGTCCAGGGCGCGGACGTGGCTTTCGGGATCGGCGGCGCGGAAGTAGCGGGCGCTCAAGGCCCGCAGTTCGTCGAGGTTCATGACGGCGTTTCCGCGGCCCAGGGCGAAGGGGTTGAAGGCCCGGGCCATGTCGTCCAAGGAGTCGAAAAGCTTTTTCGTCGGCAGGGCTCCGGACAGGGAGGCGAGGTAGTGGACCACGGCCATGGGTTCGAGGCCGGCGCGGATGCAGTCGGGGATGCCCAGAGCGCCGCTGCGCTTGGAGAGCTTGCGCCCTTCGGTGTCCACGAGGAGCCCGTGGTGGGCGAAATGTGGTGGCGTATGGCCCAGAGCCTCGTAGAGGAGGATCTGGCGGGCGGTGTTGGTCAGGTGGTCCTCGCCGCGCAGGACCAGGGTCACGCCCATGTCGACGTCGTCGACGACCACGGCCAGGTTGTAGCTGGGCCAGCCGTCCTGGCGCAGGAGCACGAAATCGCCGAAGGCGCCCGACGGGACGCGCATGTCGCCCTTGATGAGGTCCGTGAAGGCGACGTCGGCCTCATCCGGGAGGCGGAAGCGCATGACGTGGGGCTCGCCCTTGGCGACACGGTCGGCGCGTTCCGCGGAGGTGAGGGCGGCGCAGCGTCCGCTGTAGCGCGGCGGCAGGCCCTTGGCCGCGGCTTCGGCGCGTTCGCGTTCGAGGTCGGCTTCGGAGCAGAAGCAGGGGTAGGCGCGGCCATCGGCGGCCAGCCTGTCCACTGCCGCATGGTAGCTGTCCAGGCGCAGGCTCTGGTGCCGCACGGGCCGGTCGGGGGCCAGGCCCAGCCAGGCCAGGGACCAGAGGATGGCCGCCTCGTGGGCGAAGGAGGAGCGCTCGCGGTCCGTGTCCTCCAGGCGCAGGAGAAAGGTCCCGCCGCTCTGGCGGGCCAGGAGGAAGTTGAGCACCGCGGTGCGCGCGTTGCCGAGGTGCGGCACGCCCGTGGGGCTGGGCGCGAAGCGGGCGACCCAGGGGCCGCCGGTCTTGAAATTGGTCATGCCGGGGTCCTTGCGGCCGTGACCACGGCCACGGCCTTGATGCCTTCCTTGCGGCCCGTGAAGCCGAGGTGCTCCTCGGTGGTGGCCTTGACGTTGACCTGATGGTCGGCGAGTTCCATGAGCCGGGCCACGTTGGAGCGGATGCCGGCCTTGTGCGGGGACAGGCGCGGGGTCTGGGCGATGACGGTCAGGTCGACGTGGGTGATGGTCAGGCCCATGCGCCGGGCCTTGTCCATGACCTCCGAGAGGAGGACGGCCGAGGAGATGTTGTCGAACTTCTCGTCGCTGTCCGGGAAGTGTTCGCCGATGTCGCCCAGTCCCAGGCACCCGAGGATGGCGTCGCACAGGGCGTGCAGGAGCACGTCGCCGTCGGAGTGGGCCTTGACCAGGGGCGCGCCGGCGATGGGCATGCCGCCGAGGACCATGGGGCGGGTGCCGCCGTAGGCGTGGACGTCGTAGCCGAAGCCGGTGCACGGCACGGGGGCCGGGGCGGGGGAAGCGAGCACGCGCAGGTCCTCCGGGTTGGTGATCTTCAGGTTGGCGGCCTCGCCCGGGACGACGCGGACAGTGCCGCCGGCCAGCTCGACCATGCTGGCGTCGTCCGTGACCTCCCAGCTTTCGGCCAGGGCCCGTTCATGGACCCGGCGCAGCAGGGCGGCGGGGAAGAGTTGCGGGGTCTGCACGGCGCGCAGGCTGTCGCGGTGCAGGGTGGAAACGACCGTATCGCCCTCGACGTGCTTGACGGTGTCCGTGACGGGCAGGCCGGGGATGACGCCGTCGATGCCGTCGGCCAGGCCGTCCAGCAGGGCGCGCACGAGGGTCGGGCTGAAGAATGGTCGGGCGCTGTCGTGGACCAGGACCCGCCCGCAGCCTATGGGCAGGGCGGCCAGGCCCAGGCGCACGGAGTCCTGGCGCCGCTCTCCGCCGGCCACGGCCAGCACGGGCACGCCGACGGGGCTGGTTTCCTTGAGGAGTTCCAGCTCGCGGGCGCGCTCGTCCAATTCCGGCGCGGGAAAGACGACGACCATGCCCGCCAGTTCGGGAACGGCGGCCATGGTCGTGACGCTGCGCCAGTAGAGTGGCAGCCCGTCGAGGGGCAGGAACTGCTTGCGCTCCCCGCCCGTCTCGCGGGCCAGGCGCGAGCCCTGGCCCGCGGCCAGGATGATGGTCCAGAGTGAATTCGTCATGATCGAAATTACGGAGCCGGACGATAAGCCGGATTCTGTTCCCGTTGCCGGGCGGCTGTCATTCCTCTAGGGCGGCGGTTGCCCGCCGTCTCCAGCAACCTACCCGAAGGATATCGACCGGGCCGGTCACCTTCCTATTTGGTCTTGCACCGGATGGGGTTTACCTAGCTTGCCGCGTCACCGCGACAACTGGTGGGCTCTTACCCCGCCTTTTCACCCTTACCCGGGCACGAGGCCCGGGCGGTCTGTTTCTGTGGCACTGTCCCGGGGTCACCCCCGCTGGACGTTATCCAGCATCCTGCCCTGTGGTGTCCGGACTTTCCTCCCCCGGCCTTGCGGCCGGCGGCGACAGCCTGTCCGGCTCCGTAAAAATCATTCGTTGCCCGAGAAGTGGCGCTCCCAGAAGATGATGCGCAGGCAGTTGGGGCAGCTCAGGATCTGCTCGCCCTTCTGCAGGTCGATGAAGGTCTGGGGCGGGATGACGACATGGCAGCCCTTGCACACGCCCTCGCTGACGGGGACGATGACGGGGTTGGGGATGCGGTCGCGGATGAAGTTGTAGCGGGTCAGGATGGGCGCGGGCACGGCCTCGGAAGCCTTCTTCTTGTCCTTGTCCAGTTCGGCCAGGCGCGTGCGCTTCTCGGACAGCTCCTGATCGAGGTTGGCCTGCTGGGAGGAGATGGTCTCGGACAGGGCGTCGATGTCCTTCTGCAGGGCGTCCTTGCGGCCTTCGAGGTCCGAAAGGTCGGCCAGGAGGTTGGAACGCTCCTCCTCGCGCATGCGGTTCATCTTCTCCATGGTGTCCATCTCGCGCATCATGGCGTGATATTCCTTGGTGTTCTCGACCATCATGAGCTTGTTCTTGCTCTTCTTGACCTTCTGGGCGTCGTTCTCGATCTCGCCCTCGATGCGGCCCTTCTGCTCCATGAGGACGTCGATCTTCTCCTGGATCACGCCCTGCTGCTGCTCCAGGTACTGCCTCTTTTCCTGCAGGCTCTGCAGCTGCTTGGGCGCCTCTTCGAGAATGTGCTCCAGGGTGATCATCTCCGAGTCGACCTTCTGCAGCACGACGAGCTGTTCGATCTGTTCGATATAAATACTCAAGGTTACTCCTCCTCAAAAAACGTATCGTGAATCCGGGCTGTCCCCGGGGAGACTTCAGGCAAAGGGGTCGCGGCCGGGGAGAAAGACGACCCGCACGCCCGCGGCGTCGAGTTCGTGGGCCAGGCTTTCGCTCCAGATGCGCATCATGGTTTCCTCAAGGCTGAAATGGCCGACGTCGAGGGTCAGGCCCAGGTCCTGTACGGCCTGGGCCTGGTGGTACTTCACGTCGCCCGTGAGGAACACGTCGGCGCCGCGGGCGAAGGCCGCCGGGGCCAGGTCCGCGCCGGAGCCGGGGCAGTAGGCCACGGTGGTCACGGAGTCCCGGGCGAAGCCGACGCTGCGCGGCGAGGCCCGCAGCACCTCGCGCAGGCGGGCCGAAAAATCGAGCCAGGTCAGGGCCTGGGGCAGGGTTCCGATGCAGCCGAACCCGAACTCGCGGGCCGGGGAGGTCAGACTTATTTCCTGACACGGGCCCAGGCCGGCGGCCCTGGCGCGGAAGCTCGCGGCGTCCTCGGGCCACAGCACGCATTCCGAGATCTGCGCGTCGCGATGCGTGCAGGCGTCCTCGAATCCCTGCAGGGCATCGGCGTCCAGATGGGCCGGCACGCGGAAGAGCGTCGGCGTCTCGCGGCGCGTGACCTCCAGGACGCGCATGTCCCGCAGCCCAAGGGCGCGCCCCAGCCAGTTGACGGGCCCGTCCGGGTTGGCGTCCAGGGACGTGTGCGCGCTGTAGAGCCACATGGAGGAGCCAAGCGTCAGCCGCAGGACCTCGTGGTACTCGTCCAGGCGGCTCGGCAGCCGGGGCGAGAGGGCCAGGGGGTGGTGGCAGAGCAGGAAGTCGGCCTGCAGGTCCACCGCCCGGCGCAGGGTGTCCACCGTGGGGTCCAGGGCAACGCACATGGTCCGGACCTCGGCCGCGGCAGAGGCGATCTGCACACCGCTCTTGTCCCAGGACGCGGCCAGATGCAGGGGCGCCGTGGATTCGATGTGGGCGATGAGGTCTTTGGGACGCATGGGGCTCCGTGAGCGAACGCGGCGCTCTTCGTCAGATGACAAGCAAAGCAGGAAATCTAGTAACCCGCCCCCGTGATGTCAATGCAGGGCGGCACCAAAAAAGGCTCTGGCCGAGGATGGCCAAAGCCTTGGGTCGACAGGGTCTGCCTGTCCGGAGGCGTGCGTGAGAGAGCGGCTTCCGTCTTTCACGGACTGCTTCCGGACGATCCGCCCGGAGGTTCTTTGCTCCGGAACACGGACGTTGAACACAGGGCGTTGCGGAAGTCAACCCGCCAGATGGACGAGCGGTTCCGGATTCGCCGCAGGGTTTTGCTTTCGACGTCCATCCGGCCTCAGGCGGGCCAGAACAGGGGCAGCAGCCAGACCGACACGATGAGCGAGATGACGGTCAGCGGCACCCCGACCTTGACGTAGTCGGTGAACCTGTACCCGCCGGGACCCATGACCAGGAGGTGGGCCGGGTGGGACAGGGGGCTGGCGAAGCTCGACGAGGCGGCGATGGCCACGGTCATCATCAGGAGCTGCGGCGAGATGCCGAGGCTTGCCGCCGCGCCCAGGGCCACCGGGGCCATGAGCACCACCAGCGCCGCCGTGGGGATGACCTGGGTGCCCAGTACCGTCACCCCGAAGAGCGCGGCCACGACCCAGCGCGGGCCCATGTCCCCGACCAGGGCGATGAGGGCCTCGGCCCCCATCTGCGCCGCCCCGGTGTTCTGGATGGCCACTCCCAGGGGGAGCATGCTGGCGATGAGGAAGACCACCTTCCATTCGATGGCCTGATAGGCCTCCTCCATTTTCAGGCAGCCGGTGACGACCATGATCGCCACGCCGGTCAGGGCGGCGATGGCGATGGGCACCAGGCCCAGGATGGCGCTGCCCAGCACGGCGATCATGACGGCCGCGGCCAGGGGCGCCTTGTGCAGGCGCGGGGCCTGGGCCGCGGCCTGGTCCAGAACCAGGAAGTCGTCGTCGCGGGCCACTGCCTCCAGGCTCTGGCGCGGACCGTAGACCAGCAGGGCGTCGCCGAACTGCAGGGGCATGTCCTGCAGGCCCGCGCGGGCGGGACGTCCCTTGCGCAGGACGGCCAGGACGCTCAGGCCGTAGTGGTCCCGGAAGAGCAGGTCGTTCAGGGTCTTTCCGGCCAGGGTCGTGCGTGGCGAGAGCAGCACCTCGGCCATGCCGATCTGCTGCGATTCCAGTTCGGCGGCCAGCCGCGACGACTGCTCGGAGATCTCAAGGTCCTGCAGCCCCTCGAAGACGTCGATGTCCCGCTTCAGCCCCTGGACCACAAGCAGGTCGCCGGGCCGCACGGTTTCCTCCGGGGCGGGCAGGCACGTCACGTCGCCGCCGCGCACCAGGCCCACCACGGTCAGCCCGAAGGCGTTGCCCAGGCGGCTCTCCACCAGATTGCGGCCGGCCAGGGCCGACCCTTCCGGCACCCTCACGGAGCAGAGGCTGAGCGCCTCGCACGCGGGCGTCGCGGCCGGGGCCTCCGTCACGGGCGTCAGGCCCTCGACGAGCCCCTGACCGGCGAGGCGCTCCAGGGCCGCATGCTCGCCTTGAAGCATCAGTCGGTCCCCTTCCTGAAAATGATGGCGGCGAAATTCCCCCAGGCATTCTCCGTTCGGCGCGCCAAGAGCCAGGACATGCACGCGGTGGTCGCGACGCAGCCCGCTTTCGGCCAGGGTCCGGCCGATCAGGGGCGAGCCCTTTCCGACGCGCCCCATGGCGACCTCCAGCCTGCGCGCGACTTCCCGCGTCTGCGGCCCGTCAGGCTCGACCTGCAGATGCCGGCTGCCGTGGAAGCGGCTGACCTGGTCCGTCTGGCCGTGGACGATGACCAGGTCGCCGGCCTGCAGGGTCTCCTGCGCCCGCGGGGCGAGGATCAGCTCCCCGGCGCGGTGCAGGCCCACCACCGTCAGGTACAGGGCCGAACCCAGGCGGCTCTCGGCCAGGCTGCGGCCCACCAGGGGCGAGGCCGGCGGCAGCTCGATGGAGAAGATGTGCGCACCGATCTGGTAGGACGACTCGATGGCGCCCTTGTCCCGGCTGGAACCGGAAACCTTGGGCAGCAGACGCAGACCGACGATGACCGTGAAGGCGATGCCGGCCACGACCAGGGCGGCGGTGATGGGCGTGAAATCGAAGAGGGCGAAGGGCGCGTGGCCCGCCGCACGCAGGGCGTCGGTGGCCAGGATGTTCGGCGGCGTGGAGATGCCCGTGAACGGCCCGCCGAGGAGGCACCCCAGGGCCATGGGCATGAGCAGGCGCGCTGGCGGACGGCCGCTGCGCCGGGCCAGGTCCATGGTCGCGGGCATGAGGATGGCCGCCACGGTGGTGGTGTTGATGAGGGCCGAGAGGATGCTGGCCGCGGTCATGAGGGCGATGACCAGCACGGCCTCGCTCCCGCGGGCGAAGTGCTGGAGGGGCTGGCCGATGCGGTAGGCCACGCCCGTGCGCGTCAGTCCGGCCGAGAGGATGAACATGGCCCAGACGGTGATGACGGCGGGGCTGCTGAACCCGGCCATGGCCTCCTCCGGGGAGACGAGGCCAGTCAGGGCCAGGGCGGCCAAAACCATGAGGCCGACAACGTCCACGGGCAGCCAGCCGCCGATGAACAGCACCAGGGCGGTGAGGACGATGACGAGGAGGATGGCGAGAGGCAGCATGGTGCAGTGGACTCCGTGGATGAGTGGTCAGGGTTGCCCGGCCGTCGCCGCGCACGAAGGGGAACAGCGTCTCCGGCCTGATTCGGCGGATGAGCGGAGGGCCGCCCCGTTGTCGCGTGCCGCGTACAATCGTCCAACATGGCGCGGCAGGACGGTGGGGGTCAAGAACGAAAATGCTGTTTGGGGAGGACGATCAGCCTTCGCGGATGTGTGGGGGGTATCGCCCGCATGGTGGGGCCGGCCTTCGAGGACGATCCTGTCATGAACGGACGGTCTGACCCGAAAGGACTGCGTCGATGGCCCGGAGCAGTTCCTTCATCCCGACGGGCTTGGACACATAGGCGTCCATGCCGGCAGCGAGGAAGGCTCTTTTTTCCCCGTCCATGGCGAAGGCCGTCAGGGCGATGATGGGAATGTCCCGCCTGGCCCCGAGATCGGGATCACTGCGAATGACCCGCGTCGCTTCCATGCCGTCCATGCCGGGCATCTGGACGTCCATGAGCACGAGCCTGAAGTCCTGCTCCCGGAGCAGGGCTACCGCCTCCTGTCCGGTGCGTGCGACGCTGACCTCGTACCCGGCCTTGGCGAGGAGGGCGCGCGTGGCGAAGATCGTCACCTCATCGTCCTCGGCCAGGAGGATGCGCGCGGGATGCGTCCTCGTCTGTCTTTCCTCGACGGGTTCCGGGGCGGCCGGGGGAGCGTCGGCGGTTGCGAAGGGCAGGCTGAAGGAGAAGACCGAGCCGACGCCCGGTTCGCTCTCGACGGCCATGGTGCCGCCCATGAGCGCCACCAGCCGCCGGGTGATGGCCAGCCCGAGGCCGGCCCCCTGATGGTCCCTGGTGAACCCCTTGGTGACCTGGCTGAAGGGCTGAAACAGGGTGGCGAGGGCTTCGTCGTCGATGCCGCGTCCGGAGTCCGAAACCGCGAAGAAGACCCGTACGCCGCCGTCGTTCCTCGACGGCAGAGGAGAGGCCTCGACGGTGACATGCCCCCTGGTCGTGAACTTGAAGGCGTTGCCGATCAGGTTCGTGAGCACCTGCTGGACGCGGACGGCGTCACCGGCCACGTATTCCGGGAGGGCCGGATCGAAATGGTGGCTGAACTCCAGGCCCGACTGCAGGGCGATGGGCCTGAAGAGGTCGACGCTGTGTTCGAGGGCCTCCCGCAGGTTGAACGGTTCGACGCGCATCTGCATCTTGCCCGCCTCCACCCGCGACAGGTCGAGGATGTCGGACAGCAGGCGCGTCAGCCGGCTGGTGGCCTGCAGGGCCAGGGCGCAAGTCCTGCGCTGCTCCTCGTTCCCCGCCCCGGACTCCAGGAGCTGCAGCATGCCCATGATGCCGTTCAGGGGAGTGCGGATCTCGTGGCTCATGTTGGCCAGAAACTCCGACTTGGCCGTGTTCGAGGCTTCGGCGGCCTCCTTGGCCTTGACCAGCTCGTTCTCCATGCGCTTGCGCTGGTCGATGTCCACATGGGTGCCGACCATGCGCAGAGGCCGTCCGTCGGCGTCCCGTTGCACGACTTTGCCGCGGCTCATGACCCACTGCCAGCCCCCGGCCTTGTTGCGGAGCCGGAATTCGATGGAAAAGGGCTCGCCGCGGCCGATATGGTCCAACTCGGTCCGCTTGGCCTCTTCGCGGTCGTCGGGGTGGAGGAGTTGTTCCCAACTGCCGATGTTCAGGTCGAGATCGCCCGGCGCATACCCGAGCATGTCCAGGTAGCGAGGGCTGAAATACGTCTCGCCCGTCTCGAGGTTCCAGTCCCACAGGCCGTCGCTGGCGGCGTCCAGGGCCAGGGCCAGACGCTCCTCGCTCAGGCGCAGGGCCTCCTCGGATCGCTTGCGGTCGGTCATGTCGATGCCGATGCCGGTGAAGTAGGTCC
Source organism: Desulfomicrobium sp. (assembly GCA_024709365.1). Taxonomy (GTDB): domain Bacteria; phylum Desulfobacterota; class Desulfovibrionia; order Desulfovibrionales; family Desulfomicrobiaceae; genus Desulfomicrobium. The sequence goes on along the minus strand of JANJWV010000221.1, from coordinate 4,107 downwards.
GGCCTTCGAGCTCCAGGCGCACGGCGGTGAAGAGGAAGGGGATGCGGCGCCCGTCCTTGGTCTGGAGTTCACCTTCCTCGGCGCCGATGCCATTCTCGAGCACGCGTTCGATGGCTCTGGCGATCCTGTCCTGCGTCTCGGGGTCGTCGCGGTACCAGTCCATGACGTGCATGGCGGCGAGCTCCCGGTCCGTGTAGCCCGTCAGCTCGGAGTGCTTCCGGTTCCAGCGCACCAGCCGCCCGTCCTGGTCGTAGAGGTAGAGCAGGCCGGGAATGCTGTCGAAGATCGCGTCGTTGAGCAGACGTTCGCGGCCCAGCTGGGCCTCGATGATCTTGCGTTCCGTGATGTCCAGATTGAGGCCCAGGACGCCGGCCACCTCGCCGTGCATGACGATGGGCGCGCCCATGGAGTGGAAGATGCGGCGCCGTCCGTCGGCCAGGGTCAGCTCCTCTTCCTGCTCGAAGGTTTCCCCCGCAAAGAGCCGGGCGTGCTTGGCCTTCCATTTCCCGGCGTTGTCCGGGTGCATGGGCTGGTCGGCAAAGTCCAGGCCGCAGAAATCCCCCCAATGCTCCTTGCACAGCCGGCTCTGGATGATGACGCGGCCGTCCAGGTCGCGGGCCCAGAAGTCCACGGGCAGGTTTTCAAGCATCGAGGCGAGCATGGCTTCGCGCTGGGCGAGCTGGGTCCGGGCCTGTTTTTCGGCGGTGATGTCGGTGTCGTTGCCGCGGTAGCCGAGGAGGTTGCCTGCGGCGTCGAGCCGGGGGAAGCCGTTGGTGGACAGCCAGATGTCGCGTCCGTCTTTGGTCCGCGCCCGGTTTTCGAAGTTCGTGAAGACCCCCTTGCGCCCGAAGACGTCGAAGGCCGAAGCCTTGAACGCCTCCCGTCCCACTTCGGGGTGGAGGTCGAAGAATCGCATGCGTCCGACGAGTTCTTCCGGGGCGTAGCCCAGGACGGAAGAGGCCGTCTGGCCGACATGGGTGAAGAGGCCGTCGGCGTCCACTTCCCAGGTCACGGAGCGGCTGTGTTCGGCCAGCTGTTCGAACCTGTCCTCGCTCTCCCGCAGGGAGCGTTTGTAATTGCGGAAATGGATGTGGCTCGCGCCCAGGCCGGCCAGTCCGAGCAGGCCGATGAAGAGATGCGCGACGACCAGGCGCAGCCGCTGCTGCCCCGCGAGGTCGAGATAGGTCTGCATGGGGACCGAGACGCTGATGCCGCCGATGATGTCCCCCTGGGCGTAGCCCTGGGCGCTGTGGCATTTGAGGCAGGGAGGGTCGGCGAAGAGGGGGCGCATCAGCCTGAAGAAGGGCTGCCCGTCGAGGGTCTGCCGGGCGGTCTCCTTGAGGCTCCCGGCCGCGAACGCGCGCAGGGAGGTTGTTTCCCACTCGTCGGGCGCGTTCTCGGGGCGCAGGGGCTTGAGGCTGGTGATGTGCCCGCGCAGGCCGAACTTTTCCTTGCCCAGTTCGTGCACCTGGCGCGTCATGTAGGCCGGGTTGACCAGGGTCAGGCCTTTGCCTGCGGTCGTCTCGACATCGCGGTCCGGGACATGCGCCAGGTGGGGGTTGGGCGGGGTCTTCTCGGAAGGCGGGACATAGACTCCCCCCTGCATGGCGGCCCACAGCCTGTAGGTCAGGTCCTTCTGGAAGGCGGCGTTGGCTTCGGACTCGGCCAGCCCCGTCATCGACCGTTCGATCTGCTGCCAGTTCCAGCCGAGGGACAGGGCCAGCAGCACGATCCAGAAAACCGCCGCCTGAAGTGTCGATCGCAAGCTTGTCATGCGTTATCCGAACCCGTGTCGAACCGGAACGTGCCGGGGTGTGCAGTCCTCGTGCTCATCGATTGAGGCTAGTAAATGTACAGCAGGGTGTAAAGGCTACTCCGTAGGTATGGATGGTTGGCCGTACGCGTTTTGATATGTCGCAGGATCGAGGGCGTTTCGTTGGACGTTCGGAGCGGTTTTCTGGTATGAGAAGGCACGTTTCGGATCGTCGGGGTTGCGGGTGATGTCGGACCCAGGCCTCCGGTGCGGGTGGAAAAGAACGTGTCCCCCTCCCGCGGGCATGGGCGGGTCTTCATGGGTCAGCACGATGTTCCCGATCAGACGGCGTCCCTCGAAACGTTGCCGGCCGCTGAGGTCTGCCGAGCCCTGGGCAGCGGTCCCGACGGTCTGAGCACGCGGGAAGCCGCGGCGCGCCTGGGCCGCTTCGGCCCCAACACCATCGCCGTGGCCCGCAACACGTCCCTGCCGCTCAAGTTTCTGGCCAACTTCACGCACCTCATGGCCATGCTCCTCTGGATCGCCGGCTTCGTCGCCATCTTGGCCCGCATGCCGCAGCTCGCCTTCTCCATCTGGGCCGTGAACGTCATCAACGGGGCGTTCAGCTTCTGGCAGGAATACAAGGCCGAGAAGGCCACCGAGGCCATGCGCCGCCTTCTCGACGAGAAGGCGAGCGTGGTGCGGGACGGCGCGGTCCGGATGGTCGACGCCGCCACCCTTGTGCCGGGTGATGTCCTGGTGTTTGCCGAGGGCTGCCGGGTCTGCGCCGACGCGCGGCTCGTGGAGTCCGCCGACCTGCGCCTGGACCAGTCGACCCTGACCGGCGAATCCCGCAGCGTCCTCAAGACCCACGGGGAGGTTGCGATACGGGGCATGTCGCGGCTGGAGATTCCGAACGTCGCTTTCGCCGGGACGAGCGTGGTCTCGGGCACGGGCCGGGGCGTGGTCTTCGCCACGGGCATGGATACCGAGTTCGGGAAGATCGCCGGCTTCACCCAGGGCATCGCCGAAGAGCTCTGCCCCCTGCAGAGGGAGATGCGCCGGGTCACGCGGGTCGTGACGGTCATCGCCGTCTGCTCGGGGTGCGTGTTCTTTCTCCTGTCCGTCCTTTTGGCCGGCATGAACTGGGCCGAAGGACTCGTGTTCGGGATGGGCATGATCGTCGCCTTCGTGCCCGAGGGGCTGCTGCCGACCGTGACCCTGTCCCTGGCCATGGGCGTGCAGCGCATGGCCGGCCGCAACGCCCTGGTCAAGCGCCTCTCGGCCGTGGAGACCCTGGGCTGCGCCTCGGTCATCTGCACGGACAAGACCGGGACCCTGACCCAGAACGAGATGACGGTGCGGGAGATCTGGCTGCCAGATGTCCCGGAGGGCGACGGCCTGCGCGTCACAGGCGCGGGGTACGCCCCGGACGGCAGCGTATGGCGCGGCGGCGAAGCGGTGGAGGCCACCCGCGGCGGCGGGCTGCACGCGCTGCTGGTTTCCGCCGGGCTGTGCAACAACGCCCGCCTGCAGCCGCCCGGCGACGGCCGCTCCCGCTGGACGGTCATCGGGGACCCGACGGAGGCGGCCCTGCGGGTGGCGGCCCTGAAGGCGGGCATCGACCTGGTTGCCGAGGAGCGCGCCACGCCCAGGCTGCGCGAACTGCCCTTCGACTCCAGGCGCCGCCGCATGAGCACCGTGCATCGCGGCGACGGCGAGAGCCTGATCCATGCCAAGGGCGCGTTGCGGGAGGTGCTGGAGCTTTGCACCCGGATGCTCGCGGACGGTGTAGAGCGGCCCCTGGACGAGCCTGCACGTGCCCGCATCATGGCCGCGGGCGACGGCTTCGCCCGTTCGGGCCTGCGCGTCCTGGCCGTGGCCAGGCGGGTCGAGCGCGGCCCGGGGCTTGCCGGTGTCGGGCTTGGCCGGCTGCCGGTGGAAGACATCGAGGCGGACATGACCTTTCTGGGCCTCGTGGCCATGATGGACCCGCCCCGGCCCGAGGTGCAGGATGCCGTGACCACATGTCGGCGGGCGGGCATCCGCATCGTCATGATCACCGGGGACTACGGCCTGACGGCCGAGAGCGTGGCGCGCCGCATCGGCATCATCGGCGACGGGCGGGCGCGCATCGTCAGCGGCGCGGACCTCGACTCCATGGACGAAGGGGCCCTGGACGAAGCCCTGAGCGGGGAGGTCGTCTTCGCCCGCGCCGCCCCGGAGCACAAGCTGCGCATCGTCTCGGCCCTGCAGCGGGCGGGGCACGTGGTGGCCGTCACCGGCGACGGCGTCAACGACGCCCCGGCCATCAAGAAGGCCGACATCGGCATTGCCATGGGCCTCTCGGGCAC
>JANJWV010000211.1 GCA_024709365.1 Desulfomicrobium sp. | reverse complement strand
GCCGGCCCCATAACCCCTTGGGCCAGCCGCCACCACTCGTTCTAAAATACCATTTCACACCGGTGGCTCTTGGGCGCCGTATTCCGCAAACCCCCGCAAACGCCCCTGCGGCGGGGGCGCGCGGACGGCGGCCTTGCCCGGACGGGCCGGGGTTCATTTCAGATTCGTGTCGGCGACAACGTAGCCGATGTGGCGCTTCTGCATCCAGCGCACGGCCAGGAGGTCGTACGCCGAGGCCCAGGCCCGGTCCCAGATCCCGTACTTCGATACGCCTTTGCTCCTGGGACGGTGATTGACGGGCACCTCGGCCACCTTCGCGCCCTCCAGCTTCATGAGCGTCGGCAGGAAGCGGTGCATGCCGGTGAACATGGGGATGGAGCGGACCATTTCCGTACGCATGACCTTGAGGGAGCAGCCCGTGTCGCGCACGGTTTCCCGGCTGACCCTGTTGCGCACCCAGTTGGCGAACCGGGAGGCCCAGCGCTTGACCAGAGTGTCCTGACGCCTGGCCCGCCAGCCGATGACCATGTCCGCTCCCTGCTCATAGACCTTGAGCATGGCCGGGATGTCGGCGGGGTCGTTCTGCAGGTCCGCGTCGAGGGTCACGACAGCATCGCCGCCGGCAAAGCGGAAACCCGCGGCAAAGGCGGCGGACTGCCCGCAGTTCCTGGCGAAAGAGATGTATCGCACACGGGGATCGGCGGCGGCCAGCTCGCGGATGACGGACAGGCTCGCGTCGGAGCTGCCGTCGTCGACCAGCACCATCTCCCACCCGCAGGCCAGCCCCGACAGGCTTCGCGTGATCTCCCGGTACAGATCCCGAAGATTTTCTTCTTCGTTATATACCGGAATTATCAATGAAATTTTATCAATGTTGTTCTGCATACGAAAAAAAGTGATTATAGCATTTGACAAGCCTTGTAAACCTGCATAGAAAGCTCTTCTCACATGACGCGGGGTGGAGCAGCATGGTAGCTCGTCGGGCTCATAACCCGAAGGCCGTAGGTTCAAATCCTGCCCCCGCTACCAAAGAGATCAAGGGCTTGGATGGAAACATTCAAGCCCTTTCCGTTTTGCTCAGCCCGACATTTCCGCCGACATCCGGTCCAACAAGGGCGGCGCTTCCTTGCCCGGCCTGCCCGCAACGATTATTTCCATGAACATGACCACAGAATCATTCGACGCACTGTCCCTCTTTTCCGGCGGCCTGGACAGCATCCTGGCCACCAAGCTCCTGCAGAGCCACGGGCACAGGGTCCTGGGCCTGCACTTCGTCAGCCCCTTTTTCGGCAAGCCCGAGAAAAAGGACTTCTGGGAGAGCGAATACGGCATCCCGGTGGAGGTCATCGACGTCGGCCAGGAGTTCGTCGACCTCATGGCCGCCTTACCGCCCCACGGCTTCGGCAAGGTCCTTAACCCCTGCGTGGACTGCAAGATCCTCATGCTGCGACGGGCCAAGGAACTGCTGCCGGCATACGGCGCGAAGTTCATCATCTCCGGCGAGGTCCTCGGGCAGCGCCCCATGTCTCAGCGCGCCGACACGCTGAACATCATCCGCAACGACGCCGACGTGCGCGACGTGCTGCTGCGCCCCTTGAGCGCGGGCGTGCTCCAGCCCACGCCCATGGAGGAGTCGGGCCTCGTCGACCGTTCCAAGCTCCCGTCCCTGGTGGGCCGCGGGCGGAAAGGGCAGTACGACCTGGCCAGGACCCTGGGCGTGACGACCATCCCGACCCAGGCCGGCGGCTGCCGCCTGGGCGAACGGGAATCGGCCCGGCGCTACTGGCCCATCCTGCGCGCCTTTCCCCGGCCTCTGGCCCACTATTTCGACCTGGCCAATGTCGGCCGCCAGCTCTGGCGCGACGGCGGCCACTGGCTGGCCATGGGCCGGGAGCACAAGGACAACGAGAAGCTCCTGAAACTGGTGCGGCCCGAGCATTACGTCTTCGTGCTCAAGAATTTCCCGGGCCCCCACGCCGTGGGCTGCCCCGTCCCCGGCCGGGACTGGCCCGAGGATATCCTGGCCGCGGCCGCGGCCTGCCTGGCCTCCTTCTCGCCCAAGGCCCGCAGGAGCGAAGGCGAGGTGGAGGTCGCCGTCACCCGGTTCGGACAGGAGCGGATCATCGCCGTCCGTCCCGACGCCCCGCACGGGTTCTCGGACAACGCCACCTGGCCCGAAACGAGAGCGCAGCAGAAGGAATGGGAGAAAAGCCTCGGGCGATGACGGCTGCCGCACAGGTCGCCTGCAAGGCCGTCCAGTCCCGACGGTCGGTCCGGCATTTTGGCGGACATCCTTGACGGCGACCCGATAGGCCCTATGTTTCTAGGCTGATGACAACAGCCACCGCTGGCCGGATCGGCCAAACAAGGAGAACGCCATGAAGATGCTCATCGTCTATCATTCCGCATACGGACACATCCGGACCATGGCCAAGGCAGCCGCCGAAGCCGCTTCCGCAATCCCCGGCGTGGAGGTGGCCCTGCGCCGCGTCCCCGAAACCCTGAGCGACGAGGTGCTGGCCAAGATGGGCGCCCTCGACGAGGCCCGGGCCCAGGCCGACGTGCCCGTGGCCACGGTGGATGAGCTGGGCCAGGCCGACGCCGTGCTCTTCGGCACGCCCACCCGCTTCGGCAACATGACCGGCCAGATGCGCCAGTTCCTGGACGCCACGGGCGG
>JANJWV010000191.1 GCA_024709365.1 Desulfomicrobium sp. | reverse complement strand
GCCGGCCTGGCTTTGGACATGGGACGCGACGACGAGGACGACGAATTCGAACGCTTCTAACCAGGGCCGAGGTACCTCATGAGCGACAACACGACGCAGCAATATCTGACCTTCGGCCTGGGCGAGGAGGTCTTCGCCCTGGAGACGGGGGCCGTGCGCGAGGTCATCGAACTCGTGCCCGTGACCCGCATCCCAAAGACGCCGCCCTTCATGCGCGGGGTCATCAACCTGCGCGGCCACGCCGTGCCGGTGGTGGACCTGCGCATCAAGTTCGACATGCCCCGGGTCAAGGACACGGTGAACACCTGCATCATTATCGTCGACGCGGAGGTCGAAGGCGAGAAGAGCCACATGGGGGCCATCGTGGACTCCGTGCGCGAAGTCTTCGAGATGGGCAGCGACCAGATCAACCCGCCGCCGCGCATGGGCACGTCCATCCGCGCCGACTTCATCAAGGGCATGGGCAAGCAGAACGAGGAATTCATCATGATCCTCGACATCGGAAAGGTCTTCTCGCCCGAGGAACTGCAAATGCTCGAAAGCCGGGAAGAGGCGGACAACGCTCCCGACTGAAACACTGCGGGCCGGCCCTTGCGGCCCGGCCCGCTTCATGAAAAGGATCGGTTCATGTCGAACGAAACAGCACCCCCGCGCAACGACCTCGGCCCCGTGCTGAAGGAATGCGCCCGCAGCCTGCCCGCGCTGCTGCCCCGCCTGTCCAGCGTGATCAAGGACCGGGAGGATGACTTTCTTCGGCTGGGAACCACCGTCTTCGGCATCAACTCCCAGGCGAACACCTTCTCCTCCACGGCCACGAAGATGGCCTCGTCCGTGGGCGAAGGCGCCCTCCAGGCGGCCATCGCGGAACTCGAAAAGCACACGGCCGACGCCAGGGCCGTGTTCTCCTCGGTTTCCGCGACGGAGCAGCTGCAGGGCATGACCGAGGTCCAGGGGCTCATCCGCACCCTGGACCAGGCCATGGCCCGCTTCACCCCCCTGGTGCGGACCCTCAAGGTCCTGGAGATCACGACGCGCATCGAAAGCGCCCGTCTCGGCGCCTCCGGCTCGGGCTTCACCACCCTGGCCGACGACGTGAAGGCCTTGGGCAACGTCATCGACGAGCACACGGCCAAGATCGGCGAACACTCGACCCTGCTCATGAACCAGGTCGCCTCGTCCCTGGACCGCAGCAGGAAGCAGATTTCCGTGCAGGAAAAGAACGTCAGGGACATGTTCGCGCAGCTTTTCTCGGGCATCGCCGAACTGGAGACCATGCGCACGGATTCCGCGGCCCTGGTCGTGGACCTGGCCAAGGGCTCGCGCCAGGTGACCGAGAGCATGGGACACGTCATCGCCTCGGTGCAGTTCCACGACATCACCCGCCAGCAGGTCGAGCACGTGGAGGAGATCCTGGCCCAGGCCGAGAGCGAAATCCGCGGCCTTGCCGAGGACGGCGACATGGCTGGGCTTGGAGCCTGGGTGCGCGACGTCCTGCGGCTGCAGGCCCCGCTGCTGCGCCAGGCCGAGGAGATGTTCCGACAGGCCGTGGAGGAGTTCATCAGCAACCTGGAGTCCATCGCCGACAACACCCGCGGGCTTGGCGACAGGATCGCCGCCGTGGCCTACTCCGACCAGGGAGGCCCGTCGGTCCTCGACTCCATCCGCAGGCAGATCGCCCAGGTCATGGACGCCATGCGCACCTCGAGCGCCCATGTGGCGGACATGTCCAGGACCATGTCCGGCATGGCCGAGACCATCTCCACGGTCAGTTCCTTCGTGCACGGCATCGAGGACATCGGGGCCGAAATCGAGCTCATCGCCCTCAATGCCCGCGTCAAGGCGGCCCACACCGGCGACCTGGGCCGCACGCTCGGCGTCATCGCCATGGAAATCCAGAATCTCTCTGTGGAGGCGCGGACCCGCACGGGCGAGGTGGCCACGATCCTGAACCGCATCTCCACCCTGGCCGACCGGCTGTCGGAACTGGCACGCTCCTCGGACGTGACCGAACTCGTCGGCGGCATCCAGGACCGCTTCGAAGCCGTCCTGGACCACCTGGCCTCCCTGGACGCGGAACTCGGACGCGACATCGGCCACCTCTCCGGTCTCGGCCGGGAGCTCATCGTCCAGATCCGCACCCTGACCGCCTCCATCCATTTCCACGAAGCGGTCTCGAGCCAGCTGCAGGAACTGGAAAAGGGCGTCCTGGAGCTCGAACGCGGCTTCACCCCTTTCGGCCCGGAACTCGACGCCGCCCGCCAGCCCGAAAAGCTCAAGGAGCAGCTGTCCCGCTACACCATGGACAGCGAGCGCCTCGTGCACCTCGCGGTGCTCGGGCACCATGCGGCGGACGACGACGCGGAGCTCTTCGGAGACGACGGCGTCGAACTCTTCGGGGACGACAATGTCGAACTCTTTGGGGACGACAACGTCGAGCTCTTCGATGCGCCGGAACCCGAAAAGGCCCCCCGGGAGGCCGGGAAGACCGCCGAACCCGAAGAGGATTTCGGCGACAACGTGGAACTTTTCTAACCCGAAGGAGCCCCCATGTTCGCGAGCACCATCCAAGGCACCCCGGATCATCCGGTCCTCAGACTCGACGGCAGCCTGACCCTGGAACACGCCACGCAGATTCATGCGGCGCTCATGGCCCGGCTGGCCGCGCCGGAACCCTTCCGCCTGGACCTCAGGGGGGCGGACAGGTTCGACCTGTCCTTCGTCCAGATGCTCCACGCCCTGCTGAAGGACCAGTCCCGGCCCATCGGCTTCCTGCCGCTGCCCGACGGCCTCGTCGAACTCGCGGCGAGCGTGGGCGCGGACAGCCTGATCAAGGAAATATCGACCCGAATCGAGGAACACGTATGAGCAAGACAATAATGACGGTGGACGACTCGGCCAGCGTCCGACAGATGGTCAGCCTGACCCTCAAGGACGCCGGCTACTCGGTCATCGAGGCCTGCGACGGCAAGGACGCCCTGGCCAAACTGACCGGACCCGTGGACATGATCGTCACGGACCTCAACATGCCCAACATGGACGGCATCGAATTCATCCGCAACGTGCGGGCCAAGGCCCAATACAAGTTCGTGCCCATCGTCATGCTGACCACGGAATCCCAGGCCGACAAGAAGGAGCAGGGCAAGGCCGCCGGCGCCACGGGCTGGATCGTCAAGCCCTTCAAGCCGGATCAGCTCCTGGCCGTGGCCAAGAAACTGCTGCGCTGACAACAACCTGATCCAAGGATCGCCCATGTCCAGAGAAGAACTGAACCGGCAGGCTTTCCGGGAAGAGGCCTTCGAACTGCTCGGCGAGCTGGAGTCCTCCCTCCTCGAACTGGAGGAGGACCCGAAAAACTCGGAAGTCGTCAACAGGGTCTTCCGGGCCATGCACACCATCAAGGGTTCGGGCGCCATGTTCGGCTTCGAGGACATCGCCTCCTTCACCCATGAGGTCGAGACGGTCTTCGACCTGGCCCGCAACGGGCAGATCGCCGTGTCCAAGGAGCTCCTGGACCTGACGCTCCTGGCCAGGGACCACATCCTGGCCATGCTCGAAGGCGAGGACCAGGGCGGCGAGGCCAGGGCCAGGGAGGTCATCGTCGGCCTCAAGGCCCTCTCCCCGGCCACGGAGGAGTCCCAGGCGGCCCCGCAGGCCGAAGAGCCCCCCTGCTGCGACAAGGCCCCGGAACTGGCCGCCTGGCGCATCCGCTTCGTCCCGGCGCGCAACATCTTCCTGACCGGCACCAACCCTGCCGCGCTGCTCGAAGAGCTGTGCGAGATGGGCGAACACCACGTCATCATGCACACCCGCGACATCCCGGAGCTCGCCGCTCTGGACCCCGAGCAGTGCATGGTCTTCTGGGACGTCATCCTGACCACGACCCGCAGCGAG
>JANJWV010000167.1 GCA_024709365.1 Desulfomicrobium sp. | reverse complement strand
ACATGACCTTCGTGGCGCCCCTGGCCGCGGGGATCGTTGAACGGCGCGGCGGCATGCTCGTCCACGGCGCCATCATCGCCCGCGAGTACGGCATCCCCTGCGTCACGGGGGTTGACGATGCCACGGCGCGAATCAGGGACGGTCAGGCCGTGCTCGTGGACGGATTCCGGGGCGAGGTGCTGCTGGACCCGCAGGAGTGAGGCGGAGTCAGGAAATCAGGTACAGGACCGTCAGGCCGATCATGGGCGTCAGAGAAAAGGCCACCTGCGCGGACACGAAGAGGAGCATGCCACGCTCGCCCGGACGGGCGGCCGCCAGGCGCATGCTTGCCAGCAGAAGCGCCAGGCACGGCAGGGCCGGCAGGGCCCTTGAGGAAAGCGTCGTCCCAGGCAGCGGCACGATCACGAGCCAGGCCAGGGCCAGGGAGTTCAGCCACAGGATGGAACGGAAACTGCCCGCGAGGCCGTAGCGCACGGCATGGGTGCGTTTGCCGTCGGCCCGGTCGGAGGGTTCGTCGGGCAGGGCCGTGGCCAGGGCGCAGGACAGGGACAGGGCGAGCATGAGCGGCATAAGCGACCAGGGCATCCCGGCGAGGGTCCCGGCGTGGGCGCTGAAACCGATCATGGGCAAAACGAGCCCGACTCCGACCATCTGCAGGTACTCGCCGCCGCCCCGATAGGACAGGCGCAGGGGCGGATAGCTGTAGGCCCACAGCAGGGCCAACCCGAAAAGGATCAGCGGCAGGGGCAGCCAGATGTGGTGCCGAATCCCCAGCCACACCCCGGCCAGAGCCGAGAGGGCTGCGCAGAGAACGGCCGCACGAACCAGCTGCGGCCTCGACAGAAGGCCTTCCACAAGGACCCGTGAGCCACCCGAGAACAGCGTGAAGGTGAAGTTTCTGCGGTCCGTGTCCATGTCGGCCAGGTCGTTGGCGAAGACGATATAGAGTTGGCTGGCCAGGCCGTAGACATGGCAGACAATGACGATCTCCCAGGAGAATCCGTGGCCCATGGCAAGGGCCTGTCCCAGAAGCAGGGGCCAGAAGATGTACATCTGCGAAGGCAGCCGCGCGGCCCGCACCCAAGCGCGCCACGCGGGATAGTCATGGCCCGGGGGCGTGCGCCCCGCAGAGGACTGATTCTCAATCTCCCGCGGCACAGCCGCTCACTCCCCCGCCAAGCGCGCAAGAACCGCCAGCGTCCCGTCCCGCAATCCCTCAACCTCTCCTTCCTCGTACACGCACCCCGGCGCGACCCGTCCCCAAACCACGCCGGGCCAGTACGGGTCGCTCCTCCGGCGGCCGATGACGTGAAAATGGAACTGCGGCACCAGGTTGCCGATGGCGGCGATGTTGACCTTGTCGCAGGCCAGTTCCGCCTTGAGCATGGACGAGATGGCCGAGGACGCCTCCGAGAGGCGCTCACGCAGGTCAGCCGACAGTTCGTGCCACTCGGTGGCCTCAGTTTCGGGCACCAGGATGATCCAGCACACGTGGGCGTCGCGGTGCAGCAGGAGGCGGATATCCCGCCAACTCCCAAGGAGGTGGCAGTCCTCGGCCAGGGTGGGGTGAAGGGTGAAGGCGTTCATGCGGGCACGCTACGGCAGGCTGCGCCGGGCCGCAAGCACGCCGCGGCATCCTGCAAGACATACTGCTCGTATCCGAACGACATCGTACAATTTCGTTTGCACACAACAATTCCCAATAAGTATAAAAAGACGGACGCTTTACAGTGCTTACCGTCCGGTGCTACTCGCAGTCCGTGGCCTCGTCATTCCACCCACTCATGTATGGAGGTATCGAAGCATGCGCATCTGGACACTTTGCCTTCTGCTGCTGATCACAGCCTTGGCCCCCGCAGCCATGGCCGCGGACAAGGACACGCTCGTCGTGGGCGTATCCTCGGACATCCACACCCTGGATCCCGGCGTGTCGAGCGACAACTACGACTGGCGGCAGATCTACCCCTGCTACGACCGCCTGGTGAAGTACAAGGTCAAGGACGGGGTCGGCCTGACCGAGGTTGAGCCCATGGCCGCCGAGTCATGGACCGTGTCCGCCGACGGGCTGAAGTGGACCTTCAAGATCCGCAAGGGCATCGCCTTCGACGACGGCTCCCCGCTGAACGCCGAGGCCGTGCGCTACTCCTTCGACCGCACCATCGCCATCGGCAAGGGCCCGGCCGACAACCTGACGGCCATCGCCTCCATGGCCGTGGTCGACGACTACACCCTCGAAATCACGCTGAAGAACCCCTACGGCCCCTTCCTGCAGACCCTGGCCACAGACGGCGCGTCGATCATCAATCCCAAGGTCGCGGGCAAGGCCGTGAACGACGACAAGGCCCAGGCCTTCCTGGCCGAGAACGTCGACGGCAGCGGCCCCTTCAGGATCGTGGAGTGGACCCGCGGCCAGCGCTGCGTGCTCGAAGCCAAGCCGAACTACTGGGGCGGCGCGCCCAAGCTGAAGAAGGTCATCATCCGCTTCATGGCCGAGTCCGCCGACCGCCGCATGGCCCTGGAACAGGGCGACGTGGACATCGCCGAGAACATCCTCATCGACCAGATCCCGGCCCTGGAAAAGAACAAGGACGTCGTCGTCAACCGCTTCCCCTCGCAGATGGTCGAGTACGTCTACGTCAACTGCCAGAACGAGAAGCTGAAGGATCCGGCCGTGCGTCAGGCCCTGTCCTACGCCGTGGACTACCAGGGCATCATCGACCACGTCCTGCAGGGCAACGGCGTGCAGATGCGCGGCCCCATCCCCGACGGCATGTGGGGACACCGCAAGGACGTCTTCCAGTACACCAAGGACACGGCCAAGGCCAAGGAACTGCTCAAGGCCGCCGGCGCCGAGAACCTGGAACTGACGCTCATCTACTCCGAGCGGCGCGCCACCTGGGAGCAGATCGCCCTGGTCATGCAGGCCAACCTGGCCGAGATCGGCGTGAAGCTGAACCTGGAACTCATGGCCAACCCGACCCTGCGCGACAAGATCGACAAGGGCGACTTCGAGCTGTGCCTGGGCGCCTGGAGCCCGGACTTCGCCGACCCCTACATGTTCATGAACTTCTGGTTCGATTCGGCCAAGGCCGGCCTGCCCGGCAACCGCAGCTTCTACAAGAACGACAAGGTTGACGAACTGGTCCGCAAGGCCGAAGTGTCTTCCGTGGTCGAGGAACGCAAGAAGCTCTACGGCGAGGCCCAGGACATCATCATGCAGGACGCGCCCTACATCTTCCTGTACCAGATCCAGACCATCGTGCCCCTGCGGGCCAATGTGCAGGGCTACGTGTTCAACCCCATGCTCGAATCCATGTACAACTTCGAGGCCATCTCGAAGAAATAGACGTCTTCCCCGGCCGGGCCCAGCGCCCGGCCGGGACACTTTGGACCGAATGCGCATACTCGCCTACATCATCAAGCGCGTCCTGGCCGCCATCCCGGTGCTCATCGGGGTGAGCATCCTGACGTTTCTGATCTCCCATGCCATCCCCGGAGACCCGGCCCGCATCATCGTCGGGCCCAAGGCCAGCAAGGAGGCCGTGGAGGCCATCCGCAAGGAGCACGGTCTGGACCGCCCCCTGCCCGTGCAGTACGTGCGCTACATGACGGGCCTCCTGCAGGGCGACCTGGGACAGTCCATCCGCAACCACCGGCCCGTGACCAAGGACCTGGCCGACTTCTTCCCGGCCACCCTGGAACTGACCCTGGCCAGCCTCGTCCTCTGCCTGGCCGTGGGCATCCCCCTGGGAATCCTGGCCGCCGTGCGGCGCAACCGCCTGGCCGACCATGTCGCACGCGTCTTCTCGGTCATCGGCGTATCCACCCCGGTCTTCTGGCTGGGGCTCATGCTGCTGCTGCTCTTCTACCGCAACCTGGGCTGGCTGCCGGGTTCGGGACGCCTGGACATCACCAGTTCGCCGCCGGCCGCCGTGACGGGGCTCTACGTCATCGACGCCGTCCTGGCGCGGGACTGGGCCCTGCTGAAGGAAGTCCTGAGCCACCTGATCCTGCCGGCCTTCTGCCTGTCGTACGTGTACCTGGCGGTCATCACGCGCATCGTGCGCTCGTCCATGATCGCGGTCCTGGGCCAGGACTACATCACCACGGCCAGGGCCAACGGGCTGTCCGCGGCACGGGTCGTGTTCAAGCACGCCTTCAAGAACTCGCTCATCCCCACGGTGACCATCGCCGGACTGTCCCTGGGCGAACTGCTGGGCGGGGCCATCCTGACGGAAACCATCTTCGCCTGGCCCGGCATGGGCAAATACGTGGTGGACTCCATCAACTCACTCGATTTCCCGGCCATCATGGGCTTCACCCTGCTGGCCAGCACGGCCTACGTGGTCATCAACCTCGGGGTGGACGTGCTCTACGCATTCCTCAACCCGCGCATCCGCTACTAGGGGACGACCGTGGCCGCACACCCGTTTTTGCGCGAACTGCAGCTGACCCTGAAGATCCTGTCGCGCAACCCCTCGGCCGTCATGGGCGGCGTCGTCATCGCGGCCATGGTGCTGCTGGCCGTGGGCGCGCCGCTCCTGGCCCCGCACGACCCGGTCAAGCTGTCCCTGGGCGAGCGCCTCATGGCACCCGGCGCGGCCCACCTTTTCGGCACGGACGAGCTCGGCCGCGACATCTTCTCGCGCGTGCTCTTCGGGGCGCGCATCTCCCTGTCCATCGGCCTTCTGGTCATCACCGTGGCCGGGGTCACGGGGGCGCTCATCGGGGCAACGTCGGGCTATTTCGGGGGGAAGATCGACAACGTCATCATGCGGCTCATGGACGTCATCCTGTCCTTCCCGTCGCTCATCCTGGCACTGGCCCTGGCCGCGGCCATGGGGCCGAGCCTGGTCAACGCCATCCTGGCCACGGCCTTCGTCATGATCCCCAAGTTCGCGCGCCTGGTGCGCGGCGAGGCCCTGGTTGTGCGCGAGCTGCCCTTCGTCGCCGCCAGCCGCGTGGCCGGGGCCGGGCACGGCTTCATCATCCGCCGCCACATCCTGCCCAACTGCCTGAATTCGGCCATCGTCCTGGCCACCCTGACCCTGGGCGACGCCATCCTCATCGCCGCGTCCCTGTCCTTCATCGGCCTGGGCGCCCAGCCGCCGACCCCGGAGTGGGGGGCCATGATCGCCTCGGGCCGCAAGTTCCTCATGGACCAGTGGTGGTACGCGACCTTCCCGGGCCTGTTCATCCTTTTCACGGTCATCGGCTTCAACATCTTCGGCGACGCCCTGCGCGACGTCCTGGACCCGAGGATCAGACGATGAACGCCCCGCTGCTCGACATCCGCGACCTCTCGGTCAGCTTCGACACCTACCAGGGCCGGGCGCGCGTCCTGGAGAAGGCCTCCCTGACCGTGAACCAGGGCGAAATCATGGGCCTGGTGGGCGAATCCGGCTGCGGCAAGTCCGTGCTCTCGCGCTCGGTCCTGCGCATCATCCCCACCCCGCCCGGAAGCATCGACGGCGGCCAAATCCTCTTCGAGGGCCGCGACCTGTTGCGGCTGCCCCAGGGCGAGATGCGCAGGCTGCGCGGCGAGCGCATCTCCATGATCTTTCAGGAGCCCATGAACAGCCTCAACCCCGTCTTTACCGTGGGCAACCAGATGCGCGAGGTGGTCCGCGCCCACCGTAGCGCGAGCCGGGCCGAGGCCACGGATGCCTGCCTGGAGATGCTCGACGCCGTGCGCCTGCCCGAACCCCGCTCCGTGCTGCGGGCCTTTCCCCACGAGCTCTCGGGGGGTATGCGCCAGCGCGTGATGATCGCCATGGCGCTGATCTGCAACCCCGCCCTGCTCCTGGCCGACGAGCCGACCACGGCCCTGGACGTGACGGTGCAGGGCCAGATCCTGGCCATCCTGGCCGAACTGGCGGGGCGCCAGGGCCTGTCCATCCTCTTCGTCACCCACGACATGGGAGTGGTCGCCCAGCTCTGCCACCGCGTGGCCGTGATGTACGCCGGGCAGGTGGTCGAGATCGCCGATGTGGGCAGCATCTTCGCCCGCCCGGCCCACCCCTACACCCAGGGCCTCATCGCCTCCATCCCGGGCAGAGTCTCGAGCGGCGAGCTGTACGCCATACCCGGCAGCGTCCCGAGCCCCATCGAACCGCCTCCCGGCTGCCGCTTCCGCCCCCGCTGCCCGCACGCCAAGGGCGGCGGCTGCAGCGATGTCGCCCCGGAAATGGTCCGCGTGGCCCCGGACCACAGCGTGGCCTGCCATCTTTTCACGTCGGGGGGGCTGCCATGAGCGACGAACTGCTCCGCGTGCAGGATCTGTGCAAGGCCTTCCCCATGGGCGGAGGATTCCTGGAAGGCAGGAAACGCTGGCTCAAGGCCGTGGACCGGGTGTCCCTGCATCTGGACCGGGGGGAGACCCTGGGGCTGGTTGGAGAGTCCGGCAGCGGCAAGAGCACCGTGGGCAACCTCATCCTGCGCCTGCTGGACGCCGACAGCGGCTCCGTCCATTTCGAGGGCGTCGACGTGACGCGTCTCACGGGCGCGGAACTGACCCGGGCCAGGGCGCGCATGCAGGTCGTCTTCCAGGACCCGCAGAGTTCCCTGGACCCGCGCATGACCGTGGGGACCATCGTCTCCCTGCCGCTCAAAATCCTCGGGCTGGCCAGGGGCGGCGAACTTCGCGAGCGCGCCGCGGCCAGCCTGGCCGAGGTCGGCATGGGACCCGAATGCCTGGACCGCTACCCCCACGAGTTCTCGGGCGGCCAGCGCCAGCGCATAGGCCTGGCCCGCGCCCTGGTGGCCGACCCGGCCTTCGTGGTCATGGACGAGCCGACCAGCGCCCTGGACGTCTCGGTCCAGGCCCAGATCCTGAACCTCATGGCCGACCTGCAGGCCAGACGCGGCCACGCCTATCTGTTCATCTCCCACGACCTGACCGTGGTCCGGCACGTCAGCCGGCGCATCGCGGTCATGTATCTGGGCGCCATCGTCGAGACCGCGCCCACGGAAAGACTTTTCGAGACCCCGGCCCACCCGTACACGCGGGCCCTGCTGGCCTCGGTCCCCGTGCCCGACCCGGCGCAGCGCCGAAACCTGGCCCGCCTGACCGGCGACGTGCCGAGCCCCGTGGACCTGCCTCCGGGCTGCCGCTTCCACCCCCGCTGCCCCGAGGCGCTGCCGCACTGCGCGAGCATGGAGCCGCCGAGGGTCGTTCTCGGTCCCGGGCACGAGGTCGTCTGTCATCTTCACAACCGAAAATAGGAACGAACCATGAAAATCTACATCAGCGCAGATATTGAAGGCGTGGGCGGAGTGGCCCGCCACGAGCACTCCCGCGTGGACGGCCGGGAATACCCCCTGGCCCGGCGCCTGATGACGAACGAGGTCAACGCGGCCATCCGCGGCGTCTTTGCGGCCGGGGCCACGGAGGTCACCGTGTCCGACTCGCACAACGTCGGCCTCAATCTCCTGCCCGAGGAGCTCGACGAACGCGCCCGCCTGGTCATGGGCTCGCCGCGGCCCCTGTCCATGATGCACGGCATCGACGAGACCTTCGCCGCGGCCATGTTCGTGGGCTACCACGCCATGGGCGGGACCATGAACGCGAGTATCGTGCACACCTTCACCGGCCGCCTGCAGGAGGTGCGCCTGAACGGGGTCAAGATCGGGGAGATCGGGCTGAACGCCGCCCTGGCCGGACACTTCGGCGTGCCCGTGACCTTCGTGGCCGGCGATCTGGCCGCCTGCCGCGAGGCCGAAGCGCTGCTGCCCGGCGTGCGCACCCTGGCCGTCAAGGAGGCCATCGGCGCCTACGCCGCGGTCTGCGAGCACCCGGCCCGGACCTGCCGGTCCATCGAGGCCGCAGCCAGGGAGGCCCTGGAGAACCCGCCCAAGGTCGAGCCGTTTGTTCTGAAAGGGGACGTGGAGCTGACCGTGCGCTGCACCACGGCCTCGGGCGCCGACCGCGCCAGCATGATCCCGCGCACCAGGCGCCTGGACGACCTCACGGTCAGCTACGTCGGCAGCGACGTGGTTGAGGCATTCCAGGCCTTCAACACCATGAGCTGCCTGGTGGAGCTGGTGCCGTTCATCTGAGAAACGCGGCGCAATAATCACGCTTGACGTTAATCATGCGAAACGTCATTATTGCGCCGTGATCATATCCTTCAAATGCGACCTCACCGAAAGGCTGTCACACGGCCTCAATTGTCGTCGATTCTCGAATATCGCTGCGGTCGCACGGCGCAAGATTCGCCAGCTTGAAATCGCGGGCCGCCTGGAGGATCTGCGCATACCGCCCGGCAATCGCCTGGAGGCCCTCAAAGGCGACCGAGCAGGACAGCACAGCATCCGCATCAACGGCCAATGGCGAATCTGCTTCCGCTGGACCGATGCGGGAGCGGAAGACGTGGAAATAGTGGATTACCACTAACGGAGCGAAAAATGACCCAGTTAGCCCCCATCACTCCCGGCGAAATCCTCCTGGAAGAATTCCTGAAGCCCATGGGCGTGAGCCAGTACCGTCTGGCCAAAGAGATTAACGTGCCTGCGCAACGCATCAGCGAGATCGTGGCGGGGCGGCGCGCCATCACGGCGGACACCGACCTGCGGCTGTGCCGTTTCTTCGGCCTCTCCAAGGGCTATTGGCTCCGCGCACAGGCCGCGCATGACACCGAAGTCGCGGAACGCACGCTCAAAACCGAACTGCAGAAGATCAAACCCTGGTCCGGCGCTGCGGCCTGATTCCCTCGCGTTCCATCAGTCTTTCCGCGCAGCGCCCGTAATCGCCGATTCCGGCAAACCGAACGGCAGATACCCCTCCGCCATTCTGTCCTTGAGCCCCACGCCGCTCAGCCCCAGCCTGAAGGCCTCTTCCACGAGATAGCCGAGCTTGCGCACGCCCTCCGTGATGCTCAGTCCGCCCTCGCGCACGTTGGAGATGCAGTTGCGCGCCTCGTCCGTGGCGCCCACGCGCGGGTTCATGGTCAGGTAGACGCCCATGGAGTTGGGCGAGGACAGGCCCGGCCGTTCCCCGATGAGAATGACCGACAGCCGGGCCCGCAGTATTTCGCCGATCTCGTCGGCCACGGCCACCCGCGCGTTCTCCACCAGGCAGACCGGCGAGACAGTCAGCCCGGCCTGCCCGAACATGGACGCGCAGGACAGGATAAAGGCTTCGGCGTTCTCGTGGATGGCCCGGGCCGAAAGGCCGTCGCCCACGACTACGCAGATGTCACAACCCTTCTCCAGTCCTTGCAGCGCGTTCACGGACCTCTCGCTCAAACGCCGCCCCTTGTCCGGGCGGGTCAGGAATTCCCCGCGATCCGCCACGCAGGATTCGAGTTCCGCGCAGGCGATCCCGGCCGTTCGCAGCCGCTCGGCCAGATCGGCCCGGCGGAACGGCGCGTGCACCGCGTCCCGCGCCCGCGCGTGATCCAGCCGGAAGGCCAGGCTCTCCGCCAGGGGCAGGCTCGACCCGCTGCGGCCCACGGCGATGCGGGCCGCGGTGAAGCGCCGCAGTTCGGCCCACGGGTCCTGGCTGACGGTCACGGGTACCTCATTCCGGCCGCTCATCACGCCCCCCTGACGGCGCCGGGCAACCCCAGCAGCCGGTTCGACGTTTCGATGGGCAGAAGCCGGCCGTTCCCGTCCATCACGCCCGACGACTCCAGCCAGGCCGCGAACTCCGGCGCTGGTTTGCGGCCCAGGAGCCTGCGCAGGTAGGCCGCGTCGTGAAAGGACGTGGACTGGTAGTTGAGCATGATGTCGTCGGCCCCGGGCACGCCCATGACGAAGGTGCAGCCCGCCGCGCCCAGCAGGGTCAGCAGCGCGTCCATGTCGTCCTGGTCGGCCTCGGCGTGGTTGGTGTAGCACACGTCCACGCCCATGGGCAGGCCCAGGAGCTTGCCGCAGAAGTGGTCTTCCAGCCCGGCGCGGGTGATCTGCTTGCCGTTCAGCAGGTACTCGGGTCCGATGAACCCGACCACCGTGTTGACCAGCAGCGGCTCGAACCTGCGGGCCACGGCGTAGGCCCTGGCCTCCAGGGTCTGTTGGTCCACGCCGTGGTGGGCGCCGGCCGAGAGGGCGCTGCCCTGGCCGGTCTCGAAATACATGACGTTGTCCCCCATCGTGCCGCGCGACAGGGACCGCGTGGCCTCCAGCGCCTCCTGCAGCAGGGACAGGCTGACGCCGAAGCTCGCGTTGGCTCCCTGCGTCCCGGCGATGGACTGGAAGCACAGATCCACGGGTGCGCCGGCCTCCACGGCCTCCATGGTCGTGGTCACGTGGGTCAGCACGCAGCTCTGGGTCGGGATGGCGTACCGGGAGATGAGCCCGTCCAGCATGTCCAGGATGCGGCGGATGTTGTCCAGGCTGTCCGTGGCCGGGTTGACGCCGATGACCGCGTCGCCGCAGCCGTAGCACAGCCCGTCCAGGGTCGAGGCCGCGATGCCCAAGAGGTCGTCGGTCGGGTGGTTGGGCTGCAGCCGGACCGAGAAGGTGCCCGGCAGACCGATGGTGTTGCGGAAGCGGGTCGTGACCCGGCACTTGGAGGCCACCAGCACCAGATCCTGCAGGCGCATGAGCTTGGACACGGCCGCGGCCATCTCCGGGGTCACGCCCGGAGCCAGGCGGGTCAGGACTTCGCCGTCGACCACGTCGGTCAGCAGCCAGTCGCGGAACTCGCCCACGGTCAGGCCGCGGACCGGGGCGAAGGCGTCCCTGTCATGCGTGTCGATGATGAGCCGGGTGACCTCGTCCTCCTCGTAGGGGACGACGTGCTCCTCCAGAAACCGCTCAAGCGGGACCCCGGCCAGCTCCATCTGGGCCAGCACCCGCTCCTCCTCCGTGGCCGCCGCCACCCCGGCCAGGACGTCGCCCGAGCGCAGCGGCGACGCCTTGGCCAGCAACTCCTTCAGGGTCCGATGCGCGCCACTCATGACCGCTCTCCCGCGAATCCGTTTGTCGCCCCTTGCGGCGCCGCCAGAAGCGCCTTGGCCTTGCCGATCCTGTCGAAGGAGGCCTCGATGCGCTGGCGCGACAGACGTCCGCTGTCCACGCCGCGGACCAGGATGTCGACGGCCTTGGACACGATGTCCGGGTCGTAGTCCAGGTTGTTGCCGAAAACCAGGATGTCCACCCCGGCCTCCACGGCCCGCAGCACGGCTTCCTCCAGCCCGTAATGCGCCGTGATGGCCCGCATCTGCATGTCGTCGGACACGATGACGCCCGTGAAGCCCAGCCGCTCGCGCAGGAGTCCCGTCAGCACTGCGGGCGACAGCGTGGCCGGGTGGTCCGAGTCGAAACGCTCCAGGAAAAGATGCCCGCACATGACGAGGGGGCTGGCCCCAAGCGGGATCAGCCGTTCGTAGGGGATCAGTTCCGCGGGGCTCCAGGTCCGGGAGATGTCCGTCAGGCCGAGGTGGGAGTCGGCCATGGCGCTGCCGTGCCCCGGGAAATGCTTGAGGCAGGGCAGCACGCCCCGGGACAGGAGGCCTCGGCTGAAGGCCCCGGCATGGGCCGCGACGGCTTCCGGGTCTGCGGAAAAGCTGCGTTCCAGGGCCCCGATGGCCGGACTGGCCGGGTTCACGTCCACGTCGGCCACGGGCGCGAAATCGAGGTTGATGCCCAGATCCGCCAGCAGCAGCCCGGTGCGCTCGCCCTCCCGCAATGTCTCATCCGGTGTTCCCTGCCCCATGGCCCTGGCCGACGGACTGAACGGGAAGGCCGCCTCCTCGCGCAGGCGGCGCACCCTGCCGCCTTCCTGATCCACGGCGATGAAGAGCGGAGTCCTGGCCGCGGCCTGCAGCCGTGCGGTCAGGGCGCGGACCTGTGCGGGGCTCTGGATGTTGCGCCCGGCTGACTTCAACTGCACGTCGCGGTCGAAGAGAATGACCCCGCCCAGATTATGCTCACGGATGTCCCGCAGGATGGAAGCATCTGCGGGCAGCTCCGCGCCCCGGAAACCGACCAGCAGCATCTGACCGGCCATGGAACGTAGCTCGGGGCGCCCCTCGCCGGCATAGGCGGAGATCTGCAGAACAATGACGACGACTGCGCAAAGGACAATCCTGAGCATGGGCCTCCCTGGGCTGAGCTTTTCTGAACAGGCGAGAAAGACCTCGGCCTGTCCCCTTCCGTTACGTGCCCGAACCCGCTCCCTGCAAGGGTTGGTTGCGGGCTCGGCGAGAACGGACGGATTTTTCATTTGAGTCATCTCCCGACGCCGCATTTTTACAAATTGAGTCAAGCATCCGTCCAGCCTTGTTCCGCGCCCGCTTCGAAATGCACTCTTGCCTCGCCGCCCGTGGGCTCCGACCGCCAATGCGTACAATTCCAATATCCTTTTTTTATGGACAAAATTGGTCTGATTGGGCATCAGCCTTATGACGCAAAGCCCTGCCCGTCATCCGGAACGGCCGCAAACTTCCCCCGCTGCGACTGCCGGCACCGACTGGCACGCTTGCTGCTGTTTCAGGCCCGGCCCATTGTATCAACCATGAAACGAGAGGACTCCATGAAACGCACCCTGCTTCTGGTCATGCTCGGCGTGACCCTTCTCCTCGGCTCCACGGCCATGGCCGCCAAGATCAAGGTCGCCGGCATCTACACCCAGCCCATCCAGCAGAAATGGGACGCCACCCTGCACAAGGCGCTCCTGAAGGCCCAGGAGGCCGGCGAGATCGAGTACGTCTGGAGCGAAAAGGTGTCCAACACCGACTACATCCGCGTCCTGCGCGAATACTCCGAGGCCGGCGTGCAGCTCATCGTCGGCGAGGCCTTCGGCATCTCCCGCGACGTGCGCAAGGTGGCCAAGGACTACCCCAGCGTGGCCTACCTCATGGGTGACACCTTCGGCCCCGACGGCAAGAACCTCTCCGTGTTCGACAACTACATCCACGAGCCCTGCTACCTCATGGGCATGATCGCCGGGGCCATGACCAAATCGAACAAGATCGGCATGGTCGGAGGCTACCCCATCGGCGAGGTCAACCGCCTCTTCAACGCCTTCATGGCCGGCGCCAAGGCGACCAACCCGGCAGTGGAGTTCAAGGTCTCCTTCATCGGCTCCTGGTACGATCCGCCGAAAGCCAAGGAATTCGCCTACGCCCAGGTCGAGGCTGGCGTGGACGTGCTCTATGCCGAGCGCTCCGGCGTGGTCGACGCGGCCCGCGAGAAGGGCATCGTCGCCTTCGGCAACGTCAACGACATGAACAAGGAAGAGAACGGCCAGGACGTGGTCGTGACCTCGGCCCTGTGGCACATGGAAGCGGCCCTGAACCACGCCATCGAACGGGTCAAGGCCGGCACTTTCGCCGCCGAGGACTACCGCGAATGGACCATGATGGCCAAGGGCGGCGCATCCCTGGCCCCCTTCCACGAGTTCGAGGACAAGATTCCCGCCGACGTCAAAGCCAAAGTCGCCGAGACCGAAGCAGCCATCAAGGCCGGCAAGATGGTCGTCGATATCAACGACAACGAACCCAAATCCACCTTCTAAAACCCCCGGGGCCGGAACATTCCGGCCCCTTTTTTCACCATGTCCAATACACCCGTGCTGCGGCTTCGCGGCATCACCAAACATTTCGGCCCCCTTGCGGCCAACGACGACATCTCCCTGACCCTGAACGCCGGCGAGATGCTGGCCCTGCTGGGCGAGAACGGGGCGGGAAAGACCACGCTCATGTCCATCCTCTTCGGCCACTACGTCGCAGACGCGGGTGCCGTGGAAGTGCAGGGCAGCCCCCTGCCGCCGGGTTCGCCCAAGGCCGCGCTCGCGGCCGGCGTGGGCATGGTCCACCAGCACTTCACCCTGGCCGGGAACATGACCGTGCTCGAGAACATCATGCTCGGCACCGAGCCCCTGTGGGGGTTCCGGCGCAACTCGGCCCGCGCCCTGGCCAAGCTGGGCTCGCTCATGGAACGCTTCCGGCTGCACGTGAACCCGCATGCAATGGTGCGCGGCCTGTCCGTGGGCGAACGGCAGCGCGTCGAGATTCTGAAGGTACTGTACCGCGACGCCCGTATCCTCATTTTGGACGAACCCACGGCCGTGCTCACCCCCCAGGAGAGCGACCACCTCTTCGCCACCCTGCGCGAGTTGGTCAGCCAGGGACTGTCCGTCATCTTCATCACCCACAAGCTGCGCGAGGTCATGGCCGCCAGCGACCGCTGCGTGGTCCTGCGCCACGGCAGGGTAGTGCTTGAAACTTCGACGAAAGCGACGTCCGCCGAAGAGCTGGCCAAGGCCATGGTCGGAGCGAGCATCCCCCAGGCCACGCGCACTCCGCACCCGCCCGGAGACGAAGTCCTCTTTCTGGACGGCGTCCGCGCCAGCGCTCCGGACCGCGGACCGGACCTCGATGAGCTGCGCCTCTCGGTGCGCGCCCACGAAATCCTCGGCATCGCCGGCGTGTCCGGCAACGGCCAGGCTCTGCTGGCGGACCTCCTGTCCGGGATCGTCGCGCCCACCGGCGGCCATGTCATTCTGCGCGGCCAGACCGTGACGCGCCTCACTCCGGCGGCCATGATCCGCGCAGGCGTCGGCCGCGTACCCGACGACCGCACCGGCACGGGGCTCGTGGCGGACATGACGGTCATGGAGAACCTGTCCACGGAGATCTACCGCCTGCCCGGATTTTCCAAACGCGGCATGCTCAACTTCAAGGCCCTGGCCTCCCGCGCCGCGCAGCTCATGGACGTCTTCGACATCCGCTGCGCCGGCCCGGATGCGCCGGTACGCAAACTCTCGGGCGGCAACATGCAGAAGCTCATCCTGGCCCGCGTCCTGTCCCAGGGCCCGCACCTGATCCTCGCCAACCAGCCGACCTGGGGCCTCGACGTCGGGGCCACGGCCGCCGTGCACCAGCACCTCCTCGACGCGGCCCGGCGCGGGGCCGGGGTGGTTCTCATCTCCGAGGACCTGGACGAGCTCTTCCAACTCTCGGACCGCATCCAGGTCATGTACCAGGGGCGTCTGTCCGAGCCCGAGGACACGGCCACCGTGGACCGGGCCAGGCTCGGCCTGATGATGAGCGGTCAGACTTTCGACCAGCGGGGTGCCGCATGAGACTCGAACCCCGCGAATCCGTGGCCTTCGGCTGGCAGGTCGGCGCGCCGCTCCTGGCCGTCGTCGCCGCCATGGCGATCTGCTCCGGGCTCATCCTCTGGGCCGGGGCTTCGCCTCTGGCCGCCTGGGGCCTGCTCCTCAAGGGCGCCCTGGGCTCGACCTTCGCCCTGACCGAGACCCTGACCCGCGCCACGCCGCTGATCTTCACCGGCCTGGCCGCGGCCGTGGCCTTCCGGGCCAAGCTCTGGAACATCGGCGGCGAAGGCCAGTTCTACGTCGGGGCCTGCATGGCCACCTGGCTCGGCACGGGCATGATCGACCTGCCCGCCTGGCTCATGATCCCCTTCCTCTTCCTGACCGGCGCCCTGGCCGGAGGACTCTTCCTGCTGATCCCGACCTGGCTCAAGACGCGGCTCAAGGCCGACGAGGTGGTCACCACCCTGCTCCTCAACTTCGTGGTCCTGCTGGTCGTCAACTGGCTGGTCTTCGGCCCCTGGAAGGACCCCATGGCCATGGGCTGGCCCCAGGCCGCGCCCGTCGTCGACAGCGCCATGCTGCCCGTGCTCGTGCCCAAGTCGAGCCTGCACCTGGGCTTCGTCCTGGCCCTGGCCTGCGCGGGCCTTGTGTGGTGGATGATGCGCTTCACGGTCTGGGGCTTCGAGATCCGCGCCGTCGGCGCAAGCCTCAAGGCCAGCACCTTCGCCGGGATGCCGGTGGGAGCCACCATCGTCCGCACCGCGCTCCTGAGCGGCGGCCTGGCGGCCATGGCCGGCGTCAGCGAACTGTGCGGCGTCAAAGGATACCTGACCCTCGATCTGTCGCCCGGCTTCGGCTACTCCGGCATTGTCGTGGCCATGCTCGCCGCCCTGCACCCCCTGGGCGTGGTCCTCTCGGCCGTGTTCATCGCCATCATCTACATCGGGGCCGACTCCATGAGCCGGGCCATCGCCATCTCCAACTACATAGCCGACGTGACCACGGCCGTGAGCCTGCTCACGGTCCTTTTGGCCATGTTCCTGACCCGCTACCGCATACGCTGGAAATAACATGGACATCCTTTCCCTCGTCTTCGAAACCGGATTCTGGCTGGCCACCGTGCGCATGGCCACCCCGCTCATCTTCGGCACCATGGGCGAACTGATCTGCGAGCGCGCCGGGGTCCTGAACCTCGGCATCGAAGGCATCATGGCCGCAGGCTGCATGTCCGGCTGGACCTGGGTCTACCTCGGCGGCACCCTCTGGGGCGGCGTACTCTTCGCCGCCTGCGTCGGCGCTGCCCTCGGGCTCCTGCACGCCGTCTTCACCGTGCACCTGGGCCTGTCCCAGCACGTCACGGGCCTGGGCATCACCATGCTCGGCGCGAGCCTCAGCTCCTTCGCCTTCCGCATGATCCTGCCGCAGGTCACCACGCCGCCCAAGATCGTCCCCTTCGCGCCGCTGGACATCCCCGTGCTCTCCACCCTGCCCTTCATCGGCCCGGTCCTCTTCAGCCAGACCGCCCTCACGCTCACGGCCTTCATTCTCGTCGCCGTCACCGCCTACGTCCTGCTGCGCACCCCCCTCGGCCTGGCCCTGCGCATGGTCGGCGAAAACCCGCTGGCCGCCGAAGCCCAGGGCCTCTCCGTCCTGGCCTTGCGCACCGGCGCGGTCATGGCCGGCTCGGCCCTCATGGCCGTGGGCGGCGCGTTCCTGACGCTCGCCGCCTTCGACGCCTTCTACATCGGCATGGTCAACGGACGCGGCTGGATCTGCATCGCGCTTGTCGTCTTCTCCTCCTGGAAACCAGGCAAGGCGCTCCTAGGCACGCTCCTCTTCGCCGCCTTCGACGCCATCCAGATGCGCGTCCAACAGCAATCCGTCTCCGCCATCCCATACCAATTCTACCTCATGCTCCCCTATATCTGCTCCATCCTCGCCCTCATCGCCATGTCCCGCAAAGCTGCCTACCCCAAGGCCTTGCTGGTTCCCTTCCGCAAGGGTGAGAGGTAGAGAGGGAA
>JANJWV010000155.1 GCA_024709365.1 Desulfomicrobium sp. | reverse complement strand
GCCGGGGCCGTGGTCGGCTACGACCGGTACATGGATCTGGTGGACCCGGAGCTGCTGGCAGGCAAGACCCTGTTTTCGAGCCCCATGAAGAAGGAGATGGAGCGCACGGCCAAGGCCGTGGACTTCGCCCTGTCGGGCCTGGACACGGTGGTGGTCAGTTCCGGAGACAGCGGCGTCTACGGCATGGCAGGATTGGTGCTGGAGTATCTGGAACGGGAAGGGCTCCTGGACGCCGTGGAGTTGGACATCGTGCCCGGCATCCCGGCCCTGTGCGCGGCGGCCGCTCTCCTGGGAGCACCCCTCATGCACGATTTCTGCGCCGTCTCCCTCTCGGACCTGCTGACCCCGCTGCCGCTGATCATGCGCCGGGTGCGCTGCGCGGCCGAGGGCGACTTCGTCATCGCCCTCTACAACCCCAAATCCCGCAAGCGCGGCTCCTACCTGGCCCAGGCCCTGGAGATGATCGCGGCGCAGCGCGGCCCGGATACGCCCGTGGGCTTCGTTCGCAACGCCTACCGGCCGGACCAGGAGGTGCGCACCGCCACCCTGGGCTCCTGCGACCCCGAATGGGCGGACATGCTGACCACGGTCATCGTGGGCAATTCCGCAACGCGACTCGTCAATGGAAGGATGCTGACACCGCGGGGATACTACGAGAAATACGGACGGGAAAACGCCGGGAATTGATTCCGGACCGCGTTGCTCACCGCTCAGGTGAAAGGCGCAGCAGATCGCCTTTCAGCATCCACATTACGGTGGCCGTCGCCGCCGGATGCCCATCGGCACGGGCTCTCAGGGACGCCCAATCCACGGGGTGCCGGGTCCAGACCAGCACCATGCGCATGAGTTCCAGGTCGACCCGGCCCTCAACGCCCGCATAGACCACCGGAAAATCCTTGCCTCGGTACACGGCCCGCCCCAGATCCGTCATCTCCAGCATGTCCTCGTCCCACAGCCGCCGCGTCGGGTAGGAGCGGAAAATCCGACCATGGTCCAGCGCCAGGGGATGGCGGCTCTCTCCCTCTCCCGGGGCGGGCGCCGGTTCCGCCCCGAGCCTCTCCCACAGCGCCAGGTAGCGCCCGATGACCGCCGGCCAGTCGAAGGCCGCCGAATGCTCACGGGCCGTCCGCCCCATCTCCTCCCTGACCTCCGGCCGCAGCATGACGCCGAGGCTCGCGGCCAGCTCCCCCACGTCCACCGCCACGTCCTGGGCCAGCCAGAGGTGGTAGGCCGTGTCGTACAGGAGCGGCGCCAGGAGCGAGACGTCGCCGACCTCGCCGCTGTCCGCCGTGGGGACCAGGAACCCCGTCTTGCCGTGGACCACGAGGTCCCGGTAGCCGTCGTAGTCCGAGGCGATGACGGGCTTGCCTGCGGCCGCCGCCTCCAGGAGCGTCAGGCCGAAGGTCTCCTGCGGGTTGTCGGCCAGGGATACGACCACGTCGGCCCGGCCCAGGAGCGCCTTCTTGGTCCCGTCGTCGGGGCAGCGCACGACCACGAGGCGCAGGCCGATGTTGGCCGCCAGGTTGGTCAGGGTGCCGGGGAGCGACGCGCCCTCGTCGGGGCTCCCGGCCAGGACCAGGCAGACGCCGCCCAACTCCGTGCCGCCCCGGCGCAGGCGCTGGAAGGCGCGCAGCAGCGGCAGCAGGTCCATCTTCGAATAGGGGCTGATGCGCCCCGGCACCAGAAACACGGTTTTTCCCGCCAAATCGTCCGGCAGGCCCTCCCTCCCGATCTCCGCGAACTCGTCCCGCCACACGCCCAGGGGCACCACGTCCACCTGCGGCGCGGGAGCCCCGCAATGCTCGCGCAGCGCGGCCAGTTCCTCGCGCACCACCGCCGCCCCGGCCCGCGACGTGGCCACGATGCAGTCCCGGGCCGTAGCCCCGGCCCAGACATGCTGGGCGAAGGACTGGCCGTAGCGGGCGTAGGACAGGGAATGGGTCACGCCCGTGATGGGGAAGACGTTGCGGGCCAGGCGGTTGCGCACGGCGGCCAGGAAACCCTGGTGGGTCAGGCAGTCCGAGAGGTGAAAGCAGTGGTAGGTCGTGGACGCCAGATATTCCGGCAGGGCCGTACGCGGCAGGAAGCGGATCTTGGACGCCGCTCCCGGACGGACGGAGCGCACGAAGCTCTCCAGGGCCGCTCCGCTGTGCATGTCGGGCAGAAAGAAGTGGTATTGCGCGAAGGGATCCGCCGTCAGCAGGGCGCGCAGAAATCCCGTGTTCGCGACCTTGCGGCCGAGAATGGGCCCGTCCTCCACGAACGGGTCGAGGGTGCCCCAGATGGGGCCGGAATCGTGCGCCATGCCCGCATGAAGCAATATCCGGGCCTGAAGGGAGGACGCTAGGGAAACTTCTTCGCGCCCGCCTGCGGAAAACGCCTGCTTTCCGTGCATCGACTGACGGGATGGCAGCAAAATTGCTAATCACCTAAAAAATGTCATTTTTCCGATGCCCGGAGGAATCATGGAAACCCCCAAACGCCCGACCCTGGGTGTGGCCCTCGCCCCGCAAATCGTTTCGGATTTGGTGCCGCACCTGCCCGACACGCACCGTCTGGATAACCTTCCCGTCGACGGGGCGATTTCGTTCATGGGCGAGGCTATACATGGCGGACTGGCCTTCGTGGCCGTCTCCACCTGGAAGGGACTGGACACAGGGACCAGAGAGCGGATCGCGTCCCACGAGTCCTGGCAGTTCCTCCTCGTCGCCGACCAGACCGATCCGGAAACCCTCGAATTCATGGCTTCGGGATCGTTTCTGACCCTCGTGACCTGCCCCCTGGACGGGGCAAAAATTGCCCGTGCCCTGCATCAGGCGGAAGAAGTATCCAGCATGTATCAGGATATCTTCATGATGGCGCGGGAAATCAGCCTCGAACGCGAACTGCTGGCCCGCAAGAACGAGCAGCTGGCCTTCCTCAACCAGGTCCTGACCCGGGCCAGTCAAACCCTTGACCCTGCGGTGATCCTCTCGAACAGCGCCGAGGATCTGGGACTGCTGCTCGACGTGCGCTCCGTGTTCGGAGTCTTCTGGAACGCCGCCGAAGGCCAGACCGAGGCGGAACTGTTCCTGCCCGAAAATCTCCCCCAGGCAAGGCAGGAAGACTGGATCAACCATCTGCTGAGCGTAGCCGGACGGCTGAGCGGGGACACCATCCGCGGCTATCAGGTGTCCTTCCTGACCTCCCGCGACGGCATCGAAGACGAGGCACCCGAGCTGGACCAGCTGGTCACCCTCCCCTTGAGCCTGGGCCCCGAGCCCTTCGGCGCGCTGATCATCAGCTCGCGGGAGGCGACGGCCCTCGGCCGGGACCGCCTTCGCATCCTGACCTCCGCCGCCAACCACCTCGCCCTGGCCATGCGCAACAGCCTGGAGTTCCGCAAGACCAAGGCCCGGGCCGACCATGACGGTCTGACGCGCATCTCCAATCGTCACAATTTTGACATGCGTCTGCGCGAGGAAATGAAGCGCCACCAGCGTCATCAGGACGAACTGAGCCTGATGATGCTCGACCTGGACTACTTCAAGTCCGTCAACGACACCTATGGCCACCAGGCCGGCGACATGGTGCTGAAGGAGGTCGGCCGCATCCTGCAGAAGACCCTGCGCGAATCCGATTTCCCGGCCCGCTACGGCGGGGAGGAGTTCGTGGTCATCCTGCCCCAGACCAGGGAGGATCAGGCCTGGACATTGGCCGAACGCCTGCGCGACGTCATCGGGCAGACCGTGTTCCGCGTACAGCGCAAGCGCTTCCGGGTCACGGCCTCCATCGGCATCGCCGGCGTCAAGCCGGGCTCCCTGGCCAAGCCCGAGTCGCACATCTTCAAAGCCGACCAGGCCCTCTACCTGGCCAAGGCCAGCGGACGGAACATGGTCTGCTGTTCGGCCATCGAGGAGACGTCCGTGGCGAACTGAGGCCGCCCCTCCCCGGCACGAACGCGAAAGGCCGCGAGCTCAACAGCTCGCGGCCTTTCGCGTTGTGGTGCCCGCCCCTATCTGAGGAGCGACGGCAGCCAGGTGGAGATGACCGGAATGTAGGTCACCATCAGCAGGCAGAGGAAGAGCAGAGCGAGAAACGGCAGCACGGACCGGGCGATTTCCGTCAGCGGCTTGCCGGTGATGCCCATGGCCACGAAGAGGTTCAGCCCGAAGGGGAAGGTCAGGAAGCCGATCTCGACGTTGACGATCATCATGATGCCCCAGGCCACGGGGTCGATGCCGAAATGGGTCAGCATGGGCAGGAAGATGGGCGTGAGGACCAGGATGGAGGTCACGATGTCCATGACGCAGCCGATGAGCAGCAGGAGCACGTTGACCAGGAAGAGGAAGACGTACTTGTTGCCGATGTGTGCGCTGATGAACTGGGCGGCCTGGGCCGGCAGCTGCTCGCGCGTCAGCAGCCAGATGAAGGGCATGGCGCAGGCGATGATGAACAGCAGGGCCGAGGACAGCACAGCGCTCTTGACCAGGATGGCCCGGAACTTGGCCCAGGTCAGGGAGCGGTAGACGAAGGTCTCGACCAGCAGGGCGTAGACCACGGACACGCCCGCCGCCTCCGTGGGCGTGAAAATGCCCGAGTAGATCCCGCCCAGGACGATGACCGGCATGGCCAGTCCCCACGAGGCGCGGCCGAGGATGCGCATGGTCTCACCGAAGGAATGGGTGGACGTCGCCCCCCAGCCGTGGCGCCGGGCCATGTACAGGGCGAAGGCGCCCAGCACGACGACGCGCACCACGCCGGGCACGACCCCGGCCATGAACATGTCGCTGACCGAGGTGTTGCCCACCAGGGAATAGAGAACCATGGGGATGGACGGCGGGATGAGGATGCCCAGGGTGCCGGCGCTGGTGATGAGGCCGATGCTGAACTTCTCGTCGTAGCCCGCGCGGATGAGGGCCGGGATCATGATGCTGCCCACGGCGATGACCGTGGCCGGGCTGGACCCGGAGATGGCCGCGAAGAACATGCAGGTCAGGATGCCGGCCAGGGCCAGCCCCCCCCGGAAGCGACCCACGCAGGCGTTCATGGACTCGACGAGGTAGTGGGCGATGCGCCCCTCGGCCATGATGTTTCCGGCCAGGATGAAGAACGGGATGGACAGGAGCAGGAAGTTGTCCAGGCCGCGGAAGAGCTGCTGCACCAGGGCCGTATGGGGCACGTTCATGAACAGGGTCACCGCTCCGGCCGTGGTGGCCAGGACCACGATGGCGATGGGCGTGGACAGCAGGAGCAGTCCCAGAAAAACGCAGACGATGAACCAGACCATCAGGCGCCCTCCCCTTCTCCGCCGTCGAAGACGATGCGCGCGTGCTCCCAGGCCTTGAAGCCGAAACGCGCGGCGATGCTGAGCCCGAAGACGGGGATGGGAAGATAGGCCACCCACATGGGCAGGCCGAGAGAGGCCATGGTCATGCCGTAGCGGGCCAGCAGCGAGGTCTGCTCCCAGCCGAACCAGGCGATGACCAGCATGACGACGGCGCTCAGGAGATTGGCCAGGGCGCGCAGGCCCCCCGCCACACGTCTTGAGGCGTATTGGGTCACGGCCTCCATGGAGAAATGCGCCCCGTGTTTCACGGCCAAGCCGGCGCCGGCAAAGGTGGCGAAGACCACGAGGTAGCGGCTGCCCTCGTCGAACCAGTCGAAGGTCAGGCCGAGAAAATAGCGGGTCAGGACCTGGATGGTCGTGCCCACGGCCAGGAGCAGCAGCAGGCCGCCCACGGCCAGCTCTTCCAGATTGCCGAGAATGTTCAGGAACTTCTTCATGTCTCTCTCAAAAAAGGCAGGGCCCGCAGGCCCCGCTTCGTTGTCACCATGTGCGGCCCCGGCACCGGGTCCGGGACCGTCAGGAAAAGCCTATTTGCCGTATTCGTTCACCTTGGCCACGATCATGTCGTAGTAGCGCTTGCCCGCCCACTTCCCGAACTTGGGGTCGTTCGGGATGGTGCCGGCCTGCTGGGCGAACTTCTCGTGCACGGGCAGGACCGCGTCGTGGAAGGCCTGGCGCTGCTCCGGCGTCAGTTCGGCGATGGTCGCCCCGAACTTGTCCTTGGCCAGCTGTTCGAGTTCCGCGCGCATCTTCGTGTTCTCGGAGCGGTTGATGTCCTCGGCGATCCTGGCCGCGTCGACGAAGATCTTCTGCTGCTCGGGGGTCAGGCTTTCCCAGACCGGCAGGCTGACCATCTTGTACAGGCAGGTCAGGGAATGGGAGGAACGCGTGAGGAACTTGGCCACTTCCGTGAACTTCATCATGACCGAGGTCGGGATGGGGTTCTCCTGCATGTCCACGGCGCCCTGCTGCAGGGCCGTGTACAGTTCGGGGAACGGGATGCCCACGGGGTTGGCGCCCAGGGCCCGGAAGCTGTCCAGAAAGACGGGGGAGTCCATGACGCGCACGCGCACGCCCTTCATCTGCTCAGGCGAGGTGATGGTGCGGTCGCGCACGCCGAAATCGCGCATTTCGTTCTCGGCGTAGCCGATGGGCATGAGCCCCATCTGCGGCATGAGGGAGTCCATGACGGTCTTGAACTCCTCGTCGGCCAGGACCTTGTAGGCCACCTCCTTGCTCGGGAAAAGGAAGAAGAGGTCCAGCAGTCCCACCTGCGGGATGAGGTTGGACATGACCGCCGTGGTGCAGTCCATCATGTCCAGGGTGCCGAACTGAACCTGCTCCAGCATGGAGCGCTCGTTGCCGAGCTGGCCCAGGGGGAAGACCTCGATCTTGATCTCGCCCTTCGTCTCCTTCTCGACGTGCTCGGCGAAGGCCAGTGCCGCGCGGTGCATGGGGAAGGGCTTGTTGTCGATCTGGGTCGGCGCGATGTGGCCGAACTTGAGGACACGCGCTGCCTGGGCCGAGGCGGCGCAGAAGAGGGCCATGACCAGGACCAGGGTCACAAATCCTTTCGCTTTCATTTGGTTCTCCTGCGGAGCCGTGCCGGACGACTTCGCCACAGGCAGCATAACTCCATGTTATTATTGATTATATTATAAAAAAGACCGTATACGAAGCATAAACAATTATCGATCGTCACGTCTCTTGGCAACCATTTTCTGACCAGTGGTCACTTCTTCGGTACGACGGACAATGCGGTGCATTGACTTCGAAACAGCGGGAACCTAGTGATTCAGACCTTCCAGTTAACCCGCCCCGGCTCGGCGTTTCCGGGGCTTCGACCACACGGAGCATCCATGTTGCCACCAGATCTCCGCACCGGGCTGGCGCGCATCCTGCCCCCTGACCGCGTACATCTCGATGCCGTACGTACGCGCGTGTTCGCCCTGGACGCGAGCATCTACCAACCCCGGGCCAAGGCCGTCGTGGACATCGAGAGCGAAGCCGAGGTCCTGGCCCTGTTCGGGCTGCTGCGCGATCACGGCGCAGGCGTGACCTTCCGCGGCGCGGGCACGAGCCTCAACGGCCAGGCCGCGGGCGAGGACGTCGTGGCGCGCATCCGCGGCCCGCACTGGAGGACGCACGAGGTACTGGACGATGGACGCTTCATCCGCCTGGGCTGCGGGTTGACCGGCGGCGAAGCCGACGCTCTGCTGGCGCCCTTCGGGCGGCGCATCGGTCCGGACCCGGCCTCGGCCGCGGCCGCGACCATCGGCGGCATCGTCGCCAACAACGCGGCGGGCATGTGCTGCACCGTGGACCAGAACACCTTCGCCACCTTGCGCTCCCTGCGCGTCATCCTGGCCGACGGCGCGGTTCTCGACACCGGCGATGCCGACAGCGTGACGGCCTTCCGCGCCAGCCATTCCCACGTCCTGGAGCGCCTCGCGGCCCTGCGCGGGCGCATCATGGCCGACCCGCAGCTCACGGCGCGCATCCGACGCAAATACTCCATCAAGAACACCACGGGCTACGCCATGAACGCCCTGACCGAGTTCGAGGACCCCGTCGACATCCTGGCCCATCTGATGATCGGCTCCGAGGGGACGCTGGGCTTCGTCAGCGCCGTGACCCTGGAGACGGTGCCTGTCTTCCCCCTGCGGGCCACGGCCCTGACGGTCTTCCCGGACCTCGACGCCGCGGCCCGGGCGGTCATGGCCCTGCGCGGCGGCTGCCCGGTACAGGCCGCGGAGCTGCTGGACCGCACCTCCATCCGCGCCGTAGAAAACCTGCCAGCCGCCCCGCCCCTGCTACGTGAACTTTCGGACACTGCCTGCGCCGTGCTCATGGAGACCCGCGCGGCAGACCCGGAAACCCTGCGGCGCAACACCGGGGCGATCCTCGCCGCCCTGGAGGGCATCGAACAGGTCGCCCCGGCGCGCTTCACCACGGACGCAGCCGAATGCGAGAAGCTGTGGGCCGTGCGTCGCGGCCTTTTTTCGGCCGTGAGCAGCTACCGGGCCGCCGACGAGTTCGTAATCACCGAAGACATCAACATCCCCGTGGAGCGCCTGGCCGAAGGGTGCGCGGCCTTCCGGCGCCTCTTCGCCCGCCACGGCTACGACGCGGGCGTCATGGGGCACGCCTTCCACGGCAATTTCCACTTCACCCTGCCCACGCGCATCAGCGACCCCCGCGAGCTGGACCGCCTGCACGGCTTCCTGGACGATCTGGCCGAGGTCATCACCCGCGACTTCGACGGCTCCCTCAAGGCCGAGCACGGCACGGGACGGGCCATCGCGCCCTACGTGCGTCTGGAGTGGGGCGACACGGTCTACGCGGTCATGCGCGAGATCAAGGCCCTGCTGGACCCGCACGGCGTCCTCAACCCCGGCGTCATGTTCGACGAGGACCCGGACGCCCACCTGCGCGGCCTCAAGCTCCCCCTGACCAGCCACCCGCGCATCGACATGTGCGTGGACTGCGGTTTCTGCGAACCCGTCTGCCCTTCGCGGCACATCGCCTTCACCCCGCGCCAGCGCATCGCCGCCTGGCGGGAAATCACACGGCTGGAGCAGGAAGGGCTTTGCGACGAAGCGAGGAAATGGCGCTCCGCCTTCACCGAACTGGGCGAATCGACCTGCGCCACGGACGGCCTGTGCACCACGCGCTGCCCCCTGGCCATCGACGTGGCCTCATTCATCCGCGACCTGCGCCACGATGCAGCCACACCCGCCGTCCGCCTGGCCGCGAGCACCGTGGCCGACCATTTCTCCGCCGCCACGGCCCTGGCCCGCAACGTGCTCGGCGCGGTCGATCTGGCGCACCTGGCCATGGGCGCGGAAAAGATGGAGGCGATCAGCCGGGTGTTGACCCGACTGAGCAACAGCCGCCTCCCGCAATGGCATGCCAGCCTGCCACGCGCGGCGGGACCGCTCCCGCACAAAAGAGGCTCCGCCAAGGGCCGGGACGTGATCGTCTATCTGCCCTCCTGCGCCACGCGGACCATGGGCGACACCCGCGACGACCGGCGGGAACCGCTCCCGGATGTCACGGTGCGCCTGCTGGAGAGGGCCGGGTTTGCGGTGCGCATCCCGGACAACGTGAAGGGGCTGTGTTGTGGAAAGGCGTTCGAGACCAAGGGGCTTTACGTCCAGGCAAGGGACAGGATTCTGGAGTTGGAAGAGGCGCTGCGCAGCGCTTCGGAAAATGGCCGCCATCCGATCCTCTGCGACACGAGCCCCTGTCTTGCGAGGATGAAAAAGGAAATCAAGGGGCTCAGCCTCTTTGAACCCATTGAATTCGCCCGCTCTTTTCTGCTGCCGCGCCTGCGCTTCACGCCGGTGGATCGCGCCATCGCCCTGCACCCGACCTGCTCCACCCGCCTCATGGGCCTGACCGAAGCCTTCATGGATTTGGCCAGGCCGCTGGCCAGGAGAGTCGTCCTGCCCGAAGGCATCCTCTGCTGCGGCTTCTCCGGCGACAAGGGCTTCCACAGACCGGAGCTCAACGCCTCGGCCCTGGCGGGCCTGGCGGAGCAGGTGCGGGAATGCAGCGAAGGCTACTCGACTTCGAGGACCTGCGAGATCGGCCTTGGCCGGCATGGAGGCATACCGTACCGCAATATCTTGTATTTGCTGGATGAGTGTTCCGGAACCGGGAAGTAACGCCGCGCCCCTTGCGGGCATCGAATCCTGGAATGCATTGTCCGGTGAACGACGCCCCTTACGTGCTCACCGGACAATTTCTCGATATGTTCATCAGGTGTCGAGTTTGACGGAAACCGGCACCGGGTTGGCGATGCTGTTGTAGACCGGCGAATACTTCTTCGCCATCTCGATGAGTTCCAGCTTCTGGGCATCTGAAAGATCCGCATCAATCTTGAAGTAGATGTCGATTTTTTTGTAACCCACCGGAACTTCCTCCGATATTCCCAAAAATCCCTGGAGATCCAGTTCGCCCTCGTATCTGGACTCCACGTTTCGTATTTCCATCCCGCGCACGGACGCATGGGCGATCAGGCTCGTCGTCAGGCAACCTGACAGGGCCACAAGAAGATACTCCACAGGATTCGCGCCCTTGTTTCTGCCGCACAGCACCGGCGGCTCGTCGATCTCGAAAACAAGCGGGGCGCGGGAATCATCCTCCTGCAAAGCGCCGTAGAAATCCTTGACCGTCGCGCGGTTATGGGTTCCGGAAACCCAGGAGTTCCGGGCGCGAAACGAAAACTTCGCAATTTCCGGTTTCTCCTTGATCCGATCGATAGTGCTGAAGACCTGATCGACGTTGACTCCGTTGAGGACTTTTTCCTGTGCCATTTCGCCTTCTCCCTTGTTACATGTTGATGGTCAAAGTCCCTCTGCGGCTTCTCCCTTCGACGCGTGCAGACGACGTCGCGCCCGAAGGTCGAAACCGCCCCGGGACAACCTGTCCATGAAAGATGGCTTCTTGGGCCGGAGTATAAGATACGTGACAAGGAAATTGTCAAAACTTTTTTGGACCACGACGCGCAGACCATTTCAACACGATACCGCGGTTAGCTCCCGCTTTTCCGCCACACGGTGTGTCGGGTCGGACCTTTCCAGACGGGCCTCCTGCGCCATTCCCCACAGGCCCATTGGGTGAAATGCCCCAAACCTCACGACAGCGGCGTGCCCCCTGGCACTCTCCTTACGCTATTCACCTGAAATACTTAAAGACACAGTTCGCATTCGGCGTGGCACGCATCCTGCCTAAAGTACGGCAAACGAAATCACCCAGGAGGATGTATGGGACCAACCCCAGAGGTTTTGGAAAAATTCAGAAAGAAAGCGGAACTCGTCTCGGCCATCGTCTCGGAAGTCGATTCCATGGCCCAGGCCATCGCCTATACCGTCGACCTGTGCTCCCAGAAGGAAGCTTGCCAGCTGCTCATGAGCGGATGCGAGGAATCCCTCTCGGACAAGGGCAGGGACCTGTGTGAACTCAAGCAGTTCGGCAAGATCATCGCCGCCCCGGCCCTGAACGACGCCGACCTGGCCGAGCTGGTCAAGCAGGCCGCCAGCCGCGAGATTTCCGTCATCAAGGACGGCATGCGCAGCCATCTGGCCGGCATCGACATCGGCTTCACCGTGGCCGACTACGGCATCGGCGAGACCGGCAGCCTGGTCATCGACTCCTCCAGCGAGGAGCTGCGCCTGGCGACCATGGTCAGCGAGATCCACGTCGCGGTCATCCCCAAGTCCCGCATCCGGGCCACGACCGAGGACATGTACGACGAGCTCAAGGCCTTTCAGAGCCGCAAGCCCAACTATCTGGCCTTCGTCACCGGCGCGAGCCGCACGGCCGACATCGAACGCGTTCTGGCCCTGGGCGTGCACGGGCCCCTGGAACTGCACATCCTGATTCTGGAGGACAAATAATGCAGACGGCCAAAAACCTTTCCGATTACAACAAGGAGCTGCGCGAGGCCCTGGACAACACCTTCCTGCGCGGCGCCATGGAAAAGTTCGCCACGGCCTACCCCGTCGGCCGGGCCAACGCTTTCCGTGAATACGACGTGAACGCCCTCATCGACGAGGTCGCCAAGGTCAAGGACGCCGGCATCTCCCGCCTGAACGAGCTCTACGCCGAGTTCAAGGCCAAGGCCGAGGCCAACGGCATCAAGGTGCACTGGGCCAAGGACGGCGACGAGGCCAACGAGATCGTGGCCCGCATCGCCAAGGAGAACAGCTGCAAGAAGATCGTCAAGTCCAAGTCCATGACGGCCGAGGAAACCCTCCTCAACCACCGTCTGGAAAAGGACAACCTCGAAGTCATCGAGACGGACCTCGGCGAGTGGATCATCCAGCTGCGCAGCGAAGGCCCGAGCCACATGGTCATGCCGGCCATCCACCTGTCCCGCTACCAGGTGGCCGAACTCTTCTCCCAGGTCACCAAGCAGGACCAGTCCACGGACATCCAGCGCCTGGTCAAGGTCGCCCGTCGCGAGCTGCGCCGCCAGTACGCCGAGGCCGACATGGGCATCAGCGGCGCCAACTTCGCCATCGCCGAGACCGGCACCATCGGCCTGATGACCAACGAGGGCAACGCCCGCCTGGTCACCACCCTGCCCCGCGTGCACGTCGCCATCGCCGGCATCGACAAGCTCTGCGGCTCCCTGAACGACGCCCTGAAAATCCTGCGCGTGGTGCCCAAGAACGCCACGGGCCAGGCCATCACCTCCTACGTGACCTGGATCAGCGGCGCCAACGAGTGCCAGTCCGCTCCCGGCGGCAAGAAGGAGATGCACATCATCTTCCTCGACAACGGCAGAAGCGAGATGGCCAAGGACCCGCTCTTCGCCCAGGTCCTGCGCTGCGTGCGCTGCGGCGCCTGCGCCAACGTCTGCCCGGTCTACCGCATGGTCGGCGGCCACCAGATGGGCCACATCTACATCGGCGCCATCGGCCTCATCCTGACCTACTTCTTCCACGGCAAGGAGAAGGCCCGCAACCTGGTCCAGAACTGTATCAACTGCGAAGCCTGCAAGCACATCTGCGCCGCGGGCATCGACCTGCCCAGGCTCATCAAGGAACTCCACTCCCGCATCCTCGACGAGGAAGGCCATCCGCTGCCGTCCCTGCTGCTCGGCAAGCTGATGAAGAACCGCAAGCTCTTCCACACCTTCCTGCGCACGGCCAAGATGGCCCAGCGTCCGCTGACGGGCGGCACGCAGTACATCCGGCACCTGCCCCACATCTTCTCCAAGGATCACGGGTTCAAGGCCCTGCCGGCCATCGCGGCCAAGCCCTTCCGTGACCGCTTCGAGGCCCTGAAGCCGCGGGTCTCCGCGCCCAAGTACCGCGTCGCCCTGTTCTCGGGCTGCGTGCAGGACTTCGTCTACCCCGAGCAGCTCGAGGCGGCCGTGAAGGTCCTGGGCGCCCATGGCGTCGAGATCGACTTCCCCATGGACCAGTCCTGCTGCGGCCTGCCCCTGCAGATGATGGGCGAGAAGAAGGCCAGCATCGACGTGGCCAGGCAGAACATCGAAGCCATGGCCGGCAGCTACGACTACATCATCACCCTGTGCGCCTCCTGCGCCTCGCACCTCAAGCACAACTACCCGTTCCTGCTGGGCGAGAACGACGCGCAGGCCAAGGCCTTCGCCGCCAAGGTCATCCCCTTCTCGGCCTTCATGACCGACGTGCTCGGCGTGACCGACGAGAAGTTCACCCAGACCCACCAGCGCGCCACCATGCACGCCCCCTGCCACCTCTGCCGCGGCATGGGCGTGGTCGAGCAGCCGCGCAAGCTGCTGGCCCTGGGCGGCTACGAGTATGCCCAGGCCGAACAGGAGCAGGTCTGCTGCGGCTTCGGCGGCACCTACTCCGCCAAGTTCCCGGGCGTGTCCGAGCAGATCCTCAAGAACAAGCTGGCCGACGCGGCCCGCACCGCGGCCGAGGTCCTGGTGACCGAATGCCCGGGCTGCATCATGCAGCTGCGCGGCGGCGCGGAGCTCAACAAGTCCGGCTTCGCCGTGCGGCACATCGCCGAAGTGCTGGCCGACCACCTCAAATAAAAAACGGGCCGGTGAAAGCCGGCCCGCATTTTTCTCTCCTTGCGCGCCGGGAGCCTCAATTGCGAGGGGCTCCCGGCATTTTTCGTTCTCAGGGATGATCGGATAAGGGGCGCGCCGCACCGACGAAGTCGATTTCGACCCTTCGCCGCTTGCGCCATTCCTCCTCAGTCGGCTGAAAACCGGGGCTGTCCGTACCAGGCCCGGGCGCTCTGGCCCGAGTTGTCGGTGTCGGTCATGATGGCCACCGCGTCGATCTCCTCGATGTCCTCTCCGAAAGCCCGCTTCCAGTCCTCCCGGATGTTGCGCTTTTCCGCGACCAGCTCGCCCGGGCGGTCCGAGCCGCCGCGCACCGCGATCATGTGGGCGTTGGCGGTGAAGGCGTTGGGCCACATGGCGCCCTGCCCCTGGGTGCTCGACCAGACGTAGGACAGGGCCTTGGTCCGCCAGAAGGCCACGCCGCCCTTGGCCACGACGTAAATGCGGGCCGGGTAGTCGTCGCCGGACTTTGCCCGCTCGTTCACGCCTTCGAGCACGTTGCCGACCTTCCACGACCAGTTCAGCCACGGCGTGAGGCGCAGATCGACGCGCCCCTCGTGGTACAGCCCCGAAGCCGTGCCCCTGCTCTCCGCCATGAGCAATCCCTCGGTCGGCAGCGGCGTGTAGACCGTGCTGCCCGCGAAGACCTTCTCCTCCCAGCCGGGATGGCCGGGCGCGGTCAGGTCGGGCAGGCTCCCGGCCCACAGTGCCGTCACGCAGCACAGCAGCAGGCAGGCCGTCAGCCGGGCTGGAACCTTTCCTGCAACCTGTCCTGCGCGCGGGAAAAAAATGCCGCGTCGACCACGATTCCCCTCAGCCGCGGAGGCGCCCATGAGTATCTCCTCGTCCATTTATATCGGCAGCACCGGCATGCTCGCCCACCAGGAACAGATGTCCGTCATCTCCGACAACATCGCCAACATGAACACCGTGGGGTTCAAGTCATCGCGGATGCTCTTCAGCACCCTTATCAGCGAGCAGCTTCCGGCGTCCACCGTGGGCAACCAGGTCGGCCAGGGCGTGGGCATCAGCTCCATCCACCGCGACATGACCGTCGGAGCCCTGGAGCCGACCAACGCGGCCACGGACCTGTCCATTGCCGGGTCGGGCTTCTTCATCGTCTCGCCGGATACCACGGACGCCACCTACTACACACGGGCCGGAAGCTTCCGCTTCGACAAGGACGGGTACCTGCGCGACCCGCAGGGCAACGTCCTGCAGGGCTACCGGCTGCCCGTCGGAGACCCGGACGACGCCGAGCTGAACCTTCCGCAGGCCTCGGCGGCCAACCTCCAGGATATCGTCATGTCCACCAACGAGGGCGGCTTGGCCGTGTCCGAACCCGAAGCGACGACCGAAGTTCAGATGATCATCAATCTGAACTCGGGATCCCCGGAACGCAGCACCGATGCCGTCAGCCCCTTCACCGCGCTGTTCGACAAGTGGGACCCGAGCGGGGAAGAGCCCCTGGCATCCAGCTCCTACGCCTACGGGTCGCAGCTCAAGATCTACGACGCGGCTGGCCAGGCCCACGAACTGAGCGTCTACTTCGACCCGGTCAGCGACATCTCGGGCGACGCCAACGGCACGCGGGTCTGGGAATATGTCGTGGCAGTTCCCCCCGGAGAGGACGCCTCGGCCCTGTCCGCCAAGAAGGGCATCGTCATGACCGGCACCCTGACCTTCACCCCTGCGGGCGAACTCATGGGCATGACCGCCTTCTCGGGGACCTCCGACGACAAGAGCACCTGGACGCCCGCGGCTTTCGACGAAAACGGGTTTCCCGTGTTCACGGCCACGGTGAACGGGGCGGCGCCGATCAGCAGTTCCCTCAATTTCGGCCTGCGCTCGTCGGGGGGCTGGAGCCTGCCCGCGGGCGTGGCAACCCTGGACGACCTCGGCACGGACATCGCCAACCTGCCGACCATGCTCGGCACCGACCACGCGGCTCTCAGCATGACCAATTACAGCGCCGGATCGAGCACCCTGTCGCAATCCCAGAACGGGTACTCGCGCGGCATCCTGCAGAGCGTGTCCGTGGACGCGGGCGGAACGATGATCGGCAACTTCTCCAACGGACAGATCCAGGCCCTCTACAAGATCCCCCTGGCAGACTTCATCAACCCCCAGGGTCTCTACCGCGAAGGCGGAAACCTCTTCTCGGCCACCCGGGACTCCGGCGGGGTGATCCTGGGCTGGCCCTCCGAAGCCCGCCTGGGCGAGGTCGTCTCCAGCTCCCTGGAGAACTCCAACGTCGACCTGTCCACGGAGTTCGTGCAGATGATCATGACTCAGAAGGGATTCGACGCGAACAGCAAGGTCATCACCACCAGCGACCAGGTCGTGCAGACCGCCCTGCAGATTAAGAAGTAGTCACACGAAGGCTTCGCCCCGGGCCACCAGGTCCACGGGCCCGTGTATCCAGGCCCGGCGGACGAAGCCGGATTCTTCGAGGCGGACCCCGATGGGGTTGCCGCTGGGTTGCAGCACCTTGAGGTCGGTAGGAAAATTTTGCCCTCTCCCCAGCCACAGGGCCAGAGCCAGGCTGCCGGAACCGCACCCGGTCTCGAAATGGGTCGAGGCGGTGGAGCGGACCCAGACCACGGGCTTGATGGCGCAGGACGTGTTCGCCCGGTACCAGATGCAGCCCACGGCCTCGGCCTCCACGTCGAAACGGGCCCGCAGGCTCGCGGCGGCGCCTGCGAAGTCGCCGGGAAAGGGGTGCCGCTCCTCGTCGAGGCAGATGTGGGCGATGCCGGGCAGACGCACCAGCCCCAGGCCCGGCCCGAGTTCGCGCACCCCCATGCCGGGCTCTCCGGGCAGCGGCATCTGCGCCCAGCACTCACCGCCCTCCACGCGCAGACCCACCGGCGCCTCGGCCCCGGACACCGAAAGCTCGCCGCGCAAGCCGCCCTCGTGGGGCGAAAGCCCCGAACCCTCCCGCGCCATCACCGCGGCCGCGGCCCGGCACGCGTTGCCGCAGAACTCCCCGCCCATCATGTCCAGGCGCACTGGCCGGGCCGCAAGGTCAAGGAAGCCGACCTGCTCGGCCTGGAGGTGCCCCGCGCCCATGAGGACCCGCGACACGGCCGCCCTGTCTCCCGCAGGCACGGGGTCGAGGATCA
The DNA here is from genome assembly GCA_024709365.1 of Desulfomicrobium sp. Lineage (GTDB taxonomy): Bacteria > Desulfobacterota > Desulfovibrionia > Desulfovibrionales > Desulfomicrobiaceae > Desulfomicrobium. The sequence goes on along the minus strand of JANJWV010000155.1, from coordinate 12,781 downwards.
GGATGGTGGGGTTGCCTCCCGGAACGGCCTTGTAGAATCGCAGTGTGCGCACGTCTGCCTCCTCGCGCGGTCGAAAAGCCTGCCTTAGTCCATGAACACCCGTCGGGCAAGGCGCTCTTGACCCCCACCGCCCCGCGCGCGTAGGAGATTCGCTGGGCAATCTGCGCGTTGATCTTGTCGAGCTCCCACCGCCCCGCGCGCGTAGGAGATTCTTTTTTCACGTTCCAGCCCCACACCGCATGACAACATACCTGAACGCCATCATCCTGGGCATCGTCGAAGGCCTGACCGAGTTTTTGCCCGTGTCCTCCACCGGCCACCTGATCATCGCGGGACACCTGCTCGGGTTCACGGGCCCCAAGGCGGAAACCTTCGAGATCGTCATCCAGCTCGGGGCCATCCTGGCCGTGGTGGCCATGTACCTGCCGACCTTCTGGGGCCTGGTGCGGCCCACGGGGCGGGCCTTCGGGGGCGTGCGCGGGCTGTGGCTGCTGTTCCTGACGTCCCTGCCCGCGTCCCTGCTCGGCCTCTTCGCCCACTCGGCCATCAAGGCGCACCTCTTCTCGCCCGTGACCGTGGCCTTCGCCCTCATCATCGGCGCCCTGGGCATCCTGCTGGTCGAACGGCTCAAGATCGGAAAAAACGTCGGCGACCTGGACGAGATGACCCCGGCCCTGGCCCTGGGCGTCGGCTGTTTCCAGTGTCTGGCCCTGTGGCCCGGCTTCTCGCGTTCGGCCGCGACCATCATGGGCGGCATGATCCTGGGCGTGGACCGGCGGGTGGCGGCCGAGTACTCCTTCATCGCCGCCGTGCCCCTCATGTTCGCGGCCACGGGCTACGACCTGCTCAAGAGCTGGCGGCTCTTCGGCCCCGACGATTTCCTCGTTCTGGCCGTGGGCTTCGCCGTGTCCTTCGTTTCGGCCTGGGCCGCGGTCAAGGTCTTCATTGCGCTGCTCTCCCGCCTGACCCTGCGGCCCTTCGCATGGTACCGCCTGGCCCTGGCCCCGGTCGTGCTCTGGATCTTCTGGTGAGGCCATGACCATCGAGCACGAAGCCAAATTTCCCCTGGCCGGCTGCCAGGTCCTCGAAGAACGGCTTCGCGCCCTCGGCAGCCTGCGCACTCCCTGGCACTTCGAGTCCAACACGGTCTACGACCGCGGAGGGGAGCTCGCGTCCACGGGACGCCTCCTGCGCCTTCGGCGCGCGCTGGTCACGACCCTGACCTTCAAGGAGCCCGCCGCCGGCCCGGACGCGCCCGGGGTCAAGAGCCGCCTGGAGCGGGAATGCCGGGTCGACGATCCCGCGAGCATGGACCTCATCCTGCGCGGCCTGGGCTACACGGTAAGCCTCACGTACGAAAAATTTCGCGCCGTGTGGGAAGTGACCGGCACCGCCGTGTGCCTGGACATCCTGCCCTTCGGCCACTTCGCGGAGATCGAAGGGGCGCCGGAGGCCATCCCGGAACTGGCCGGCCGCCTGGGCCTGGACATGGCGGCGGCCCTGGCCGTCAGCTACCACAGGCTGCACCGCGACTGGCGAAGCGCGCAGGGGCTTCCCCCGGCCGGGAGCTTCGTCTTCGAACCCGCCGAACGAGAACGTCTGAACACCCTGCTGGGCTGCGAGGCCCGGACCGGAGGAGATACATGCTAAACGACATCCAGCTCGAAAAATACGCCAAAGTCCTGTTCTGGGGCATGCAGAAGGCCCGCGTCACCCCCTTCGCCCCCGGCGACATCGTCCTCATCCGCACGGACCTGCAGGCCCTGGCCCTGGCCGAGAAGATGCAGGCCCTGGTCCTGGAGAAGGGACTCAACCCCGTGGTGCGCATGAACCTGCCGAGCACCCTGGAGAAGGGCTTCTTTGCCGGGGCCGGACAGGATCAGCTGTCCTTCGTCGTGCCCGGCGACCGCGAACTCTTCGAACGCCTGGGAGGCCTCGTCTCGCTCCTGGCCCCGGACTCCATCACGCACCTGAAGGACACCCCGCCGGCCAAGATCGCCAGCTTCTCCCTGGCCCGCAAATACCTGCGCGACATCCTGGACCGCCGGGAGGCCGTGCGCGAGTTCGGCTGGACCCTGTGCCTCATGCCCACCCCGGCCCTGGCCGAGAACTCCGGCCTGTCCCTGGGCGACTACGCCGCCCAGATCGTCCGCGCCGCCTATCTCGACGACGCCGACCCCGTGGCGGCCTGGGAGGGCATCTTCCGCCAGGCCGAAGGCGTCAAGGCCTGGCTCAACGGCATGGACGTCGAGTACTACCACGTGCAGTCCGCCTCCACGGACCTCAAGGTCTTCCCCGGCCGCGACCGGCGCTGGATCGGCGTTTCGGGGCACAACATCCCGAGCTTCGAGCTCTTCATGTCCCCGGATCACCGTCTGACCGAGGGCGTCTACCATGCGGACCAGCCCTCCTACCGCAGCGGCAACCTCGTCAGCGGCGTGACCCTGGAGTTTTCGGAAGGCAAGGCCCGCGTGGCCGGAGCCGAACAGGGCGAGGCGTTCGTGCGGTCCCAGCTGGAGATGGACCCCGGCGCCTGCCAGCTGGGTGAATTCTCCCTCACGGACAAGCGCTTCTCGCGCATCGACGCCTTCATGGCCCATACCCTCTTCGACGAGAACTTCGGCGGCGAGCACGGCAACTGCCACGTGGCCGTGGGCGCGTCCTACGCGGACACCTATGCGGGGGACCCGGCCGAACTGACCGAGGAGAGAAAAAAGGAACTGGGCTTCAACGACTCGGCCCTGCACTGGGACCTCGTCAACACCGAGCCCAAAAAAGTGACCGCCTTCCTGCGCGACGGCACGAAGACGGTCATCTATGAAGACGGCAAGTTCGCCATGCCCCAGACAGGCTAGGAACCGCCGCAGAAATCGCGCATGGCCTCCAGGGTCTGGCCGCAGACGCGGTCCAGATCCTGGCGGAGCCGATCCACGTCATCCCAGGACCCGGCCTTGGCGGCCCGCTCGGTCTCGGCCGCGATCTCGCAGAGCTGGGACGCGCCCACCGTGGCCGAGGCGCCCTTGAGGGAATGGGCCGTGCGCTCCACGCCGTAGAGGTCCCGTTCCGCGGCGCATGCGTCCATCTTTTCGAGCTTCCTGGGGGCATCGCTGACGAAAAGCTGAAACAGGCTGGCCAGCAGTTCCCGGTCCCCGGACATGCGTTCCAGGGTCTCTTCCATGGACAGAAGCGGTGCATTCGTCACGTCTGCTCTCCTCGTGCGGCTGAGTGTATCCGACCCCAGTCACGTACTTTTTTTTCACGATCCTGAAAAGCGCTTTTCCTCCCCGAACCGGCATGACCGGCTTTTCGCCATCCCGCGCGCCTCTTGCCACTTCACAATCTTGCCTATAGACTTATCTAACTTTTTTCCGAGCACAACGCCAACAGGACGACACCACCATGGACCACATGTCCTCCAATCTGGAAGACTATCTCGAAGTCATCTTTTCCCTGGAGTCCGCGCATTCCGAGGCCCGCGCCAAGGATATCGCCGACGCCATGGGCGTGCAGCGCGCCTCCGTGACCAACGCCCTGCAGAAACTCTCCCAGCGCGGCCTCATCAACTACCAGCCCTACAGTTCGGTGACGCTCACTCCCGAGGGTTTCCGCACGGCCACGCGCATCGTGCACCGCCACAAGGTGCTCTTCGACTTCCTGCACACGTTCCTGCAGATCCGCCCAGAGGTGGCCGAGGACACGGCCTGCAAGCTGGAACACCACATCGACGACGAGAGCCTCGAGACCCTGACCAAGTTCGCACGCTTCATCATGACCTGCCCGCGCACGGGCAAGGACTGGCTGGAAAACTTCACCAGGACCTGCAGCGAGCGCGGCACCTGCACCAACTGCGCGGAATGCATCCGCTCCTGTCTGGAACGGCAGGACGACAAGTGCTCCAAGTCGTCCTGACGGACGGAGAGCGCGACAGGTGCCGACCGGCCGGAAAAGGCCGGCGGCATGCGGCCTCGCTCCGGCGGCCTCTTCCCTTGACAAATTAGACGTCCTAAATATTCTTCCCCGGCGTGAATCCGGTCGGCCATGCAGCTTCAAGGAGAACTCGTGTCAACCATCGTCAACTTGCGACAAATGCGCGTGGATCAGCGCGGTATCATCAAGACCGTCGCCGCCCAGGGCGAACTCGGTCGCCGCATCCGGGACATGGGTCTCGTTCCCGGGACCGAGGTCACCGTCATCGGACGCGCCCCCCTGAAGGACCCCGTAGCCCTGCGCCTCAAGGGTTTCACGCTGACCCTGCGCAACAGCGAGGCGGACTTCATCACCGTCGAACTCCCGGAAGACGACCTTGTCTGAAGCCATCGCCACCATCGCCCTGGCCGGCAACCCCAACGCCGGCAAGACCACGCTCTTCAACGCCCTGACGGGGTCCAGGCAGCACGTCGGCAACTACCCCGGCATCACCGTGGAGAAGAAGGAAGGGTTCGTGGACATGCCCTCGGGCACGGTCCGCGTCATCGACCTGCCCGGCACCTACTCCATGACGGCCTACTCCCAGGAAGAGCTCGTGGCCCGCGACTTCCTCGTCAAGGAGCGTCCCCAGGGCATCATCAACGTCATCGACGCCACCAGCCTGGAGCGCAATCTGTACCTGACCGTGCAGTTCCTGGAGCTGGGCATCCCGGTGACCCTGGCCCTGAACATGGTCGACGCCCTTGAGTCCAAGGGCATCCGCATCGACTCGGACCGCCTGGCCGACCTCATGCGCCTGCCCGTGGTCCGCACCGTGGCCCGGAGCGGCCTGGGCGTGCGCGAGGCCCTGCAGGCCGCCCTGACGCATCCCCGGCAATCCTGGGAGCCGCTGTTCATCTCCTACGGCCCGGACCTGGACCCGGTGCTCGGGGAAATGACGAAACTGATCTCAAACGCGGGCTTTCTGGCGGACACGTACCCGCCGCGCTGGCTGGCCCTCAAGTTCCTGGAGAACGACCTGGTCGTGCGCCAGCTCTTCGAGGCCGACTACGAGCTGCACCGCCGCCTGCGCGACATGGCCGACGAGGTGGCCCGCCACTGCGAGAAGACCCTCAAGACCCAGCCCGAATTTCTCATCGCCGACTACCGCTACGGCTACATCTCCTCCATTCTGCGTCAGGGCGTGCTGACCGTCATGCCCGACCTGCAGGGCCGGGCCGACCTCTCGGACAAGATCGACGCCGTGCTGACCCATCAGGTGGCCGGGCCGGCCATCATGCTGGCCATCCTCTACGGCCTGTTCAGCGTGACATTCACGCTGGGCGAGATCCCCATGGGATGGGTCGAGACCGCCTTCGCATGGCTGGCCGAACTGGCAGGAAAGATGCCGCCCGGCCTGACGCGCTCCCTGATCATCGACGGCATCATCGCCGGCGTGGGCGGGGTGCTAGGCTTCGTGCCCCTCATCCTCATCATGTTCCTGGGCATCACCTTTCTGGAGGATTCGGGCTACATGGCGCGCATGGCCTACATGCTCGACCGCGTCTTCCGCATCTTCGGGCTGCACGGCAGTTCCGTGGTGCCGTTCATCATTTCCGGCGGCATCCCCGGCGGCTGCGCCGTGCCGGGCGTCATGGCGGCGCGCACCCTCAGAAGCCCCAAGGAGAAGCTGGCCACGCTCCTGACCGCGCCCTTCATGGCCTGTGGTGCCAAGGTGCCGGTCTTCATCCTGCTCGCGGCCGCGTTCTTCCCCGAACACGGGGCGCGGGTCATGTTCCTCATCACCCTGGCCGGCTGGGCGGCGGCCCTGGTGGCGGCCAAAATGATGCGCTCCACGATCATCCGCGGCCCGTCGACCCCCTTCGTCATGGAGCTGCCGCCCTACCGCATGCCCACGGCCATGGGCCTCGTGCTGCACACCTGGGAGCGCGGCTGGCAGTACATCAGGAAGGCCGGCACCGTCATCCTGGCCATCGCCGTGCTGATCTGGGCCATGATGACCTTCCCCGGGCTGCCACAGGAGATCGCCGCGCCCTACGAGGCCGAGATGGCCGGCATCCAGGAGCAGCTGCAGGCCGAAACCGGCGAGGCGGCCCGCGGTGAACTCGAAGCCTCCCTCGCGGCCCTGGAACGGCGCCTCAAGGAAGAGGCCCTGACCCATTCCCTGGCCGGCCGCCTGGGCCAGGCCATCGAGCCCGTGACGGCCTGGGCCGGCTTCGACTGGCGCACCAACATCGCCCTGCTGGGCGGCATCGCGGCCAAGGAGGTCATCGTCTCCACCCTGGCCACGGCCCACTCCATGAGCGACGCCGAGAACACCGATTTTGCCGCCCGCATCGCCGCCGCACCGGGCTGGAACACCAGCGTGGCCGTGAGCCTCATGATCTTCGTGCTCCTCTACTCGCCGTGCTTCGTCACCGTGGTGGCCATCGCCCGCGAGGCGTCATGGGGCTGGGCGGCCTTCAGCGTCGTCTTCAATACGGCCTTCGCCTTTGCCCTGGCCACGGCGACCTATCAACTCGGCATGAGCATGGGGTGGTGATGTTCTTCTGCAAAACCAAGGACACGGCCGACGGGGTACGGACCCTGAACGACCTCAAGGACGGCGAGAAGGCCGTCGTGCGCTGCCTTTCCCGATCCCAGGGCTGCCACCTGAGCAAGCTCACGGCCATGGGCATCACCCCGGGCACCGAGATCGAAATGCTCTCCAACTCCGGCGGCCCGCTCCTGGTCCTGGTCCGCTCCAGCCGGCTCTGCCTCTGCCGCAGCCTGGGCCAGGCCGTCGTCGTGGAATGAAGATCTCCGTCGTCATCCCGGTCTTCAGGGAGGAGGCAGTCGCCGCGCTGCTGGCCGATCTCCTGACCAGACCGGATGCCGGCGCGCTCGAAATCATCGTGGTCGACGGCGCTCCCGAACGGGACACCCTGGCCCGCATCCCGGCGCAGCTGGCCGAAGACCCGCGCCTGTCCCTCCTGGCCTCCCCTCCCGGCCGGGGCGTGCAGCAGAACGCAGGGGCAGGGGCCGCACGCGGCGACATTCTTCTCTTCCTCCACGCAGACACACGTCTCCCGGACAACGCATTCTCTCTCGTCCGCCAGTGCCTGGCCGATCCGGCGCCGGCCGGCGGGGCCTTCAGCCTGGGCTACGCCGAAGCCTCGCCGGGCCTGGCGTTCATTGCGGCCGCGGCCAACGCGCGCTCGAACTTCACACGCGTGCCCTACGGCGACCAGGCCATTTTCGTGCGGCGCGAGGTCTTCCAGCTGCTCGGCGGCTTCCGCCCACTGCCCTTGATGGAGGACCTGGAGTTCATGACCAGGCTGCGCCGCCGGGGGCACGCCATCCGCATCCTGGCCTTCCCCGTGCGCACCTCGGGCCGCAGGCAGCTGCGCGAAGGCCTCGTGCGCTGCACCCTGCGCAACCTTTTCCTGCGCCTGCTGTACCACCTCGGCGTCCCGGCCGGACGCCTGGCCGGCCTGTACCGCAAGCACGGAGGCTAGGGTGCGCGTCCTGCTCTTCACCAGATATCCCCGCCCCGGAGCGGCCAAGACGCGCCTGGGCGCGGTCGTCGGCATGGACCGGGCCGCGGCCCTTCAGACCGCCTTCATCCGCGACGAACTGCGCATGCTCCGGGCCCTGGGGGCGCGCGTGACGGTCTGCTGCGAGCCTTCGACGCCGACGGGGGAATACCGGGCCCTTTTCGGACCGCACCACGACTACGCCGAACAGCGCGGAAGCGGCTTCGGCGAACGGATGCTGAGTGCCCTGCACGACGCCCTGGAAGCAGGCGAGCCAGGCGCCGTGCTCATCGGCAGCGATCTTCCGGACCTCCCGGCGGAACACATCGAAAAGGCCTTCGCCGCCCTGGGGCAGGCCCCCCTCTCCCTGGGCCCGACGCCCGACGGAGGCTTCCATCTCCTGGGGCTGACCGTCCCGCTGCCGGCCGACGTTTTTGCGGGCGTTTCGTGGGGAGGCCCTCAAGTCCTGGCCCGCACCCTGGACAACTGCCGCCGCCTCGGGCTCGCTCCAATCCTCCTCGACGCCTGGCCCGACGTGGACACGGTCGAGGATCTGGCCGACTATGCCCGGCGCAACCGCGACGAAGACACGCAGACCATGGCCTGCATCCGCCGCTTCAACCTGGTGCCCGACGCATGGAAAAGCTGATCTCCGACTTTCTGCTGGAACAGGGCTGGGTGCGGGACGTCCCCGCGATCTCCTTCCTGGCCGCCGGCGAATACAACCAGAACTTCCTCGTGCGCTGCGGCGGCCGGGACATGGTCTTCCGCATCAACCGCGGCAGCCAGCTGGGCCTGGACGACCAGATCGGCTACGAGTTCCGGGTCCTTCAGTGCGTGGCCCCCTCGGGCGTGACCCCGCGCCCCCTGCGCGTCCACCCGGCCCGCGAGCCATTCGGAGGCGGGGCCATGCTCATGGAGTTCCTGCCCGGCTCGGCGCTCGATTACGGCCGCGACCTGCCCAAGGCGGCCCAAATCTTCGCCCGCATCCACGCCCTGCCGCCCTGCCCCGGACTGCTCGCCCAGGAGGACCCCGTGGCGGCCATCGCGGCCGAGAGCCTCGGGCTCATCAACCGCTACGCGGACCACGCGCTGGCAGGCGAGCGCGCCCGCCTGCTCGATTACCACGAACGCATCGTCCGCCTGGGCGAGGACAGCCGCCCGCTCTTCGCCGGGGACCGGCCGTGCGTGGTCAACACCGAGGTCAACTCCGGCAATTTCCTCGTCGGCCCGCACGGCGCCTTTCTCGTGGACTGGGAAAAGGCCGTCGTTTCCAGCCGCCACCAGGACCTCGGCCACTTCCTGGCCCCGACGACCACCCTGTGGCGGACGGAGACCGTCATCGCCCCCGACCGGCGCCGGGCCTTCCTCACTGCCTACCACTCCGGCCTGGACGACGCGCCTCCCCTGGAGGCCCTGGACCGCCTCTGCGCCGTCATGGAGCGGGTCATCGTCCTGCGCGGGCTGTCCTGGTGCTTCATGGCCCACCACGAATACGCCCACGGCATGAAACCCCTGACCGACCCGCTGACCAGGGAGAAGATCGACCGCTACATGCGCGAGCTGGATTTCTTCATCGCCGCACGCGCCTGAATCCCCGACGGGGCGCGTATGACAGAGACACTTGCCAGCGGCCCGGCTTTGCCGCAATGTCTTACGCGCCAATTCCTCCGGGAGGATGAAATACATGTCCCAAGACGCCTGCAAGACCGTCTATTCCACCGAAAAACCCGTGTGCCGCAAATGCGGCCGACCGACCTGCGTCTGCTCCGCCAAGCCGGGCAAGCCCGCCGCGGCCGCGGGGCCCGTGCGCGTCGGACGGGAAACGAAGGGCCGCAAGGGCGCCGGGGTCACCGTCGTGACCGGCCTGTCCATGAGTGAAACCCAGCTTCGAGACCTGCTCTCGGCCTGCAAGAAGCGCCTGGGTTGCGGCGGCACCATGCGCGACGGGGTGCTGGAGTTCCAGGGCGAGCATCGCGACGCCCTCCTGGCCCATCTCGCCGGCCTGGGCATCGCCGCCAAAAAGTCGGGGAGCTGATGCAGGGCGACAGCGAACTCTCCCTCAAGCGCCGGCTCGCCCATTTCGAACGCGCCCAGCGCCATGCGCGCATCGGGTCCTTCGAGCACGACCTGCGCACCGGGCAGACCTTCTGGTCCGACGAGATGTACCGCCTGCTGGGTTTCGAACCCGGCGAGGTCTCCCCGTCCCTGGACCATTTCCTGAATCTCCTGATCAAGGAGAGCCGGGCGCGCTTCCTGCGCAAGATGCGCATCAGCGCCGTCACCGGGCGCCCCTTCCGCATCGAGATCCGCTACGTCCTGAAGTCCGATTCCCCGCGAGTGGCCCACATCCGGGCCGAGTTCGAGGCCGACGAGAGCGGAGCCATGAGCATCGTCTCGGGAACCTTCCAGGACGTGACCCGCAGGCGCAACACGGAAAACGCCCTGCGCCTGAGCGAAGCCCGCTACCGCTCCATCTTCGACCACGCCCTGGAGGGCATTTCCCAGACCACTACGAGCGGCGCCTTCCTGAGCGCCAACGCCTCCATGGCCTCGATCCTCGGCTTCGACGGCCCCGAGGAGCTCATGGCCCGCATCGACGACATCGACCGCGAGCTCTACGTCGACCCCGAAGACCGCGAACGCTACCTCGATCTGCTGCACGAGCACGGAAGCATCCGAGGCTTCCAGACGCGCATGCGGCGCAAGGACGGTTCGGTCATCTGGGTCTCCCTGAACGCGAGCCTGATCCGGGACGCGGCCACGGGCGAGCCCTGCCTGCTCGGGACCATGGACGACATCAGCCGCCGCAAGCGCTTCGAGCTGGCCCTCATGGAGTCGGAAAAACGCTTCCAGAACCTCCTGCAGCGGATCAACTTCATTGCCGTCACCCTGGACCTGGATGACCGCATCGCCTTCGCCAACCCCTTCCTGCAGCGCCTGACGGGCTGGAGCGGCGCGGAGCTGCTCGGCCGCAACTGGTTCGAGACCCTGGTGCCCTCCGATCAGGGCGTGGCCATGCGCTCGGTCCTCCAAGCCGCATCCGACACGGCGCAAGCCGCCCCCAGCGAACTCGACGCCGAGATCCTGACCCGCGAGGGCAGGCGACTGCTCATCCGCTGGAACACCGTGACCGAAACGGACATCCAGGGCCAGGTCACGGGCGTGACCTGCATGGGCGTGGACATCACGGCCATCCGCAAGGCCGGCGACACCCTGGCCCGCAGCGCCCTCCTGCACTCCATGCGCCTGCGCATCCACGAGGCGGCCCACTCCACGCCGGACTTTTCGGCCCTCATGCGCAGCGTGCACGAAATCCTGTGCGAGGCCATCGACGCCAAAAACCTCATCACGGCGATCCTCAACACCGACAGGAACTCCCTGGAATTCCCCTACTGGATCGACGAAACGACCGACGTCGCCGCCGCGGCCCCGTATATCGACAACGTGGACGACCCGGACAACCGGCGCCTGACCCTGGAACTCATGCGCGGCAACATCCCCAACATCCTGAGCGGCGGGGAAATGCGCGCCCTGGCAGCGGCCGGGAAGATCATCGTCGTGGGCGGCATCCCGCAGAGTTGGATGGGAGTGCCCCTCACGGTGCGCGGCACGGGCATCGGTGCGCTCATCGTGCAGAACTACGCCACTTCGAAGCAGTACACCCGCCACGACCTGGACATCCTGCTCGAGGTTTCGGAGCAGATCGCCCTGGCCATCGAGCGCCAGCGCCACGACGAGTTCTCCCAGACGGCCGAGGAGATCATCCGGGACATCCCCGCGGGCCTCTTCATCTACAAGCACCACGAGCCCGACAACCTCGTCCTGGAGAACGCCAACCCCGTGGCCCTGCGCCTCATCGACCGACGCCTGCCGGAGGCCCGGGGCATGCTCTTCACGGACCTCTGGCCACGCGGGACCATGCTCGAAACCTATCTGAACTGCCTGCGCACCAAGGTCCGTTTCAGCTGCGACGCCCACTACTACGAGGACGAGCGCATCAAGGGCTACTTCCGCCTCCACGCCTTCGCCCTGCCCGGCGACAAGCTGGCCGTGGCCTTCGACGACGTGACGGAACGCCAGCTCACCCAGCAGGCCCTCATCCGGGCCAAGGAGGCGGCCGAGTCGGCCAACCGGGCCAAGAGCGAATTCCTGGCCAACATCAGCCATGAGGTGCGCACGCCGCTGAACGGCATCATGGGCATGCTGCAGCTCTGCCTGCAGTCCGAAGCGCCCCCGGAGCTCTCGGAATACCTGCGCACGGCCCTGGAGTCCTCGCGCAACCTGCTGCGCGTGCTGAACGACGTCCTCGATTTCACCAAGGTCGACGCGGGCAAGATGGAGCTGCTGGAAAGGGCTTTCGATCTGGACGAACTGCTGGGGCAGGCCGTGAATTTCTTCAAGGCCCTGGCCATGGACAAGAGGATTCGCCTGCACCTGGAAAAGCCGCCGGTCCTCGGCCGCTTCGTCGGGGACGAGGGACGCCTGCGGCAGATCCTCTTCAACCTGATGGGCAACGCCCTCAAGTTCACGGACGCAGGCCAGGTCACCCTCGAAGCCTGGCCCGTGGGCCGGACCAACGGCCACGAGCGCCTGCTCTTCGCGGTCCGGGACCAGGGCATCGGCATTCCGCCGGAAAAGCTGGACTACATCTTCGAGTCCTTCACCCAGGTCGACGGCAGCTACTCGCGGCGCTACCAGGGCACCGGCCTGGGGCTGCCCATCGTGCGCAGGCTCGTGCACCTCATGGGCGGAAACATCTCCGTGGAGAGCGTCGAGAACGAGGGTACGACCATCTTCTTCGTCCTGCCCCTGCTGCGGTCCGAAGCCATGCCCGCCAGGAAGGCCGAAACCGCCGTCCCGGCCGGCGAGTTCCGCCCCCTGCATGTGCTGCTGGTGGAAGACGACGTGGTCAACATGACCATGGCCAGGCGCATGCTCGAAAAGATGGGGCACAGCGTCGTCTGCGCGCGCACGGGCCTGGAAGCCCTCGACTGCCTGCAGGTTCCCGGGATCGACATCGTGCTCATGGACATTCAGATGCCGGACATGGACGGCATGGAGGCCACGGGCATCGTCCGCACCGACGCGCGCTTCGCTCCCTACGCCCGGGTCCCGATCATCGCCCTGACGGCCCACGCCATGAACGGTGACGAGGAGCGCTTCCTGTCGTCCGGCATGGACGCCTACCTGTCCAAGCCCTTCGACCACACCCGCCTGCAGGCGCTGCTGCACCGCTTCTTCTGATTCCCGACGGACCGGGGCGCCTCGCTTGGCGCACGGCATGATTCGGCACGACGAAAGGCATGGATTCCCCAAAAATGCCCGCAAAAAAACCT
>JANJWV010000120.1 GCA_024709365.1 Desulfomicrobium sp. | reverse complement strand
ATCGTCGGGCAGGAGCGCTATCTCCAGGATGCCATGGATTTCGCCGCGCAGGTTGAGGCCGTCCGTCGCGCGGCCCCCGACCTCGTCTTCGTGCCCGGCTACACGCGGGACTCGGGTCTGCTGCTCAAGCAGGCGCGCGGCGCGGGCCTGGACATGCCGTTTCTGGGCGGGGACGGTTGGACCGCCCTCGAACACTACCCGTACCTCGACCCGGCCAAAGGCGAGAACTACTATGTCTCGCACTGGCATCCAGGCGACACGTCCCCGGCCAGCCGCGAGTTTGTCGAGCTGCTGCGACGCGAGTTCGGGCCCGATGCCCTGGAATCCATCGATGCCGGCAACGCCAACGCCTACGACGCCCTCTGCCTGGTGGCCGACGCCATCCGGCGCGCCGCAAGCGCAGAGCCTGCGGCCATCCGCGATGCCCTGGCCGCCACGGACGGTTTTCCCGGCGTTACCGGGACGATCTCCTTCAGAGGATCCCGCGATCCCGTCAAGCCCCTGGTCGTTCTGCGTATCACGCCGGATTCCGTGGAATTCGTGAAGAAAGTGGAGCCCTGATGGCGAGGAAAAGCATCGCCCAGCGCATGAACCGGGACATCCTGGTGACCATCGCGGTCATCGCGGTCCTGTTTGTGGCCATGGGGAGCCTCATGCAGCTGCGCTGGAAAAACGACAACATCCAGTCCGTCTGCCGTTTCCTGGACATGCTCGTGGCCCGCGAGCAGAGCCAGATGGCCAATGAGCTCTTCGAACGCAGGCTCTCGGCCCTGGGGATGCGCGTCGCTCAGATCGGCGCCCTGGACGAGGTGCTGGAGGTCGTGCTCTACGACGCTTCCGGCAAGCCTCTCGTCCGCGTTGCGGGCGGGGAGCCCGACCCGGCGCCGGCGGACGTGCCGGCACTCGACGCCTTCCGGCCCGAACCGGGAGAGGCCTACCGTTTCGAGCACGATTTCACGGCCCTGCGCTTCACCAAGGCCGTCACCGCCGCCGGGGAAGTCCTGGGCTGGGTCCGCATCAGCCACGACCTGTCGCTCCTGCGCAGGCAGATGCTCAGCTTCTTCACCTTCTTCTTCGTCCTGCTGACCATCACCCTCATCTGCATGCTGACGCTTCTGCGCAGGAGGCTGCGCCAGTCCGTGGTCGTCCCCTTGCGGGAGCTCGGCTCGTCCATGCGGGCCACGGACACCGGAAGCCTGTCCCGCGGCGTGTCCCTGCGCCAGGGCGACCTCGAGATCGCGAACCTCGGCGAGGCCTTCGAGGAACTGCTGGCGCGCCTCGACCTGTCGTACCGTGAGCTCGATGAGGCAAACGCCGCCCTCCGGCGCAGCGAAAACCGTCTCTCGCGGGCCATCGGGGCCAGCACCGACGCCATCTGGGAGTGGTCCTACGCCACGGGGGAATGCTATTTCAGCCCCCGCTGGTACGAGATGCTCGGCTACGCCGACCAGGAGCTGCCCATGAGCTACGACACGTGGCGCACCCTCTGCCATCCCGACGATTACGGGATGGCCGTGCGGGAAATCCGGGATGCCGTGGGATCCGGAGGACTCAAGTCGTACCAGGCCGAGTTCCGCATGCGGGCGCGGGACGGGGGCTGGAAGTGGATTCTGGGCCGGGGCGACGTCATCGAGCGCGACGGGGACGGCAACCCCGTCCTCCTGAGCGGCACCCACACGGACATTTCCGAGCGCAAGCAGGCCGAGGAGCGGCTTCGGCAGTCCGAGGAGAAGTTTTTCCGGCTCTTCCGCCTCTCCCCGGACACCATCGTCCTCGTCAACGTCGAGACCGGGCAGCTCGTGGACGTCAACGATTCCTTCGTCTCCCTGTCGGGCTTCACGCGCGACGAGGCCCTGGGCAGGACCCTTCTGGAACTGGGTCTCTACCGCGACCCGGTCCAGCGGGAGATGCTCTACGGGCTGCTCGAACGCGAAGGCACTGTGCGCAACCTCGAAATCGACGTCCGGCGCAAGGACGGTTCCGTCACGGCCTGCGCCGTCTCCAGCCAACTCATGCAGATCGACGGGACGACCCATCTGCTGGCGGTGGTGAGAGACATCTCGCAGATGAAACAGATGCAGGAGCTCATGATCCAGAGCGAAAAAATGCGTTCCGTGGGCGGCATGGCCGCCGGCATCGCTCACGAGATCAACAATCCACTGGGCATCATCCTGCAGGCTTCCCACAACCTCGTGCAGCGCACGCGCCCCGATTTCCCGAAGAACATCGAGGCGGCCGAGCGCATCGGCCTGAGCATGGGACTTCTCGAACGCTACATGCGCGAGCGCAAGCTCGACGTGTTCATCGCGGACATCCAGACGGCGGGCGTGCGCGCCGCGGAGATCATCCGCCGCATGCTCGATTTCAGCCGGATGAGCGAATGCGGCCACGCTCCATGCGACCTGCGGCGGCTGATCGAGCAGTCGGTAGCCCTGGCGTCCACGGACTTCGATCTCAGGAAAAACTACGATTTCGGCAGGATCAGTGTGGAAATCGACGTCGAGGACGGCCTGCCGCCCGTGCCCTGCACCGAGACCGAGATCGAGCAGGTCCTGCTGAACCTCCTGCGCAACGCCTCCCAGGCCATGGCCACGTCCGCCTCCCCGGACGCGCAGCCGCGAATCCGCATCCAGGCCTCGGCCCTGCCCGAAGGGGTGCGCATCGTGGTCGAGGACAACGGGCCCGGCATGGACGCCGAGGTCAGCCGCCGCGCCTTCGACCCGTTCTTCACGACCAAGGCTCCGGGGCTGGGTACGGGGCTGGGTCTGTCGGTGTCCTACTTCATCATCACCAAGAGCCACGGCGGGGACATGCGCGTCGAGTCCGAGCCGGGGAAGGGGGCGCGGTTCATCATCGACCTGCCCGCAGCCAAGGGGGGAGCGGCATGACCCTCGACGACAAGGTCCGTCTGGCCAGGGAGCGCATGGCCGAGGCCCTGGCGCGTTTCGGGGTCCGCACCGCTGTGGGCTGGACGGGCGGCAAGGACTCCACCGTGGTCCTGGCCCTGTGGCGGGGCGTACTGCGCGAGGCGGGGTGCGGGGAGGCGCCTTTCGCCATCAACCTCGACACCGGCTGCAAGTTCCCGGTGGTGCTGGCCTTCCGCGACAGGCTGGCGCGGGAGTGGGGCGTGGATGTGACCGTGGTCCGCCCGGAGGTCGACCTGGCGCGCTACCCGCTGGCCGTGGACCCGGTGCAATGCTGCGGCGAGTTGAAGATCCGTCCCCTGAACGAGGCCATCTCCCGCCTGAAGATACCGGCCCTGCTGACGGGCGTGCGCGCCGACGAGAACCCGGACCGTGCCCACCGCCCGTGGTTCGAGGACCACGGCGACCACGTGCGCATCCTGCCCATCCTGGAGTGGACGGAACTCGACGTCTGGACCTTCCTGGTGCGCGAGGGCATCCCCTGGTGCCCGCTCTACGACCACGGCTACCGGTCCCTGGGCTGCGTGCCCTGCACCTCCCGCTCGGGCCGCGGCGAACGCTCGGGCCGCGACGCGGCCAAGGAGGAGCGCATGGCGCAGCTGCGCAGCCTGGGGTATTTTTAGGCTTTTCAAGTCTTCCCGAACCCATTCATACTTCGTGCCCACATAGGCGGGTTCCCATCCATGCAGGGAGGGGGCCGTCGCAGTGCGGCCGCGTCCCTGCCCGTCCCGGGCGGGGGCGTCGAAACTCCTTCGCGGGCCTCGTAAGGCGGAAACGTCGCGTGTCGGTGCGGAAAGGGGGTGCAACGCGCCAGGCGACGTTTTCGCCAACGATGCCAGGCTCAGTCAGACAGTCGACGCTCCCCGCCCGGGACGGGCAGGAACGCTCGGGGCTGTGCGTCGGGACGGGGCGAGGCCGTGTTGCGGGCTTCGGACTGTTGGTTCAGTCCATCCGGGTCTGCGCCTCGAGCGCGTTGATGTCGGGGATGCAGATCACGCCGCGTCCTTTCAGCTCGATGACGCCGTCCTTGGCCAGGGCGTTGAGCAGGGAGGACACGGTCTGGCGCGAGGAACCGATGATGCTGGCCATCTGTTCGGTGTTGAGGCCCAGGGAGACCATGCCGCCGTCCTCGCACTTGCCGCAGTGGCGGCACTCGCGGCAGCGGGGCAGACGTCTGGCCTCGTAGGCCAGGAATTCCAGGAGGCGGTTGCGCACATCCTTGAAGGCCAGGGTGTCGATGACGGAGATGGCGTGGGACAGCAGGTCGCCCAGGACGTGGATCATGGCCGAGTTGAAGCTCGGCATGGAACCGAGGTGGCGCCGGACCTCGGCCACGTCGGCCACGAGGATTTCGAGGTCGTCCAGGGCCTGCACCCAGGCCCTGGTGTGGGTCGCGTAGACGTCACCCGCGTCCAGCACGGCCATGGTGAACTCCTTGTCGCGGTAGGACAGGAAAACGCGGGCCCTGCCCCGGGTGACGATGAAGATCCGGTTGTCCTGCCTGGGGTGGAAGACCATGGCGCCGCGAACGAAGGAGCGGGCGTGGAACGCCTGGCGGACGGGCGCCATCTCGGGGCGTTCGAGGTCCTGCAGCAGGGTCGTGTCGGTCAGGCGCATGATCGGCTCCGTTTCCGCGTCTCGGGGGTGGATCGCCCGGCTGCCGATGGAAGCGGACTCCGGGCGGTCCCGCCGTCATGCGTTCTTTCGGCCTTCATGTCCAGGGCCTCGGCGCCTGCGCGGCCTTCTACGACATTGCGGTGATGAGGCGGGCGCACACCTCGTCGATGGCGGGCCTGTCGTCCAGCCCCAGGACGCTGGCCTGTTCGAGCTGGCGGCCGGTCAGGCCGGCCAGGGCCGGGACGTAGACCACGCTGCCGGGCAGCCCCTCCAGACTGGGGAGCCGGGGTTCGCCGACAACACGGTTGACGGCCAGCACCTGCCGCGGCAGGCCGAGTTCCCGGGCCAGGGCGCCGACACGCGCCGCCGTCTCCAGGGACCGGCGGCTCGGCTCGCTGACTACCACCAGGCCGTCCACCGCTGCCACGGTGCCCCGCCCGAGGTGCTCCACGCCGGCCTCCAGATCCACCAGCACATGGCTTCGCTCCTGCAGCACCAGATGGGACAGCACGGACTTGAGCAGGGCGTTGGCCGCGCAGGCGCAGCCGTCGCCGGCCCCGGTGATGGAGCCCATGGTCAGGAGGCGTTTGCGGCCAGTCCGGACTCCTTCCGCGGCAGCGACGGGCAGTTCCACGCTGAGTTCCCCCGGCAGGTCCGAGACGTCGGGGTTGAGGCTCAGGTAGCCCGAGCCGATGCGCTCCCGGATCAGGTCCTCGCGGCCGCTCAAGGGGACGGGCAGTTCGCCCGGCTCCAGCCCGCAGGCTTGGCCCAGGCTCAGGGCCGTGTCCGCGTCCACGAGGATGACGTCGTGCCCCTGCCGGGCGAGATAGTCCCCGAGCCAGGCGCACAGGGTGGTCTTGCCCACGCCGCCCTTGCCGGCGAATGCGATCTTCATGCGTTCCTCCTTTCGGGGGTGCGGGGGAGGCGCGGCTCCCCCGCGTGTTTCCGGACGGTTCCCGACTAGGCGGACCAGCCCAGGGCCAGGCGCTTGGCCGTGATGCGTGCGTCGATGAGCCCAGCGGCCTTCAAGGGGTCGGGCTCGACGCTGAAGCAGGCGCCGAACACGTCGTCGAGGCCCTTGAGGGCCAGGTCCGTGATCATGGCGCTGCCCAGGATGTGCGGCGGCAGCCCGAGGTGGGTGTAGACGCCGCTGGCCACGGCGTAGAGGCCTATGGCCGCCGCCTTCTCGGAGTACCACTCGGGCGCGCTGGCCGCCACGGGCAGGTCGCTGATGTCCAGTCCCGCGTGATTGGCCAGGACCGCGCAGAGGTGCAGGATGCGCGAATTGTCCACGCAACTGCCCACGTGCAGCACCGGCGGGATGCCCAGAGCCCGGCAGATCCCGGCCAGCCCTTCGCCGGCCTGGTCGGCCGCTTCGGGTTCGAGCAGTCCGGCCTTGCCCATGGCCACGGTGGCGCAGCCCGTGACGACGACCAGGATGTCGCGTCGGATCAGTTCCCGGGCCAGGCCCACGTGCACGTGGTCGTGCTTGAGCTTGGGGTTGTTGCAGCCCACGATGCCCGCCACGCCGCGCACCTTCCCGGCCTGCAGGGCCTGGATCAGGGGCTCGGGCGTGCCGCCCAGGGCGCCGAGGATGGCCTCGTTGGAGAAGCCGGAGGTGATGGATACGGGCTTGGACGGGATCTCCACCTTGGCCGGGTCGCGCCGGGCGAAGGCTTCGATGGCCATGAGCACCGCTTCGCGGGCCTTCTCGCGGGCGTTCTTGTAGCTGAACTCCATGTGGACGCCGCCGGGGAACTTGGCCTTGTCCGACGTGGACACGAACTTCGTGTGGTAGCAGCCGGCCACGTTGACCAGGCTCGGCATGATGCACTGGTAGTCGACGATGACCATCTCCACCGCGCCGGTGACGATGGCCAGCTCCGTCATGAGATGGTTGCCGGCCATGGGCACGCCCTGGCGCATGAGCACCTCGTTGCCCGTGCAGCACAGGCCCGCGATGTTGATGCCCGTGGCGCCGGCCTCCTTGGCCCTGACCAGGATTTCGGGCTCCCGCGCAGCGGCCAGGATCATCTCCGAGACGATGGGGCTGTGGCCGTGGACCAGGATGTTGACCTGGTCCTCCTTCAGCACGCCCAGGTTGACCTCGGCTTTGACGGGCCTCGGCGTGCCGAAGATGATGTCCGAGACTTCCGTGGCGATCATGGACCCGCCCCAGCCGTCGCCCAGAGCCACGCGTCCGGCGTGGAGGCAGATGGACACGGGGTCGCAGTCCACGCCCATGTGCGTGCGGTGGAGCATCTCCACGCAGTCGCGGTCGATGCCGCGCGGCGTGCAGCCGAGGCGCTCCCAGACGTCCTTGCGCTTCTGCGGGGCGCGGCCGCTGAAGGCCACGTGGTGGGACCGGCAGCCGTAGTCCTCGAAGAACAGGTCGGCCAGTGCCTTGGCCCGCTCGCGGACGGAGAGGCCTTCGACCGCGATGCCCAGCTCCGTGCAGATGCGTTCGAGCTTGGCCTCGTCACGGATGCCGTAGTCCGTGGTCTTGCCCTCGCCGATGGCGGCCAGCGTCTCCAGCAGGTCCCGGCCGTGGTCCGAGTGGGCGGCCGCGCCGGCGGCCACGAAACGGCCGAAGTTGCGCGCGACGGTCAGGTCGCCGTCGGCGCCGCATACGCCGTGCGTCTTTTTCGGCCCCTTGGGGTTGATGCGGCAGGGGCCCATGACGCACTTGCTGCAGGTCAGCCCCCGGTCGCAGAAGGTGCAGTGGGGCGTCTGGTCCTGGAGACGGTCCCAGATGAGATTCACTCCCTCGCGCCGTGCCTTGGCGATCATCTTCTGCGCGTCTTCCCAAGGGCTCAGATCGTGAATTTCCCTTTCCTTGGCCATGCGAACCCTCCTTCAGTTTAACGGCCTGCGCCGGGTCCTCGGATGATGGATGCAGCCTTGCCGCCCTGTGGCGGCCCATGGGACTGCCGTAGGCCATAGCAGGCCTTTTTGTCTGTCGCCTAGCTGACAGGAGGGGCGAATTTTCGGATTTCCCCCACCTTGGCTTTGACCGCCAAATTCATTACGCTCCCCCGCCATGACACAGACAGACGCAACCATCCTCGCCCCCCGACGTGCGACCCGCACCATCTCCGTCGGCGAGGTGGGCATCGGCGGCGGCAACCCCGTGCGCGTGCAGTCCATGACCAACACGGACACCCGCGACGTCGAGGCCACCCTGGCCCAGATCGAGGCCCTGGCCCGGGCCGGCTGCGAGATCGTGCGCCTGGCCGTGCTCGATCTGGAAGCGGCCATGGCCCTGAAGAAGATCTGCGCGGCCACGGGCGTGCCCCTCATCGCGGACATCCATTTCGACTCCCGTCTGGCCGTGCAGGCCGTGGAGGCGGGGGTGCGCGGCCTGCGCATCAACCCCGGCAACATCGGCGGCCCGGACAAGGTCGACCGCGTGGTCCACGCCGCCCGCGCGGCCGGCGTGCCCATCCGCATCGGCGTGAACAGCGGTTCCGTGGACAAGGATCTGCTGAAGAAGCACGGCGGCCCGACCCCGGCGGCCATGGTCGAGAGCGCCATGGAGCACGTGCGCCTGCTGGAGGAGCGCGGCTTTTACGACACCAAGATTTCGCTCAAGTCGTCGAGCGTGCTCGGCACCGTCGCAGCCTACCGGCTCATGTCGAAGACCGTCGACTATCCCCTGCACATCGGCGTGACCGAGGCCGGCACGGCCATGCGCGGGGCCGTCAAGTCGTCGGTGGGCCTGGGCATCCTGCTGGCCGAGGGCATCGGCGATACGCTCCGGGTTTCGCTGACAGCCGATCCCGTCGAGGAGATGCTCGTGGCCTGGGAGATCCTGCGCGCCCTGGGCCTGCGGGCCAGGAGACCGGAGATCGTGTCCTGCCCGACCTGCGGCCGGACCGAGATCGGCCTCATGGAGCTGGCCGCAGCCGTGGAGGACAGGCTGCGCGGGGTGGAGGAGGTCTTCACCGTCGCGGTCATGGGCTGCGTGGTCAACGGCCCCGGCGAGGCCCGCGAGGCCGACATCGGCGTAGCCGGGGGGCGCGAGTCAGGGCTCATCTTCCGCAAGGGCGAGGTGGTGCGCAAAGTGAAGGGCCGAGCGGAACTGCTGCCGGCCTTCATGGAGGAGCTGGAGAAATTTCTGGACGAGCGGCGGGGCGGGGCGTGAGGCGGCCTCTACCGGCGTCCGTGGTCGAGTGAGCTGAAGGGAGGGAACATGCCGGGAAAGGACATCAGGGACCGCGCCGTCGGCGCCGTCATGGGAGCCTTCATCGGGGACGGCCTGGGGCTCGGACCCCATTGGTATTACGACCTGGACGAGCTGCGCCGTGACTACGGCGACTGGATCACCGATTACACGGACCCCATGCCCGGCCGCTACCACGACGGCATGCGGGCCGGACAGCTGTCCCAGGCGGGCTTCATCCTGGAGCTGACCGCGCGCTCCCTGGTCGAGTGCGGCGGTTACGACGAGCCGGATTTCTGCCGCCGCATGGATGAGGAGCTGTTTTCCCTCCTCGACGGTTCACCCGTCAGCGGGCCGGGCTTCTACACCAGCCAGTCCATCCGCGATGCCTGGCGGCGTCGCGTCAGGCAGCGTCTGCCCTGGGGACGGACGGCCGGACCGGCCGACACCACCGAGGCCATCGAGCGCACCCTGGCCATCGCCGTGCGCTACGCCCTGGACCCGGCCCGGCTGGCCGAGGCCGTGTCCGACAACGCCGCCCTGACCCAGAACGACGAGACGGTCCTGTCCCTGACCGTGGCCTACGGCGCGGTGCTGGGGCAATTGGTGCAGGGGCACCCTCTGGATACGACGATTTCCGGCCGGCTCATGAAGCTGGTCAAGAGCGGCGCGTTGCCGTTCCACGCCGTGACCCGGGACAACCTCCAGCCCCCGCGCCCCGGCGACCCCGACCCGCCGCGGGCCGGCCGCTTCGCCTCGCCCGACGCCCTGCTGTCCCCGGCCTACTTCGCCGCGGCTGCCGAGGACCCGGCCGTGCGCATCGAACCGGCCTGGAAGGTCTCCCTGGTCTACGGCATGCCCTGCGCCATCTACCACCAGCTCCCGGCGGCCTATTATCTTGCGGCGCGCTTCCGGGACGACTTCGAGTCGGCCGTGCTTCACGCCGTGAATGGCGGCGGCCAGAACCAGGCCCGCGCCATCCTGACCGGCGCCCTGGCCGGGGCCCAGACCGGCCTGTCGGGCATTCCGTGGCGTTTTGTGGACGGCCTGGCAAGGGGCAGCGAACTGCTGGAACTGGCCGAGCGGCTGGCGGATCAGACGGTCGTCTGACGCAACAGCTCGGTTTTATTTCATAAAAGTGTTATAATTTACAGAAGCTCAACCATTTCTTCACATATTCATATCGAGGAGACATTTCATGCTGTTCAGCAAGTTCTACGCGCCCACCCTGAAAGAGACCCCGGCCGAAGCCGAGGTCATCAGCCACAAGCTGCTGCTGCGCGCGGGCATGATCCGCAAGCTGACCAGCGGCATCTACACCTACATGCCGCTGGGCCTCAAAGCCATCAACAAGGTCGCGAACATCGTGCGTGAGGAGATGAACCGGGCCGGGGCCCAGGAAATCTCCATGCCCATGGTCCAGCCGGCCGACCTGTGGCAGGAGAGCGGGCGCTGGGAATTCTACGGCAAGGAGCTCTTGCGCCTCAATGACCGTCACGGCCGCGACTACTGCCTCGGGCCCACCCACGAGGAGGTCATTACCGACCTCATCCGCGGCGAGGTGCGCTCCTACCGGCAGCTGCCCCTGAACCTCTATCAGATCCAGACCAAGTTTCGCGACGAGATCCGCCCGCGCTTCGGCCTCATGCGCGGCCGCGAGTTCATAATGAAGGACGCCTATTCCTTCGACAAGGACGACGAGGGCGTGAACGCCAGCTACCAGGCCATGTACGACGCCTACGAGCGCATCTTCACCCGCCTGGGCCTGCAGTTCCGCGCCGTAAGCGCCGACTCGGGCGCCATCGGCGGCAGCTTTTCCCACGAGTTCATGGTCCTGGCCGACACGGGCGAGGACACCCTGGCCGTGTGCACGTCCTGCTCCTACGCCGCCAACCTCGAGAAGGCGGAGCTCAAGCCCGGCGCGCCCTGCACCGAGGCCTGCGCGCCCTACGAGCAGGTGGCCACCCCCGGCAAGCACACCGTCGAGGACGTGGCTGGCTTCCTGGCCGTGCCCACGGCAAAGATCATGAAGACGCTTCTCTTCGACGTGGACGGACGTTCCGTGGCCGTGCTCCTGCGCGGCGACCGCGAAGTGAACGACGTGAAGCTCAAGAACATGCTCGGCGCAACCAACGTCGATCTGGCCAGCCCCGAACAGGTCAAGGCCTGGACCGGCGCGCCCGTGGGCTTCGCCGGCCCCGTGGGCCTGAAGGTCGACGCCATCTACGCGGACTTTGAGATCGCCTCGGCCACGGATTTCGTCTGCGGGGCCAACGCCTCCGACGCGCACCTCCTGCACGTGGACCCGCGCCGCGACATCACCCTTTCCACGGACGCCACGCCCACGGGCTACGCCGACCTGCGCTCCATCACCCTGGACGACCCCTGTCCGGCCTGCGGCGGAACGATCACCATGCCCAAGGGCATCGAGGTCGGCCACGTCTTCAAGCTCGGCACCAAGTACTCCAAGGCCATGAACGCCACCTTCCTGGACGAGAACGGCAAGGAGCAGGTCATCATCATGGGCTGCTACGGCATCGGCGTCAGCCGCGTGGTGGCCGCCAGCATCGAGCAGAACAACGACGCCAACGGCATGATCTTCCCGCCGTCCATCGCCCCCTTCGAGGTCACGGTCCTGGCCATGTCCACCAGGGACGAGAAGGTCATGGCCCAGTGCCGCGAGATCCACGACTGGCTGGAAAGCCAGGGCATCGACACCCTGTTCGACGACCGCGACGAGCGCCCCGGCGTCAAGTTCAACGAGGCCGACCTCATGGGCTCCCCCATGCAGATCGTCATCGGCGGTAAGGGGCTGGAAAAGGGCGTGCTGGAAGTGAAGAACAGAAAGACCGCCGAGAAGCGGGAACTGCCCGTGGCGGATTGGCAGAACGCGATTCTGGAATGGCGCAAGGAAGTGATGAAGGAGTGGGGGCTGGCGTAGCCTGCAAGAGTGCACAGGCGGCGGCTGGCGCAATGGTTTTTCCGGCCCGGAGGAGTCGAGGGATGAGGAAAAAGATCATCATAATCGGCGGTCCGAACGGAGCCGGAAAAACCACGTTTGCCCGAACTTTTCTTCCGGCTGAGGCGCAATGCCTGAATTTCATCAATGCCGATCTGATCGCCGCGGGATTGTCGCCGTTCGCCCCGGAGGCTGCGGCCATCAAGGCCGGGAGGCTGATGCTGGAAGAAATGTCCGACTTCTCCCGCCGGGGCGAGAGTTTTGCCTTTGAAACCACGCTGTCGGGCTTGAGTTATCGAAAGCACATCCGAAGGTGGCGGGATGAGGGCTATCAGATCAGTTTGTTCTTTCTTGCGCTGCCAACGGTGGAAACCGCCATCGCCCGCGTGGCGGAACGGGTGAAGCAAGGCGGGCACGCCGTTCCCGAATCCGTGATTCGGCGTCGTTTCGTCGCCGGTCTCCGCAATTTCGAGGAAATTTACAAAAAAGAGGTTCACTCCTGGATAGAGTTCGATAATTCCGGCGTCGAACCTGTCGTGATCGCTTGGGGAGAAAACGGATGAGCACACCTGACATTACCGAAGCAAAGGATGAGGTCCTGCGCGCGTCATTTGCCGCGCTGCAGCGTGCTTCACTTCTGGCCCGCGAAACGGCCATTCTGACGGGCACCAACCTTGTGCTTTTCAAGGACGGAAGGCTGCTGAGGATTCCCGCCCACGAGCTGCGCTCCCAATCATCTGCATCCGTGCACGAAGCTCCATGCACATATTCTCCGTCCGAACCCTGACCCAGGCCGTCAAAGACGTTCTTGCGGACGAGATCGCCTTCGTCCGGTTGCGAAGGCAGATGGTGAATCTTTCCAATCCACCGTCCGGGAAAATCTTATTTTCTTCCGATAACGAGGTGACAGGTTGAACAGTCCTGAACCGACTTCCTCCCTGCTCGATTCCTTGCGGGGTCTGATCCGAAATGCCCGGTCACGGGCTTTGCGGGCCGTCGATGCCATCCAGGTGCATACCTACTGGCAGATCGGCAGGCATATCGTCGAGTTTGAGCAGGGCGGGCAGGCACGGGCTGATTACGGCAA
>JANJWV010000117.1 GCA_024709365.1 Desulfomicrobium sp. | reverse complement strand
GCCGGCCTCGTAGAGCCGGACCGTCGCGTGGCATTGCGGGAGGTCGGGGCAGGTCGAGTGGCGACGGTTCGGCAAACGATGCCTGGCTCGGTCGGACAGTCGCCGCCCCCCGCCCGGACCCGGACCGGACAGCTCTGTCGGTGCTGATGCGGGAAGAGCATGGCGCCGAGATGGGATTTCAATCTCCGCTATGATGCAGAGGGGCAAGAAGGCAGATTTCCATGCGAAGCTAGAGCAATACTTTTTTGCTCATGGATCGCGGGCCCTATCTGGCTGTTGAGACACTGAAAATGAGCAGACCGTTCAAAAATGGCGGGATGCAAGGAAGAGGAAAAAGCCAGGACGCGCAGTGTATTGCTCATACATAAGCGGTCTGGCTTTTTTCGCTGACGCGGCAGATCGTCGTTTTGGGGCGGCCTGCTATCCCGTCCAGTCCTTGGCGTCCTTGCCCTTGGGCTTGACGCGGGAGGCCCTGAGCTTGCGGGTCCAGAGGTTCAGGCGTTCCTCGTGGCCCTGGACCTTGGGCTGGTAGAAGGTGCGGCCCTTGAGTTCCGGGGGGAGGTACTCCTGGTCGACCCAGGCTTCTGGGTAGGCGTGGGGGTATTTGTAGCCCTGGCCGTAGCCCCATTCCTTCTGCAGGCTGGTGGACGCGTTGCGCAGGTGCAGGGGCACGGGCTTGGGGCCGTTGGTGCGGATTTCCTTGATGGCCGAGAGGTACCCGGCGTAGGCCGAGTTGCTCTTGGGCGCCAGGGCGAGGTAGACCGTGGTCTCGGCCATGGGGATCCAGCCTTCGGGCATGCCGATGCGCTCCACGGCCTGCTCGCAG
Organism: Desulfomicrobium sp.; assembly: GCA_024709365.1. GTDB lineage: Bacteria > Desulfobacterota > Desulfovibrionia > Desulfovibrionales > Desulfomicrobiaceae > Desulfomicrobium. The sequence goes on along the minus strand of JANJWV010000117.1, from coordinate 50,534 downwards.
GCCACGGCCAGGGGCATGGCCATGGGGTCGCCCAGACCCACGTCCTCGGCGGCCGAGAGGATGAGGCGGCGGCAGATGAAACGCGGGTCCTCGCCCGTTTCCACCAGGCAGGCCAGGTAGTACAGGGCCGCATCCGGGTCAGAGCCGCGGATGGACTTGATCAGGGCCGAGGCCAGTTCGTAGTGCGAGTCCCCCTCGCGGTCTCCGCGCAGCACGATCTCCGGCAGGCGCGCCTTGAGGTGCTCCAGTTCCAGTTCCTTTTCTTCCAGCCCCGAGGCGAACTCCACCAGATTGAGCATGGTCCGCGCGTCGCCGCCCGAGAGGGTGGCCAGCAGCTCCAGGCTCTTTTCCGGGATGGCCGTCCCGAGCTTGTCCGTGCCTCGCTTGCCCACGTCCACCAGCTCCGCCATGCCCAAGGACCGCAGCCGCAATACGTGCAGCCGCGAGAGGAGCTGGCGCGTGACGCTGAAGGACGGGTTCTCGGTGGTCGTGGCGATGAGGGTCAGCTCGCCGGTTTCCAGCAGGGGCAGGAAGAAGTCCTGCTGGGCCTTGGAGTAGCGGTGGAGCTCGTCGAGGATGAGGATCTCGATGTCCTGGATCTGCTTGCGCAGGGCCGTGATGCCGACCTCCGGCGCGCTCAGGCGCAGGAAGGGCCGCCCCGTGTGCTGGGCCAGGAGCAGGGCCACAGTGGATTTGCCGCAGCCGGGAGGGCCGAAGAGCAGCAGGCTCGGCAGGCTCTTGGACTGCATGAGTGTCCGCAGCCGCTGGCGGAAGTGGCTCTGGCCGATGAAATCGTCGAGGGACTCGGGCCGCAGGGATTCGGCCAGGGGGCGCTTCTGGGACACGCTCCTAGGCCTCCAGAACGTTCCGCACGCAGTCGAGGATGGTCTGGGCCTCGCGGCCGCGGGCCGTGAGTTCGACGGAACGGCCTTCTTCCTGCACGGTCCAGGTCATCTCGATGTAGCTCTCGGGAAGGGAGTCCGGCGGGAGATGCTCGGCCCACTCCACCAGGCAGAAGTGGTCCGGGGCCAGCAGGGTCTCCTCCAGATCCGCGCTGAAGCCCTGGCCGGCGGTGCGGTAGAGGTCGAAATGACCCACGGGCGGGTCTGTCGGGTAGAGGTTCAGCAGGTTGAAGCTCGGGCTGCTGACCTCGGCCTTGTCGCTCCCCGGCAGGGCCTGGACCAGTTCGCGCACGAACGTGGTCTTTCCCGCGCCCAGGGGGCCGTGCATCAGCACGGGCGGAAGGAAGGGACTCCCGTCGATGCAGGCCGCCAGGGCCCGGGCCAGCCTGGCGGTCGCCTCGAAGGAGGTCAGGTCGATGTTCATGACTTCGGCATCAGGGTTCTGATGATGTCCTGCATGCCGACCACTCCCACCAGCAGGCCGCCGCGCGTGACGGGCAGGGTGTGGAACTTGCGGTCGACCATGAGGGTCGCGATCTCGTCGATGGTCGTGTCCGGGGACACGGTCACAACCTTGGCGCTCATGGCGTCGGCCACCTTGGAGGCGGCGATGCGCTTGACCTCGGCCTCCAGCAGGGCCGTGGAGGACAGGGGCACGAAGCCGTCGAGCAGGGTGAAGAGCGAGGGGATGGGCAGGCTCTTCTGCATGCGCACCAGGTCGGACTGGCAGAGGATGCCCACCAGGCGGTTGTCGGCGTCGACCACGGGCAACCCGTTGACGCCTTTCTCGATGAGTGTCTTCGCCGCCTCGGTGATGTCGGCTTCGGGGCTGATGGTAACGACCGTCGTGGTCATGATATCTTGAGCTGTACGCATTTTTTCCACTCCTTCAGGGCTGTTGGCAGATGATCGGCGATTTCGAGGGGGGTGTTGCCCCGGTCCGGGAATTCCTCGGCGAGCAGGGTGCCCGCATACCCGTGCCAATACACGCCGATCTGCGCGGCGGTCAATGGCGGCAGTCCACGGGCCAGGAGGCTGCCGATGACGCCCGAGAGCACGTCGCCCGATCCGGCGATGGCCAGGTTGGGGGCGCAGAAGGGGGAAATGGCGATGGGGTCCTTGTGCCCGGCGACGATGGACGCGGCCCCCTTGAGCACGAGGTTGACCTGGCGTCCGAAGGAGAACTCCCTGGCGTAGCGCGCTCTGGCCAGGTTGATCTCGCGGGGCGTGACCCCGAAGAAGTTGGCCATCTCTCCCGGGTGCGGCGTGAGCACGGCGTCGGGGCCCAGCCGTTCCAGCAGCTCGGGCCGCCTGGCCAGGAGGAAGAGGGCGTCGGCGTCGAAGAGGGTGTCGGGGTGCGGTTCGGCCAGATAGCGCTCCAGAAACGCGGCGGCTCCGTCGGTGCGGCCCAGTCCGGGCCCGAAGACCACGGCCGAGAAGCGCTGCAGATGCGGGCGCAGGGAGTCGAGGCAGTCGGCGTCCCAGTTCTCCCCCTGGCCCAGGCCGATGGTCATGACCTCGGGGAAGCTGCCGTAGAACGCGGTCAGGGCCTTGGGGCAGGCGATGCTGACCAGGCCCGCTCCCGAGCGGAAGGCGGCGCGGGCCGCGAGCATGGGGGCGCCCGTCAGGCCCGGCGAACCGCCGAGCACCAGCAGATGCCCGGCATCTCCCTTGTGCATGGTCGCGGAGGTCTCGGGCAGCACCTTCACCAGATCCGGCGCCAGGGCGATGTGGGACGCGGGATGGCTCTGCTTGATGTGCCGGGGGATGCCGATCTTGGACGTGACCAGCTTGCCGATGTGGTCCTTGGCCGGGGGCAGGAAGAGGCCGAGCTTGGCCTCCTCGAAGGTCACGGTCAGGTCGGCCTTGACCGCCACGGGCATGGGTTCGCCGGTGGCGCCGTTCAGGCCCGAGGGGATGTCCAGGGACAGGACGAAGGAGCGCTTGCCGAGCTTGTTGATGGACTTGATCCAGGACTGGGCCGCGGGACTCAGCATGTCCTTGAAGCCGGTGCCGAAGAGGCCGTCCACGACCAGGTCGATCCTGGGCAGGGCGTCGAGCTCGTATTCGGGCAGATAGTAGCAGGGGATGCCCATGCTCTCCGCCAGCCGCAGGTGGTAGGCCGGGTCGCTGGTGTACGCGGTCGGGAGCTTGGAATGCAGGATGAGGACCTTGGCCCCGAGGTTGAAGAGATGGCGGGCCAGGGCGAAGGCGTCGCCGCCGTTGTTGCCCGGTCCGGCGAAGACCATGGCCGAGATGTCGCGCAGGGGGCCGAACTCTTTTTTCAGAACGTAGAGGGCCGCCCTGCTTGCGTTCTCCATGAGGATCGTCCCGGACAGGCCGAATTCCTGCATGGTAAGGCTGTCCCAGCGGGCCATTTCCTCGGGGGTGGGCAAATGGATGACCATCGAGTCTCCTCGTCGTGCTGTCGTTGCCCGGCTCTCGCGCCGGCGTTGAAGGCCTCGGTTCGCGTTTTCGCCCGTCCTTGCCACGAATCGCGGCACTATGCCAGTCATGATCTTTATGTCACGATCTCGCACAAGGGGGAAAATTATTCTTGACTCCGCATCGCGAGTTCTCCAAAAAAAAGGGCTTGCTGGAAGGTGTCGTCATGTCAGCGCCCCGGCAGAATTCCAAGTCAGGAGGGGCCATGAACGATACCGCAACCCAGCAGTCACAGGCACCCGTGGTCCGGTTGCGGAACGTGAGCAAGGTCTACGACGGCCAGCACGCCCTGCGCGACGTGTCGCTGGACGTCCAGCGCGGCGAGTTTCTGACCATCCTCGGTCCCTCGGGCTGCGGCAAGACAACCATCCTTCGCCTCGTGGCCGGCTTCGAGAACGCTACCTCGGGCTCCATCGCCATCGACGGCCGCGACGTCACGGGCCTCCCCCCGGAGCGGCGCAACGTCAACACGGTCTTCCAGAGCTACGCTCTCTTCCCCCACATGAACGTCTTCGACAACGTGGCCTTCGGGCTGCGCATGAAGCGCCGCCCGGCCGACGAGATCGCCCGCGAGGTGGGCGAGACCCTGCGCCTGGTGCAGCTCGAGGGCTTCGAGGGGCGCATGGTCGGCAAGCTTTCGGGCGGGCAGCAGCAGCGCGTGGCCATTGCCAGGGCCATCATCAACCGCCCCCTTGTCCTCCTGCTGGACGAACCCCTCTCGGCCCTGGACTACCGCCTGCGCAAGCAGATGCAGCTGGACCTCAAGCACCTCCAGCGCAAGCTCGGCATCACCTTCGTCCTCGTCACCCACGACCAGGAGGAGGCCTTCTCCATGTCCGACCGGGTGATCGTCATGAACAACGGCGTCATCGAGCAGGTCGGAACGCCCGTGTCCGTGTACGAGGAGCCCTGCAACCTCTACGTGGCGCGCTTCGTGGGCGAGATCAACGTCATCGACGCCGAGGTGGTCGAGCCGGGCGACGGCCGGGCGCGGGTGCGCGCCGGGGGGCTGGACGTGTTCATGCGCACCGGCCACGCCTTCAAGGCCGGCGAGAAGGCCCACCTGCTGCTGCGTCCCGAGGACCTGCGCGTCGAGACTCTCAAGGACCTGGCCGAGGACCCGGAGCTCGAAGACAGCTTCGCCCGAGGCCGCTCCATCGTCGGCGCCGTGGAGGAGACCATCTACAAGGGCGCGACCTACGACGTGGTCGTGCGCCTCGACGCCGGAGGGGCGGTCACGGCCACGGAGTTCTTCAACGAGGACGACGAGACCGTCTATTTCCGGGCCGGGGACCGGGTGGCCGTGAGCTGGGTCGAGGGCTGGGAAGTGGTGCTGCCGTATGAGCAGTGACGGCTTCTTCAAGCGGGCCGTGATCATCGGCGCCGTGGGCTGGATGACCGTCTTCGCCTTCGTGCCCAACATCCTCGTCTTCCTGGCCAGCTTCGGCACCACCTCGACCGAGAATTTCATCGAACCGGCCGCGACCCTGCGCAACTACGCGCGCCTCATGGACAGGACCCACCTGGACATCCTGCTGGGGTCCCTGCGGCTTTCGGGGCTGGTCACGGCCATCTGCCTGTTGACGGCCTACCCCTTCGCCTCCATCCTGGCCCGGGCCAGGAAACCCGTGCGCAACATCCTGCTCCTGCTGGTGGTCATCCCCTTCTGGACCAACTCGCTGGTGCGGACCTACGCCATGACGGCCATGCTCAACTCCAGCGGCATCGTGAACAACGTCCTCATGTCCCTGGGTCTCATCGACGCGCCCCTGGCCATGATGTACACGCCCGGGGCCGTGGTGCTGGGCCTGACCTACACGCTGCTGCCGTTCATGATCCTGCCCCTCTACGCGGCCCTGGAGCGCCTGGACCGCCGCTACCTCGAAGCGGCCCGCGACCTCGGCGCGAGCCCATGGCGGGCCTTCTGGCGCGTGGTCGTGCCCCTGACCATGCCCGGCATCGTCTCGGGGTGCATGCTGGTCTTCCTGCCGGCCATCGGCATGTTCTACGTGTCCGACGTGCTGGGCGGGGCCAAGGCCATGCTGCTGGGCAACTTCATCCGCGACCAGTTCCTGACCACCCGCGACTGGCCCCTGGGCGCGGCGGCCAGCGTGACCCTGACCGCGCTCATGGGGCTCATGCTCCTGCTGTACTGGAAGAGCGCGGCCCGCCTGGGCCGGGAGGCGTCCTGATGCGAACCCTGCGCGCGGTCTACGCCTGTCTGGTGTACCTCTTCCTGTATCTGCCCCTGGCCGTCATGGTCATCTATTCCTTCAACGACTCGCGCTTCTCCATGGCCTGGAAGGGCTTCACCCTGGACTGGTACGCCAAGCTCTTCGGCAACACGAGCCTCATGCAGGCCGCCCTGCACTCGCTTGTCATCGCCGTCCTCGCGGCGACCTGCTCGAGCATCCTGGGCACCCTCATCGCCATGGCCCTGCACCGCTGGCGCTTCCCGTCGCGCAAGGTCATCCGCACCTCGCTCTTCGTCATGATGATGTCGCCGGACATCGTCATCGGCATCTCGCTCCTGGTCCTGTTCATGGCCCTGTCCCTGCCGCTGGGGTTCTGGACCCTGCTCATGGCCCACGTGACCCTGTGCGTGCCCTTCGTGGCCATCACTGTCTTCGGCCGGCTGCACGGCTTCGACCCCCACGTGGTGGAGGCGGCGCGGGACCTGGGGGCGGGGGAGTACGAGGTCTTCCGGCACGTGGTCCTGCCCATGATCTTCCCGGCGGTCCTGGCCGGGTGGTTCCTGAGCTTCACCCTGTCCGTGGACGACGTCATCATCAGTTTCTTCACCACCGGCCCGACCTTCGAGGTCCTGCCGCTGCGCATCTACTCCATGGTCCGACTTGGCCTCAAACCCGAGGTCAACGCCCTGTGCGCCATCATGATCCTCATAACCGTTGTGGCCGTCACGCTGTCGCAGCGCTTTCTCAAGGAGAAACAATGAAACGTCTCGTCCTTCTCGTCCTCAGTCTGCTGCTGGCCTCACAGGCCCTGGCGGCCTCCAAGGAGCTCTACGTCTACAACTGGTCGGAATACATGCCCGACAGCGTGCTGGAGGACTTCACCAAGGAGACCGGGATCAAGGTCGTCATGTCGACCTACGACAGCAACGAGGCCCTGTACGCCAAGATCAAGATGGTCGATGCCAAGGGGTACGATCTCGTCGTCCCCTCCACGGACTTCGTCTCCCGCATGCGCAAGGAGGGGCTGCTCCAGCCCATCGACAAGTCGAAGCTGTCCAATTTCGGCAACCTCGACCCCAAGCTCCTGAACCAGTCCTTTGACCCGGAAAACACGTACAGCGTCCCCTACATGTGGGGCTCCACGGTCATCGCCATCAACGCCAAGGACCCTGACGCGGCCTCCATCACCTCCTTCGCCGATCTCTGGAAGCCCGAACTCAAGGGCAAGATCCTGCTGCCCAACGACATGCGCGGGGTGCTGGGCATGGGTCTCAAGCGTCTCGGGTATTCCCTGAACGAGTCCGACCCGGCCAAGGTCGGCCAGGCCTGCGAACTGCTCATGCCGCTGATGGCAAGCGTGCGCGTCTTCGACTCCGACTCCCCCAAGCAGGCCCTGCTGAACAACGAGGTCATGGCGGCGGTGCTGTGGAACGGCGAGGCCTACATCGCCTCCGGCGAGAATGCGGACATCAAGTTCGTCTACCCCAAGGAGGGCTTCAGCCTCTGGGTGGACAACCTCTGCATCCCCAAGAACGCGGCCAACGTCGAGAACGCCCACATCTTCATCGACTACCTCCTGCGGCCCGAAGTGGCGGCCTTCATCTGCCAGGAGATGGGCTACTCCTCCCCCAACCTGGCGGCCAAGGAAACCCTGCCCGAGGAAGTGCGCACCAACGCCCTCGTCTACCCGGCGCCCGAGGACATGGCCCGCGGCGAGTTCGAGACCGACCTCGGCCAGGCCGTCAAGGCGTACGAGGAATGCTGGATGAAGCTCAAGACCGAGTAGCCTTTCGGCAGACCAAAAAAAACGGCGTCGCCCGCGGGGGTGACGCCGTTTTTTTTTGCCTTCCGCACGGGAAGGGCGGTTCATCCTCAGGAGAAGCCTCCACGCGGGGTGCAGGTCGATTCCGTCTTTCGTCCGGGCTGCGACGCGCAGGCCGAGACGAGCCTTACCACGTTCTCGGACGAGCCGCACCTCGGGCACGGAGGCATGTCCTCGCGGCTGGCCGGGATGATCTCCTCGAAACAGAATTGGCAGGTTTTGCATTGGAATTCATAGATGGGCATGGTAGAAATTCCTGTGTGATCGCTCCGGGCGGGGCGGTTTACGGTGACAGGCACGATTCAATCGACGGAGGTAATCATGGACCCTCAGCTGCGCAAGCGCCTGGACGACTTTTTCGACGTGGGCTTCGGCAAGACCACGGGCATCGACACGGCCCTGGAGATCACCAAGATATACGCCGGTTCCGCCGCCGCGGACCCGGAGAAGATTCCTGACCTGTTCGTGCGCCTGGTGCAGCTCTTCGAGCCGAACCTCGACGTGCGTGAGTGAGCCGGATTGACAGCCCCGGTATTCTCGGCAATGAAATCCGCTTTTGCGGATTTTTCCTGAAGAGGGTGCAATGAGTTTCTCCGTCAAGGATTTACTGCGCGCGCAGGTGGCCCCGGCCCTGGGGTGCACAGAACCCGTGGCCGTGGCCCTGGCCGCGGCCGCCGCGTCGGCCGTCCTGCCGGGCCGGCCCGAGCGCATCGCCCTGTGGGTGGACCCCAATATCTACAAGAACGGGCTGGCCGTGATCATCCCCGGCACCGGGGGCCTGAGCGGCCTGGACCTGGCCGGGGCCCTGGGCGCCTTCGGCGGGAGCCCCGCCCTGGGCCTGGAGGTTCTCGAACCCCTGACGCCCGAGGCCGTGCAGGCCGCCCGCACCCTGGTCCGTGACGGCGGGGTGACCCTGAACCTGCTGCAGGACCAGCGCGGGCTCTTCATCCGCGCCGAGGTCTTCGACGGCTCCCACGTGGCCGAGGCGGTCATCCGCGAGATGCATGACAACGTCGTCGGCGTGAGCCTGGACGGCCGGCCCCTGCCGCTGGACAAGGCCGCGCCCCGCGCCGCCGCCAAGGCCGACGTGTCGCGTCTGGAGGCCTGGATCAAGGCCCTGACCCTCGAAGACCTGGTCCGCCTGCTGGACGACCTGGACGACGAGGACCGCGAGTTCCTCATGGAGGGCGTGCGCACGAACATGCGCCTGGCCGAGCACGGGCTCAAGTTCGGGCCGGGGCTGGGCATCGGCAAGGCCCTGGACCGTCTGGTGCGCCAGAAGCTCATCTGCCGCGACATGGTCCTGGCCGCGCGCATCCTGACCTCGGCCGCGTCCGACGCGCGCATGGGCGGGGTCAAGCTGCCGGCCATGAGTTCCGCCGGCAGCGGCAACCACGGCCTGACGGCCATCCTGCCCATCTGGGCCATCCGCGACTTCATCGAGTGCGACGAGAAGACTGTGATCGAGGCCATGGCCCTGAGCCACCTGGTCACGGCCTACGTCAAGGCGCACACGGGTCGCCTCTCGGCCATCTGCGGCTGCTCCGTGGCGGCCGGGGCCGGTGCCAGCGCCGGCGTGGCCTACCTCCTGGGCGGGAACCTGGCGCACATCGCCGGGGCCATCAAGAACATCATCGAGGACCTGGCCGGGGTCATCTGCGACGGGGCCAAGGCCGGCTGCTCCCTCAAGCTGGCCACGGCCGCGGGCACGGCAGTGCAGTCGGCCCTTTTTTCCCTGCAGGGCGTCAACGTCCTGCATACGGACGGCATCATCGGCGCCTCGCCCGAGCAGACCATGCAGAACATCGGCACGCTCAGCACCGAGGGCATGATCGAGACCGACAGGACCATTCTGAAAATCATGCTGGAGAAGCGGTTCTCGGGTTTCTGACCCGGCCCTCCCTGCACTTCAAAGGAGATCTAACCTATGAATATATGCATCGTCGGGACCGGCTACGTCGGCCTCGTCTCCGCAGCCTGTTTCGCCGAAATGGGCAACAACGTGACCTGCGTCGACATCAACCCCGAAGTGGTGGAGCGCCTGAAACGGGGCGAGGTCCACATCTACGAGCCGGGCCTGGAGCCCATGGTCCGCCGCAACGCCCAGGAGGGCCGCCTGACCTTCACCACGGATCTGGCCGAAGGGCTGAAGGACAGCCTCTTCGTCTTCTGCTGCGTCGGCACGCCCGAAGGTGAGGACGGCAGCGCGGACCTGCGCTACGTGCGCCAGGTGGCCCGCCAGGTCGGGCAGCTGATGACCGACTACAAGATCGTCGTCGACAAATCCACGGTGCCCGTGGGTACGGCCGACAGCGTGCGGGCCATCATCCAGGAGGAACTCGACAGGCGGGGCCTGAAGATCGAGTTCGACGTGGTCTCCAACCCCGAGTTCCTGAAGGAGGGCGACGCGGTCAACGACTTCATGAAGCCCGACCGCGTGGTCGTCGGCACGGACAACGTGCGCACGGCCGAACTGCTGAAGACCCTCTACGCCCCCTACGCCCGCAGCCGCGAGAAGATGATCGTCATGGGCGTGCGCAGCGCCGAGATGACCAAGTACGCGGCCAACTGCATGCTGGCCACCAAGATCTCCTTCATCAACGAGGTCGCCAACATCTGCGAGAAGGTCGGGGCCGACGTGCGCGACGTGCGTCACGGCATCGGCGCCGACCACCGCATCGGCTACCAGTTCATCTACCCGGGCGTGGGCTACGGCGGGTCCTGCTTCCCCAAGGACGTCAAGGCCCTCATCGGCACGGCCAAGGGCGCGGGCTATGAGCCGCAGCTCCTGTCGGCCGTGGACGAGGTCAACGACCGCCAGAAGACCGTCATCGCCCGCAAGGTCGAGGCCTATTTCGCCGAGCAGGGCGGCGTGGCCGGCAAGACCCTGGCCCTGTGGGGCCTGGCCTTCAAGGCCAACACCGACGACATGCGCGAGGCGCCGTCCCTGGAGCTCATCCGCTACCTGACGGCCCTGGGCATGAAGATCCGCGCCTTCGACCCCGTGGCCGGCGCCAACGCCCGCCGCATCCTGCAGGACAACCCCCTGGTCGAGATCTGCGACGACCAGTACGACGCCCTGAACGGCGCCGCGGCCCTGGCCGTGGTCACGGAGTGGAACCAGTTCCGCAACCCCGACTTCGCCAAGATCAGAAAGGGCCTCTCGGCCCCCATCCTTTTCGACGGCCGCAACCTCTACTCCCCGACCCTCATGGCCGCGGAGGGGTTCGCGTATTTCTGCGTGGGCCGCTGAAGACACCCCCCCCGCTCGTCATGACGCGAAAGCCCCGACCGGAGTTCTCCGGCCGGGGCTTTCGCATTGTTGCGGGACGCGGGGCTGATTCTCAGCGAGGAGCGGTATCCTTTTCGTCGAGGGTGGAAAAATTCGTGATGCGAACGACGCCGTCGGGAAATTTGGCCAGAATTTCCAGCTCTCCGCCCATGGCTTGGATATGGCCGCGCAGCGTCGAGAGGTACATGTCCGTCCGTCGCTCCAGCCTGGCGATGGCCGGCTGCTGAACGTTCAGGAGTTTCGCCAGGTCCTGCTGCGACAGGCCGCGGGCCTGCCTGAGTTCATGCAGGGGCATGTCCTTGAGCATGCTGTCGGCCAGGGCGCGGGACTGCTCTCGGGCCTGGGCCGACATGGCCTCGCGCAATGATGCGAATTTTTTAGCCATGGAGCAAACCTTCCTTCCGGAGCTGCCGGAGATGTTCGTCGTACAGCGCGTCGGCCTTGCTGATGTGGGTTTCGTACCAGCGGTCGTTTCCCGTCTTGTCCCCGCCGATGAGCAGTATGGCTGTCCTGCGGGGATCGAAGGCATACAACGTTCTGAGGGGCCGTCCTCCGCACTGAGTCCGCAACTCCCGCAGATGCCCGTGTCGTGAGCCGTTCACTGCGGCGGAGTGCGGAAAATTCAGCGCCGGGCCGAACAGTTCGAGGAGCCGCACGGACGCGTCGACGGCCATCTGTTCGGTTTCGGTCAGGGTGTGCCACCATGCTCCGAATTCGTCCGTGTACTCGACGTCCCAGATATGGTGATGGGTAGTCATGCTTTAATATTCCGTCAATGGAATGTTTTTGGGGAACGAAGGTTTTCATTTCCGGTTTTCGACGTTCCCGCGTTTCGCGATTGCGGGACCTCATGGAACCTATGCGTTACGGCCACGCCGTGACAGACGGTTTGATGTGTAATCAGAGGCAGATATTCGTAGGGCAGTTTGATGAGATTGCCGGAATGAAGGTTCTTGGTTTTGCGAAGCCCGTCTGTTCAGAACCCCAAGGCAGCAATAAATTCTTGGCACGCTGGAGGGCATGGGGAACCAATTTATTGGATATTGCAGTTGTGCTGTGCCTTAATATCCCGATATTAAAATAGAAAATTGTTTCGTTCCGGCATTTGCGCGTTGACAGCACCTATCCCGTGGGCTAGTTTCTGCCACATAATTGTCATTCTTGTGTCACAATTCCGTAACACAGGGCCATGTGGAGCCCGAAGGAGGATGCGTTGATGAAGAGATTGGTGGTTGTGCTTGCGCTGCTGCTCGGTACGGCCCTGGCGGCCCAGGCCGCGGAGGATGTTGCCGCCAAGGCCAAGGCCGAGGGATCGGCGGCCTTCTACGCGAACATCACATCGGTGGAGCCCATCATGGAGGCCTTCGAGGCCGATACCGGGGTCAAGGGGCAGTACACGAGAATATCCACCTCGAAGTTCGTGGCCACCGTCGTGACGGAGTTCGAGGCGGGCAAGCTCATGGCCGACGTGGTGCAGGGGCCGCTCCCGGTCCTTGAAATCCTCAAGGCCAAGGGCGTGCTGGCCCCCTACAGTTCCCCGGCTGCCGCCGGCTATGCCGAGTGGACCAGGAAGGACGACTCCATCCAACTCTTCGGCATCGAGTACGTCGGCCTCGTCTACAACAAGGAACTGGTCAAGCCGGCCGACGTGCCCAAGCGCTACGCCGACCTGGCCGACCCCAAGTGGAAGGACAAGATCGTCATGGCTAACCCGGCCAACCATGCCACGACCATCTCCTGGCTGGTGGGCCTCAAGGACAACGTCTTCAAGAGCGAGGAGGAGTGGCGGGCCTTCCTGAAGGGCCTTGCGGCCAACAAGCCCATGTTCGTGGCCTCCTTCGGGCCCACGCCGGCCCCGGTCGAGAGCGGCGAGAAGCTCATCGCCATCTCCATGCCCAAGTACATCATCACCAAGGCCCCGGCTCCGCTCGACTGGGCCCGCGTCGAGGAGCCCCTCTTCGGCACGCCCCGCGCCATCGCCGTGACCTCCAAGGCCCCGCACCCCAACGCCGCCAGGCTATTCGTGGACTATTGGCTGTCCCGGAAGGCCATGGACGTCCTGGCCAAGGACGTGGGCGAGTATGTCCTGGCGCCCGGGGTGTTCCCGCCCATCGACGGCATGGACAAGGCCGACGTGCGCCCCATCCGGGAGCTTTCCGACGAGGAAATCCAGAAGTGGGGAGCCGAGTTCCAGACCATATTCGAAGTGCAGTGATCAACAGGCGGCCGCCCGGATTTCGGGTCCGGGCGGCCGTGTCCCGACTTTTCCGCGGAAACCCCCGTCCCCTTCAACCTGAACTTGAGCACCGCCGGACCGGACGCGCACCGGCCTGCGGCGAACGGGATCACATCATGGAGATTCGAATCCGAGGCGTCAGCAAGCACTACTTTTCCGAGGGCAAGACCATAAAGGCTCTGGACAACGTGGACCTGACCATCCCGGCCAACCAGATTTTCACCCTCCTTGGCCCCAGCGGCTGCGGCAAGACGACCCTGCTGCGCTGCATCGTCGGCCTGGAGTCGCCCGACGCCGGCGAGATATCCATCGGCGACGACGTGGTCTGGTCCAGGGACAAGGGCATCTTCGTGCCTACGGAGCGGCGCGGGCTCGGCATGGTCTTCCAGACCTACGCCATCTGGCCGCACATGAACGTCTTCGACAACGTGGCCTATCCCCTGCAGACCAGGGGGACGCCCAGGGACGTCATGCGCGAGAAGGTCGAAAAGACCCTCAAGTTCGTGCAGCTGGAAGGATTCGAGAAGCGCCCGGCCACCAAGCTCTCGGGCGGGCAGCAGCAGCGCGTGGCCCTGGCGCGCGCCCTAGTGGCCGAACCCAAGGTCATCCTCTTCGACGAGCCCCTGAGCAACCTCGACGCCAAGCTGCGGGAGGAGACGCGCAAAGAGCTGCGCACCTTCCTGACGGAACTGTCCATCACGGCCGTGTACGTGACTCACGACCGCATCGAGGCTCTGGCCCTGTCCGACTCCATCGCCGTCATGCGCGCCGGCCGGATCATCGAGCAGGGTTCTCCGCAGAAGATCTATTTCGACTCGGACCATCGCTTCGTGGCCGACTTCATCGGCCGGGCCAACCTGATCCCGGCCAGGGTCGCGAGCCAGCAGGACGGTTCGACCGTGGTCGAGAGCCCCCTCGGCAGCATCACCTGCCAGAAGCGGGATTTCGCCGTGGGTTCCGAAGTGACCCTGTGCATCCGCCCCGAGTTCATCCGCGTCGCGCCCGGGGCAGGGGAGGGTGGGGCGAATACGGTCCGCGGCACGGTCGACACCCTGGTCTTCATCGGCGAGGCCTTCGAGATGGAACTCGTGGCCGGGGGCGAGCGCCTGCTGGCCAAGGTGGACGCCGACACCCGCATCCAGGAGGGGGACCCTCTGCATTTCACCCTGGACCCGGCCCACTGCATGCTGGTCGGCGCCTGAGGGGGTGGGCATGGACACCAGCCGATCCAAACTGACCATTTCCCTGATTTTCATCGTCGGCGTCCTGACCGTCTGCCCGGTGGTCATGCTGGTGCTCGGCAGCTTTTCCGAGGGGCTCACGGCCTTCGGCAGCTTCACCGTGCAGAAGTACGTCGACGCCTACACGGACCCGGCCCTGGGACAGATCATCCTCAACACCGCGGTCTTCGTCCTCGGCTCCGCGAGCCTGGCCACGGGCCTGGCCCTGTTCCTGGCCTACCTGAACAACCGCACGGACATCCCCTGCAAGTTCATGTTCCGGATCATCTCCATCATTCCGATGATGATCCCGCACATCCTCTTTTCCGTGAGCTGGGCGTTGCTGCTGAACCCCTCCAACGGGCTCATCAACCTGGTGCTCAAGCAGGCCTTCTTTCTCGATCACGCGCCTTTGAACATCTATTCCCTGTGGGGCATGATCCTGGTGGAGGGGCTCCTGGACCTGCCCATCGCCTACCTCATCATCGCGCCGGCCATGGCCTCCTTCGACGTGGCCCTGGAGGAGTCGTCCAAGGTCTGCGGGGCTGGGCCGTGGCGGACCCTGTTGCGCGTGACCCTGCCGGTGCTGCGGCCGGCCATCCTGGCGGCCTTCATCCTCGGCGTGGTCAGGAGCCTGGCGTCCTTCGCCGTGCCGTCGGTCATCGGCATGCCCGGCCGGGTCTACGTCCTGGCCACGCACCTCTACCAGATGATCGCCACGGGCTTCTCCACGGACTACGGCAAGGCCGCGGCCGTGGGCATGAGCGTCCTGGCCGCGTCCATCACGCTGATCTTCGTCTACCGCGCCCTGACGGCCGAGAGCGAGAAGTTCGTGACCATTTCGAGCCGCGGCTACCGCCCCACGGTCATCCCCCTCAAGGCGGCCAGATACCCGCTCTTTGCCGTGGTGGCGCTTTTGTCCTTCGTGCTCATCGTCCTGCCCGTGGCCGTGCTCTTCTACACCTCGCTGGTGCCGTACTCCATGGTGCCAAGCGCCCGGGCCTTCTCCCTCATGAGCTGGAAGCACTGGATCGAGGTCCTGAAGGACCCCATCTCCCTGCTGTCCCTGAAGAACAGCCTCTACCTCGGCGTGGGCGGGGCCACACTGGGCGTGGCCCTCTCGGTCTTCGTGGCCTACACCATCGTCAAGGTCCGGACCCGTGCCGCGGGATTTCTCGAATCCCTGAGCTTTTTGTCCTTCTCCTTCCCCGGCATCGTCATCGGCGTGGGCTTCATGTGGTTCTTCGTGCGCACGCCGCTCTACGCCACCATCTGGGCCCTGCTCATCGGCTACATCGCCACCTACCTGCCCTACGGCATCCGCCCCATGGCCAGCGCCTTCATCCAGGTCCACAGCCACCTGGAGGAGTCGTCCCTGGTCTGCGGCGCCAGCCGCATGACGACCATGCGTCGCATCATCATCCCCCTGCTCGTGCCGGGCATGGTCTCGGGCTGGATTCTCATGGCCACCATGTTCGTACGCGAGCTGACCCTGTCGGTGGTTCTGTCGAGGCCCGGCACCGAGGTCCTGGCGGTGCAGATCCTGCGCTTCGCCGAGGACGGGCTGTGGGGCAGGCTTTCGGCACTGGGCATC
Organism: Desulfomicrobium sp.; assembly: GCA_024709365.1. Taxonomy (GTDB): domain Bacteria; phylum Desulfobacterota; class Desulfovibrionia; order Desulfovibrionales; family Desulfomicrobiaceae; genus Desulfomicrobium. The sequence continues at coordinate 34,828 of JANJWV010000117.1, read as the reverse complement.
ATGATGATCTTCATCTCCACGGCGCTGGTGATCCTGGCCACGCTGGTCGGGGCCAGATTCAAGCCCGTGGAGGGCGGTGGATAGGGGGCGGACTGCGGCCGCAGAAACAGGACGCCCGCCGTCCCGGACAGTGCCGGGGCGGCGGGCGTTTTTCGTTTCGGACGCGAAGGTGGGGCTAGAGAACCTTCCCCACGGCCGGAGCGATCTGGTCCAGGTCGTCGATGAGGTGGAAGCCCGAGTCGGCCATGGCGCGCAGCTTGGCCTCGATGCCGCCGGAGCCCTTTTCGAGGATGGCTCCGGCGTGGCCCAGGCGCTTGCCGGGAGGGGCCGTGCGGCCGGCGATGAAGCCGAAGACCGGGAGCTCGAAGCCCGTCTCCCGCATGTAGCGGCCCAGGTCCTCCTCGGCGCTGCCGCCGATCTCGCCCAGGATGACCACGGCCCTGGTCTGCGGGTCGTGGCGCACGAGCCGGCAGAGGTCCGTGAAGGAGGTGCCGACGAAGGGGTCGCCGCCGATGCCCACGCAGACCGACTGGCCGATGCCGGCGCGGGTAAGGCGGTCCACGCACTCGTAGGTCAGGGTGCCGCTGCGCGAGAACACGGCCACGGGGCCGGGGGTGAAGATGTCGCCGGGCATGATGCCGATCTTGGTGCGTCCGGGCATGATGAGTCCAGGGCAGTTGGGGCCGATGACGCGCGTGGCGCCGCCCTTGAGGCGTTCCAGGGCGCGCAGCATGTCCAGCTGGGGGATGCCGTCGGTGATGCAGACCACCCAGGGCACGCCCGCGGCGGCCGCTTCGAGGACCGCGTCCGGGGCCAGGGCGCCGGGCACGAAGATGATGGAGGCGTCGATGCGCGTGGCCGCGGCCGCCTCGCGCACCGTGTCGAAGACCGGCACGCCCAGAACCTCGCTTCCGCCCTTGCCGGGCGTGACCCCGGCCACGACCCGCGAGCCGTATTCCTGCATGAGCCGGCAGTGCAGCTGGCCCTGCTTGCCCGTCAGGCCCTGGACCAGGATTTGGCAGTCCGGGGGCAGGGGGAAGGGCGCGCTTTCGGCGCGGGTCCGGGCGGGGAGCAGCGGGGCCGTGGACTCAACGCGCACCGGGGTATGCACGGCGCCCCGCATCTCGCCCTTGAGCTTTTCCAGCTCGGCGCGGGCCGAGGAGAGGTCGGGGCAGAGGTGCAGGCCCCGCACGTCGGCCTCGCGCAGCAGGGCCAGGCCGTCGGCTGCGCCGTTGCCGGCGAAGCGGACCACGATGGGCTTGCGCGGCGCCTCGCCGCCCAGGGCTTCGAGCATGGACCGGGCCACCTTGTGGCAGGACAGGATGCCGCCGAAGATGTTGATGAAGACCATGCCGACGCGGGAGTCGTCGAAGAGGATGTCCAGTGCCGTGCGCATGGCCGCGCTGTCGGCGCCGCCGCCCAGGTCCAGGAAGTTGGCGGCCTCCAGGCCCGAATAGTTGAGGATGTCCATGCTGGCCATGGCCAGACCCGCGCCGTTGACCATGAGGCCCACGAAGCCGTCGAGCTTGTGGTAGCTCAGGCCCGCCTCGCGGGAGCGGTTTTCCTCGGGACTGAGGTGGACGGGCTCGAAGAAGCGGTTCAGGGACGGGTCGATGCCCACGCGGTGCCCGTCGATCTCGACCTTGCCGTCCAGGGCCAGCAGTTCGCCGCCGTCGGTCACGACCAGGGGGTTGATCTCGGCCAGGAGCAGGCGGTGGCGCAGGCTCAGGTCGAAAAGGGCGGTCAGGAGCCCGTTGAAGGGCTTCATGAGTTCCCTGGGCAGGCCGAGGTGGAAGAAGATGTTGCGGACCTGGTAGGGGGCGAGCCCCGCGTCGGGCATGGCGTGCTCGACGAGGATCGTCTCGGGGTCGCAGGCCTCGATGTCGACGCCGCCAGTGCGTCCGGCCGTGACGCAGAGGCTGCGGCTGCGGCGGTCGAGGGTCACGGACAGGTACATCTCCCTGCTGAAGGCCGCCCGGGGTTCGACGCGCACCAGGCGCACCCGCTCCCCTTTGATGTCCAGGGAAAAGAGGCGTTCGAGCTCTTCCCGGGCCTGCTCGGCTGTGTCGGCCAGGCGGATGCCCCCGGCCTTGCCGCGGCCGCCGCTCAGGACCTGGGACTTGAGGACCCAGGGCAGGGGGAACGGGATGTCTGGGAGGCCGCCGGGCGCGAGAAGCACGCCCTGGGGGACCGGGATGCCGGATTCCTGGAAAAGCTGTTTGCTGCTGTGTTCATTGAGCTTCATGACGCAGTCCTCGCATCGGCGGTTGTCAAACCCCATCCCTTGGACTATCACCGCGGGATGGCGCGCAGGGGCTCTTCCGGAATCGGCTGGCCCAGAGTGTATCGATCTTTCAGGGGTGCATACCTGCCTTGTCTTGAAAATCAAGAAAAATTGCAACAACTGGCTATTTTTGCTTATGTAAGTCGCTCATGATGCAACTAAACAGAATATTCATCACCTTTTGGTGCCTTTTCGCGCTGGCTGTTTGTCAGGCCCGCCCGGCGTCGGCGAACTCGATCTCCATCACGAATCTTGGCGTCGACAATGCGGCAGGCCAGGTCTCCGTGGGGTTCAGCATCGTGGTCAACGACATGGGGCCCCTCATGGAAGCCCTGAAGAACGGCGGGGATTACGAGGTTCGCTGCACGAGCCGGCTCTACTATCGCCGGGCCGGCTTCTGGAATTCCTTCCTGTCCGAAGCCGGCTATACCTGCGTCATCTCCAGCAAGCCCATCGCCCGCGAATGCCAGGTCGTCGACGACCGCGGCACCCACACCTTTCCGTTCCAGAGCCTGCAGGACCAGCTCAACCGCTACTGGTCCCAGGTATCCATCCCCATGGGCAGCTGGGACATGATCGAGCGCGGTTCGGCCTACAGGGTGGTCATGACCTTCAAGGTCACGCGCACGAACATGTCCGCCTGGGTCAGCAAGCCCCTCTTTTTCGTCAGCTGGGATCTCGTCCCCGAGGTCGTCTATGAGTTCGACTTCGATTTCTGAAGCCTTGCTGGGGGATCATGGATAACCCGTCGCGCCTCATCCCGGTCAAGGAACGGCCCGCCCAGGAACGCCGCAAGCGGCAGCGTGAAATCACCCTGGCCGTCATCGCCATCTTCGTCATCGTCATCCTGACCTGGATCGAACTGCGCCTGCTGGGCGTCAACTCCTACCTCTTCTTCGCCCTTTTCAACGTCAACCTGATCCTGCTCATCCTCGTCCTCTTCCTGGTCCTCCGAAACGTCATCAAGCTCATCCTGGACCGGCGAAGGCGCGTGCTGGGCTCGGGGCTCAGGGCGCGCCTTGTCCTCGTCTTCGTGACCCTGTCCATGGTCCCGACCTTCATCATGTTCATCCTGTCCATGTGGTTCGTGCAGACCTCGGTGGACTACTGGTTCCAGTCCCAGGTCGAGACGTCCATGGACCACGCCCTTGAGGTCGGCCAGGATTTCTACGCCGCGGCCGAGTCCGGCCTGGAGGCCAAGGCCCAGGGCATCCTCGACCATCTGCGGGAGCGGCGCATCACCTGGAGCGCCAAGGGGGCGGAGGAGGCCATCCGCGCCAAGGGTCGCGAGTACAGGCTGACGCTGGTGGGCCTTGTCACCCCCACCCTGCAGGAGAGGAGCTGGCAGGCCGCCCCGGTCTGGGACGAGGCCTGGCGGAAGACCAAGGCGGAGGTGCCATGGGCAGACCTGGCCCGGCAGCCGGCCTACTGGGCGACGCTCCGGGCCCACCCTGACTCGGACCTCGTGGTCGGCATCCTGCCGGTCGACGAGGCGGCCTCGGCCTTTCTCGTCGTGGGCGCCGAGGTGGGGCAGGGCTTTCTGGAACGCCTGGAGCTCATCGCCAAGGGCGTGGGCGAGTACAAGCAGCTCAGGAGCCTCAAGTTCCCCCTGAAGATGACGCTCTACATGGTGCTGGGCCTCATGACCCTGCTCATCTTTCTCGGCGCGACCTGGTTCGGCTTCCGCCTGGCCCGGGAGATCAGCGCCCCGGTGCAGGCCCTGGCCGCCGGCACCCAGCGCATCGCCCGGGGCGATCTTTCGGTGCGGCTCATGGACGACTCCCGCGACGAACTCGGCCTGCTGGTCCAGTCCTTCAACAGCATGGCCGAGGACCTGGAGCAGAGCCGCCAGGGACTGACCGAGGCCAACCGCCGGCTGCAGGAGCAGTATCAGGCGCTGATCGCCAAGAACCATTACGTGCAGGCCATCCTCGACAACATCACCTCCGGCGTGGTGTCCGTGGACCGATCCGGCCGGGTCACGACCATAAACCGCGCGGCCGAGGCCATTCTGGGACTCGAGACCGGGAGCCTGGTCGGCCGGGCGGCCCTGGACATGCTCGGGCCGGAACACCGCGGCCTGGTGCAGGAGGTCCGCCAGCTCCTGTCGAGCAGCCCTGGTTCCCAATGGCAGCGGCGGCTGGACCTGGATGTCGGAGGGGAGACCGTCAAGCTGCTGGTCAACGCCGTGGCCCTCATGGACAGCGAGGGCGGCGATTCGGGCATCGTCGCGGTCTTCGAGAACATTTCCGAGCTGGAGAAGATGCAGCGCCTGGACGCCTGGAAGGAGGTGGCCCGCCGCATCGCACACGAGATCAAGAACCCCCTCACGCCCATCAAGCTTTCGGCCGAGCGCCTGGAGCGCAAGTTCGGCGCCGTCGTGGCCGATCCGGTATTCGGCCAGTGCACGGGGCTCATCGTCAGGCAGGTGGAGCACCTGCAGGAGATGGTGCGCGAGTTCTCATCCTTCGCCAAGATGCCCGAGGTGACCCTGGTCCGGGGGAAGATCGAGCCCATCCTGCAAGAAGCCGTCTCGGTCTTCGCCGAGAGCCACACGGCCATACGCTGGATCGTGCGGTTCGAGGACGCACCTGACGTCATGCTCGACCGGGAGGCCATGGGCCGGGTCTTCTCCAACATCCTGCTCAACGCCGCCGAGGTCCTGGCCGGCCGGGACGACGGCCGCGTCGAGGCCGTGCTCTACTCGCGCAAGCGCAAGGCGCGGGTCTACATCGAGATCAGCGACAACGGCCCGGGCATCAAGCCCGAGGAACAGTCACGCATGTTCGAACCGTACTATTCGACCAAACGCAGCGGCACGGGGCTGGGCCTGACCATCGTCAAGTCCATCGTCAGCGATCACCACGGTCACATCCGTGTCAAACCCAACGAGCCAGCCGGCACGACCTTCGTCATCGAGCTGCCGGCGGCGCGCAGCGAGGCATGATGAGCACCGCATCCATTCTCATCATCGACGACGAGAAGGACATCCGCGCGGCGCTGCGCGGCATTTTCGAGGACGAGGGCTGGCAGGTGTCCGAGGCCGGCAGCGGGACGGAGGGCCTGGAGATGGCCCTGGACGGGGACTTCGATCTCATTTTTCTGGACATCTGGATGCCGGGCCTCGACGGCATGGGCGTGCTCGTGTCATGCGCGAGAAGGGGGTGGACACCCCGGCCATCATGATTTCCGGCCACGGCAACATCGAGACCGCGGTCACGGCCCTGAAGAACGGGGCCTTCGATTTCATCGAGAAGCCCCTTTCCCTGGACGACACCCTGGTCGCGGCCGGCAAGGCCCTGGAGCTGTCCCGTCTCAAGCGCGAGAACCGGGAGCTGCGCTCGCGCATCCGTCCCGAGGGCGTGCCGGTCATCATCGGCTCCTCGCCGGGCATCGTCCGCCTGCGCGAACTCGTCCGCCAGGTCGCGCCCACCGAGGCCTGGGTGCTCATCACCGGCGAGAACGGCACGGGCAAGGAGGTCGCGGCCAGGGCCATCCACTCGGCCAGCCGCCGCGCCGCCCGGGAGATGGTCTGCGTGAACTGCGCGGCCATCCCCGAGGAACTCATCGAAAGCGAACTTTTCGGCCACGAGAAGGGAGCCTTCACTGGCGCCGACAAGGCCCGCAAGGGCAAGTTCGAGCTGGCGGACAAGGGGACGCTCTTCCTGGACGAAATCGCCGACATGAGCCTCAAGACCCAGGCCAAGATCCTGCGCATCCTGCAGGAGCAGAAGTTCGAGCGCGTCGGCGGGACGAAGTCCTTCCGGGTGGACGTGCGGGTCATCGCGGCCACCAACAAGGACCTGGTCAGGGAGATGACCGAGGGGCGCTTCCGCCAGGACCTGTACTACCGCCTCAACGTCTTTCCCCTGACGGTCCCGGCCCTGCGCGAGCGGGCCGAAGACATCCCCGAGATGATCGGGCATTTTTCACGCCTCATGATCGAGGAGCAGAGCCTGCAGCCCGTGCGCCTGGACAGCGAGGTCATGGACGCGCTCAAGCGCTATGCGTGGCCTGGCAACGTCCGCGAGCTCAGGAACTTCGTGGAGCGGATCTACATCCTCTACCAGGGGCGGGATGTGGACATCTCCATGCTCCCGCCTGAATACCGCGCCGCCGCGGCCCAGGACACCCTGGCCGCGGTCCCGGACGGGGTCACGGACTTCAAGGAGGCCCGCGCCCGGTTCGAGGAGGCCTTCCTGCGCCGTGAGCTGGCCCGCTCCGACGGCAACATCGCCCGCCTGGCCGAGGCCATCGGGCTGGAGCGGACATACCTCTACCGCAAACTCAAGACTTATGGCATCGGCATTGACGAAGGCCGTCAGCGGGACGGCCTCGGGAGGCAGTGATGGCGACGAACGGCGGAAGCGCAGAGGACGGGTCGTGCTGCGCCGAGTGTGAACGGCTCAGGGGACGGATGGAGAGCCTTCTGGAGCATCTGCGCCAGGAGCTGGAATCGCCCATTTCCTCCATCCTGGGCGTGGCCGGGCTGTTGCAGAACTCGGGCCTGAGCGGTGAGCAGGCCGAATATCTGCGGGTCATCCGCGACGCGGCCGAAGGCATGGATCTGGTGCGCCGGAGCATGGGCGACATGGCCTGGCAGGATACCCGGAGCGCCCTGGGCGGTGAGGCCGATTTCGACCTGCGCGTGCTGGTGCACGACCTGGCCGAGCTGTCCCGCATTCACGCCCGCCGTCGCAATATCCATTTCAAGGCCGATGTGGAGGACGAGGTCCCGAGCCTGGTCCGGGGTGTGCCGGGAATTGTGCGGCGCATCGCCGGCGGGTTTCTGAACCGCGTACTGCGCGCACCGGCCGGCTCGAACGTGTCCATGGGCCTTGGGCTGGCTGAACGCGGGGAAGGGACGGCCACGGTGCGGCTGGAGGTGCGCGTCGACGCGCGGATCGAGCCGCCCGATGCCGAGTGCCAGACCCTCTGCCGCGATCTCGCCGCCCGTCAGGACGGCCGTGCGGGGTTCGAAGAGGGAGCGGAGTCCTGCGTGTTCTGGGCGAGCTTCCGCCTGCCCGAGCTGCAGGCCAGGCCGTCGTCCTTCCCGCCGCCGCAGCCCATCGCCGGCCGCCGCATCCTGGCCGTGGACACGGATGCGACCTGGCGCGGGGTGCTCCGGGAATACTGCTATCTCTGGGAATGCCCCTTCCTCGAAGCCCCCGACGGGCAGGCCGCCCTGGACCTTATGCTCGAAGCCGCGGCCCGCGGCGAGGCTCCGGACTTCATCCTTGCCGGCTCGAACCTCGGCAGCATGGACATGGAGGGGTTCGCCGCGGCCATCCGCACGCATCCGGAGCTGGAGATGGCCAGGCTGGTGGCGCTGCCGTCCTCAGCCCGTCCGGGCGATGCGGCGCGCATGGAAGCCGCCGGTTTCGCCGGCTACCTGTCCAGGCCCGTGGAGCAGTTCCGGCTGCGCGACGCCCTGAGCCTCATCCTGGGGGCCCGGATCCAGGGCCGCAGCGTCGGCCTGGTGACCCGCCATGTCGTGGCCGAGGAGAGCAAGCGGCGCAAGATCGTGCTGGTGGTCGACCCCGATCCCGAGAGCCGGGCGCTCATGGCCCGCAAGCTCGACCAGGGGGGCTACGCGCACCTCGAAGCGGACTCCGGCGAAGAGGCCCTGCGCTTGCTGCGTGACAACCCCTGCGCGCTCGTCTTTCTGGAACTCGACCTGCCCGGCATGTCCGGCCTCGACACGGCCAGGGTCATCCGCAACCCCGAGACGGGCGGGGACGTGCCCGTGATCGGCACGACGGCGCGGCTCGCCAGCGGCGACGCGGCCAGGTGCGCGTCGGCCGGTTTCAACGAGATCATGCTCAAGCCGGTGGACGCCCAGGCCTTTTTCCGGGCCCTCGAAAAGTACGTCCAGCCCAACGAGCCCGGAAAGAGCGATTTCCGCGGCCAGGCCCTGGATGTGGAGCGGCTCCTCGATCAGCTGGACCACGATCAGGTGCTGCTGGCCGACGTGTTGCAGACCTTCCTGCGGGAGGGCCGCACCAGGGTGGGCGAATTTTTGCAGGACCTGGAGCTGGGGGATTTCCCTGCGGCCGAGCAGAAGTCCAACGCCCTGCGCGGTATGGCCGGAAACATCCGGGCCGAGGGCGTGCGGGTCCTGGCGGAGATGGCCGAGCAGGCCTGCCGCCGCTCCCGCGCCGACAAGGCGGCGTCCCTGGGCGAGGAGATCATGCAGGAGTTGTGGCGCGTAGAGCAGGCCGCGGCCCTGGTCTGACAGGTCCAGGGATGGCATGCGTGTTCATTGCCGCTCATGAGAAAATGACCGCCGGAGACCTCCGGCACCCTTCGGGACAGTCCCGTCCGGCCCGCCGCGAATCCATCCGGCGGGCCGATTGCGTTTACAGGCCGAGCTTTCCGCGCCGGTACCTGAACGTGTCCCGCGACACGTTCAGGAGCCTGGCGGCCTGGGACTCGTTCCCGTCGGCCAGGCCCAGGGCCTGCTCGTAGTAGTCGCGCTCCAGGCGCTGCAGCAGAGCCGGCAGGTCCACGCCCGCCCCGGTCAGGGGCGTCATGCCGGTTCTTTCCTCATCGGGCGCGCAGCCGTCGCGCAGGCCCAGGTCCGCGGCGTCCAGCTCCGGGCCGCAGGCCATGAGGGCGGCGCGCTCCATGATGTTGCGCAGCTCGCGCACGTTCCCGGTCCAGTCGTGGCCCAGCAGGGCCTGGCGGGCGGAGTCCGTCAGGGCCGTGAACTTCTTGCCGAACTTCTCGCCGTACTGGTGCAGGAAGAGCTTGGCCAGGGGCAGGATGTCCTCGCGGCGGCTGGCCAGGGACGGCACGCGGATGCGCACCACGGCCAGACGGTAGAACAGGTCCTGTCGGAAAGTCCCCGTGGCGACCATGCCTTCCAGGTCGCGGTTGGTGGCCGCCAGGATGCGCGTGCGAACCGTGCGCTTGGTCGTGGAGCCCAGGGGGTAGAACTCGCCGTGCTGCAGGAAGCGCAGGAGCTTGGCCTGGGCGCTGGGCGGCAGTTCGCCGATCTCGTCCAGAAACAGCGTGCCGCCGGCGGCCTCCTCCACGAGCCCGGCCTTGCCCTTCTTGCCGGCGCCGCTGAAGGCCCCCGGCGCGTACCCGAACAGTTCGCTCTCGATGAGCTCCCCCGGCATGGCCGCGCAGTTGACCGTGACCAGGGGCCCGCGGAAATTGGGGCTGCGGTGGTGGATGGAGCTGGCCACGAGCTCCTTGCCCGTGCCCGTGGCGCCCTCGATGAGCACCGGCGTGTCGGGGCTGACGGCGACCTTGGCCACGGTCTGGACCACGTCCGTCAGGGCCTCGCTCTCGGCCACGAAGAAGGGGATCTGCTCGCGCAGGGCCTTGTCCTGCAGCTCGCGGATCTCCTTGCCCAGACGGATGGAGCTGCCGGCGCGCTCCAGGCAGAGCTTCAGGGCGTCCATGCGCAGGGGCTTGACCAGATAGTCGAAGGCGCCGCGCTTCATGGCCGAGATGACCGTGTCCAGGTCCTCGAAGGCCGTGATCATGATCACCGCCGCGTGGGGCGCCAGCCTGCGGATGCCGTCCAGCACGTCCAGGCCGCTCACGTCCGGCAGGCCGATGTCGAGGAGCACCAGGTCCGGGTTCAGGCCCGTCAGGTCGGCCAGGGCCTCCTTGCCCGTGGCCCGGGTGGCGACGTCGTACCGGCGGCCCAGGGTCATGGACAGGCTGTCGCGGATGGACTCCTCGTCGTCGATGATGAGCAGGGAATAGTTCATGGGTGCTCCGGGGCCGGAAGCGGGAATTCCAGCCTGAATTCGGCCCCGCCCAGGGGGCTCTCGGCCACGCGGATGACGCCGCGGTGGTCGGCGACGATGCGCTGCACGATGGACAGGCCGATGCCCGTGCCGTCGCTGGCCGTGGTGTAGAAGGGGTCGAAGATGCGTTCGCGGTCCGGCGGGGCGATGCCGGGTCCCGTGTCGCCGACGGTCAGCAGGACGCGGTCCTCGGCCGAGTCGATGCGGATCTCGACGCGTTTTTCGCCGTCGCCCTGACGCACGGCGCGGGCGGCGTTGTCGACGATGTTGACCACGGCCTGTTCGAGCTGCATGCGGTCGCCGCGGATCATGGGGGCCGGCTCGAAACGCGTGACCACGTCCACCCCGGCCTTGCGCAGGGTCGGGGCCAGCAGGCCCAGGGCCTCCTGCACGGGCGCCGACAGGTCCAGCAGTTCCAGGCGCGGCGTGCCCGGCTTGGAGAAGTCCAGCACGCGGCGGATGACGGACTCCATCTTGCCGGCGGCCTTGCGGATCTTTTCGATGGTCGCGCGCAGCACGCCGGCCGGGCCGTCCTCGGTCAGCTCGGCGCAGATTTCGTCCATGGCGTAGAGGTAGGCGTGGATGCCCGTCAGGGGGTTGCGGATCTCGTGGGCGATGCCGGCGGCCATGCGGCCCAGGGAGTTGATCTTGTCCAGCAGCATGATCTGCCGGGCCATGCGCCGCGAGGCCGTGACGTCGGCCATGAATACGGCCACGCGCGTGACGCGGCCCGCGTCGTCGAAGACGGGGTAGATGTGCAGGTCCAGGTCCTCGTCCTGCCCGTACTCCGTGATGGATTCGGCCTCGCCGCCGGCGAAGACGGCGTCCACGGCCTGCCGCAGCCTCGCCCCCCGGTCGTTGTGCAGGATGTCGAACAGGGACTGGCCGATGAGGGACTCGCGGATGGTGCCCAGGCGCGAGGCGCCGGTGTCGTTGATGTCGAGGAGGATGCCGTCCTGATCCATGAGCAGGAGGGTCTCGGTGGGCGCGTTGATGAGGGCGCGGGCCTTGGCCTCGCGGTCGCGGATCTGGGCCTCGGCCAGGCGGCGCTGCTCGATCTCGAAGAGCAGGTCGCTGGTGCGGCGCTCGACCTCGATTTCCAGGCGCGCCCGGGCCTTGCGCAGGTCGCCCTCGGCGCGGATGCGCTCGCCGACCTCGCGCTCGAGTTCGTCGTTGGCCGCGCGCAGATGCTCCGTTCGCGCCCGGACCGCCTCCTCCAGCTGCTCCTTGTGGCGGCGCAGCACCGCCTGGGCCTCCTGACGGCGGCGGATGGCGCTGACGAGCATGGCCACGGCGGCCAGGAGCACGGCCACGCCGACAGTGGCCGTCCAGATGTAGCGCTTGTCGATCTGGTAGAATCGGGCCGGCTGGTTCAGGATCAGGCTGCCCTCGGGAAGCAGGGATTCGGGGATGCCGAAGCGCCGCAGCTGGATGTGGTCGAAGATGAAGCGCGACGGCGTCAGCGTGTCCACGGGGATGGAGTCCGGGTTTGTCCCGTTCAGGACGCGCATGGCCAGCCGGGCCACGCGTTCGCCCTCGGCCCGGCCCTCGACCATGCGTCCGCCCACGCAGCCCGTGCCCATCTCGAAGTCCCAGAAGCCGTAGATGGGCACCTTGGCGTAGGTCGAGAGGAAGAGGTTCTTGCCGCGGTAGTCCACCAGCACGCCTTCCTCGTTGCGCATGACGCCGTGCACGAAGATGATCTGTCCGGGGCCGAGCTGCGACAGGCGCGTGCGCAGTTCCTGGGCCGGCAGGTTGTTCCAGTAGGTGAAGCGGATGCCGGGGAACTGCGCCTCCAGGGCGCGCAGGGACTGGTCCGTGAGCAGGTCGGTGATGGACTGGTCCGCGCCGATGACCACGAACTCGCGTGTTCCCGAATGCAGGCCCAGGGCCGTGCGCATGGTTTCGGCGAAGGGCGGGTTTTCGGCCAGGCCCGTGATGAGGGGCTGGCCGCGCAGCTGCTCGGGGCGGAAGTCGTTGACGCCGCAAAAGACCACGGGCGCTCCGCGGAAGATGCTGTCGCGGTATTCGAGGACGAAGTCCAGGGCGTCGTTGTCCGTGGTCACGATGAGGTTGAAGACGCTCTCGGACAGCTTGTGCCCGAGCAGGGCGGCCTGCAGGGACAGGTAGGACGTGTCGGTGTTGCGCTTGGTGTCCAGGTACTCGACCCACAGCAGGGCCTGGGGCATTTCCGCGCGGAAGGTCTCCTGGATGCCGGCGTTGAGGGTGTCGGTCCAGGACAGGCCCGGGTGGTAGGAGTGCAGCAGGAGCACGTTCTGCGACTTGGCCTGCGCGGGGGCGGGGGCCAGAAACAGCAGCAGGGCAAGCAGCAGGGGGAGGATGACACGCGGCATGTTGCGGGTGTATGCCCAAACGGCGCGGCATTCAAGCCCGTGCGCGAACGTCCTTGACAGGCCCTGCCGTTGGGAATAACGGTCTGTGTTTCCTTGCTCGCTCGAAGTGAATGGGCGGGCTATCACCCACAAGGAGGATTCTGTAATGACCAGGTACGAGGAACTGCTCCTGCTCAGCCCGGAGCTCGGCACCGATGAGTGCCGCGAGATCATCAACAACCTGAGCGCCGTTGTCGAACGCGAGGGCGGAAGCGTCCTGAAGATCGACGACTGGGGCGTCAAGGATACGGCCTACCCGGTGCGCAAGTTCAACCGCGGCCGGTACATCCGCATGGAAATGAACATGCCCGGCAAGGCTGTGGCCGAACTGGAGCGCAACGTGCGCATCGCCGACGGCGTGTTCAAATTCATCACCGTGAAGCTTGCCGACACCCCCGTCGAGACCACCGAGGAGGCCTAAGATGTCTTTCAAGAAGAAGTTCGCACCCCGGAGAAAGTACTGCCGTTTCTGCGAGAACCCCGAGATTGCGCTCGACTACAAGCACCCCGAGATCCTGAAGGACTTCGTGACCGATCGCGGCAAGATCATCGCCAGCCGCATCACCGGATCCTGCGCCAAGCACCAGCGGGCCATCACCCGCGAGGTCAAGCGCGCACGTCAGATGGCGCTGTTGTTCTACACGGCCACCCACAGCACGGACGTGCTCAAAAAATCCAGAGTCTAGGAGAGTAGGTCATGAAGGTCATTTTGCGAGCAGACGTGGATAATCTGGGCCGCCTCGGCGACATCGTCGCCGTCAAGCCCGGTTACGGCAGAAATTACCTCTTGCCGCAGGGTCTGGCTTCCCTGGCGACTCCCGGCAACCTGAAGGTTTTCGAGCAGGAGCGCCGCAAGCTGCAGGCCATGAACGACGCCGTCAAGGCCGAGGCTTCCGCCCTGGCCGCCAAGATCGAGGCCGCCAAGGTGGTCATCGAAGTGCGTACGGGCGACGGCGACAAGCTTTACGGCTCCGTCACCTCCCCCCAGATCGCGGCCATCCTGGCCGAGCAGGGCGTCGACGTGGATCGCCGCAAGATCCAGCTCGAAGAGGGCATCCGCTCCCTGGGCGAGTACATCATCGAAGTGAAGCTGCACCCCGAAGTCGTAGCCAAGCTCACCGTGAACGTCATCAAGCACGGCAAGGTCGAACAGATGACCGAAGCCGCTGCGGAGACCGATGCAACCGAAGAAGCCGCCGCAGAATAAGTTCGGGCAGCGCCTCGGAACGCAAATCCAACCGGAAGAGGCCTTGCAAAAGGCCTCTTCTGATTTGTTGCGCCGGATACCCCCGCACAACACCGAAGCCGAACAGGCGGTGCTGGGCGGGGTTTTTTTGCGCAACGACATCTTTCACACCCTGGTCGACGTCATCTCCGACGAGGATTTCTACTCGCCGGTGCACAAGACCATCTACCAGGCCTTCCAGGAGCTCTACCGCCGCCGCGAGCCGGCCGACCTGGTCACCGTGGCCGAGCACCTCAAGACCCGCGGCCAGCTCGACGAAGTCGGCGGGACCGTCTACCTGGCTTCCCTGGCCGAGTCCGTGGCCTCGGCCTCCAACGCGGTCTACCACGCCCAGATCGTGCGGGACAAGGCCGTGCGCCGGCGGCTCATCCAGACCTCCTCGGAGATCCTGACCAGCTGCTTCGAGGCCGGCGAGGAGACGGAGTCCCTTCTGGACCAGGCCGAGCAGCAGATCTTCTCCATCGCCGAGTCCAAGGGCAAGCCGGCCTTTGCGAGCAGCAAGGACCTGGTCCAGCGCGTCTTCGAACAGCTCGAGACGCGGGCCGGCCAGGGCGAACTGGTGACTGGCGTGCCCACGAGCTACACGGATTTCGACCACATGACCGCGGGCCTGCAGAAGTCGGACCTCATCATCCTGGCCGCCCGCCCGTCCATGGGCAAGACGGCCCTGGCCCTGAACATGGGCATGCGCGCGGCCATCCGCCACGACGTGCCCGTGGCCGTCTTTTCCCTGGAAATGTCCATGGACCAGCTGATGATGCGCCTTCTGGGCTGCCACGGCCGCGTGGACTTAAGCCGCCTGCGCAGCGGCTACCTCAACGACGAGGACTGGAGCCGCCTCTATCAGGCCGCCGACGACCTGTCGCGGGCGCCCATCTACATCGACGACACGCCGGCCCTCTCGACCATGGAGATCCGGGCCCGCAGCCGCCGCCTCAAGGCCGAGAAGGGCGTGGGCCTCATCATCGTCGACTACCTCCAGCTCATGCGCTCCAGCCACAAGAGCGACTCGCGCGAGCAGGAGATCTCCGACATTTCCCGAAACCTGAAGGCCCTGGCCAAGGAGCTGGAAGTCCCGGTCATCGCCCTGTCGCAGCTCAACCGCAAGGTCGAGGAGCGGTCCGACAAGCGCCCCATGATCTCGGACCTGCGCGAGTCCGGCGCCATCGAGCAGGACGCCGACGTCATCGTCTTCATCTACCGCGACGCGGCCTACAACAAGGCTGAGGACAACCCCAACAAGAACATCGCCGAGATCATCATCGGCAAGCAGCGCAACGGCCCCGTCGGCATGCTGCGCCTGGCTTATTTCGGCCAGTACACCGTGTTCGAAAACCTCACGGAAGTTGGACTGCCGTCCGAGGACGGCGGCGCGTACTGACCTTCTCCGCCACCCTCAACTTTTGCGGATGCCGTCATGAAAGCCTATTGTCCTGAAGAGTTTTTCTCGCGCAGCCAGCTCGACAACGTCCAGAAGACGCGCCTGACCACCACCCTCGAACGCGCGGCCCGCTCGGAGTTCTACTCCAGCCGCTTCGCCGAGGCCGGCATCGACCTGTCCGCGATCACCTCCGCGGACGACATCGTCAAGCTGCCCTTCACCACCAAGGACGACCTGCGCAGCGCCTACCCCGCGCGCATGCTGACCCGTCCCGTGACGGACATGATCCGCCTGCACGCCTCCTCGGGCACCACGGGCTCGGCCACGGTCATCTACTACACGCGCAACGACGTGGACTCCTGGGCCGACCTCATGGCGCGCTGCATGCACATGATCGGCATCCGGGCCGAGGACACCTTTCAGAACATGTCGGGCTACGGCCTCTTCACCGGAGGCCTGGGCATCCACTACGGCGCCGAACGCCTGGGCTGCCTGACCATCCCGGCCGGCGCCGGCAACTCCAAGCGCCAGCTCAAGCTCCTGGAGGACTTCCAGGTTTCGGCCATCCACATCATCCCGTCCTACGCGCTGCACCTGGGCACCGTGAAGGAAGAGCTCGGCTACGGGCCCGACCGCCTGCACGTGCGAGTGGCCCTCATCGGCGCCGAGCCGCACACCGAGGCCATCCGCCGGCGCATCGAGGAGGTCTGGGGCCTCAAGGCCTACAACTCCTACGGCCTGTCCGAGATGAACGGCCCCGGCGTGGCCTTCGAGTGCCTGGAGCAGAACGGCATGCACATCTGGGAGGACGCCTACCTGGCCGAGATCGTGGACCCTGAGACGGGTGAGCGCCTGCCCGACGGTGAGATCGGCGAACTCGTCATCACTACCCTGTGCCGCGAGGGCATGCCGCTGATCCGTTACCGCACCAAGGACCTGACGCGCTTCCTGCCCGGCGACTGCCCCTGCGGCCGCACCCACCGGCGGCTGGACCGCATCAAGGGCCGCGCCGACGACATGATCATCCTCAAGGGCGTGAACATCTATCCCATGCAGGTCGAGCAGGTGCTCATGAGCATCCCCGAGGTGGGGCAGAACTATCTCATCGTGCTGGAGCGCGAGGGGTATCTGGATCAGATGCGGGTCAAGGTGGAGGTCAAGGAGGAGTTCTTCGTCGAGGACATGCGTGAGCTGAAGGCTCTGCAGAGCCGCATCAGCGCGAAGCTGCGCGACGAGATCCTCATCACGGCGCGCATCGACCTGGTGGAGCAGAACTCCCTGCCCAAGTCCGAGGGCAAGGCCCAGCGCGTTCTGGACCTGCGGGAATAGCCCTTCGTCGCCGACGCGACCGAATGACCGGCCCCGCCTGCGGCGCGGCCGGTCTTCTTATTCGTACTGGGTCACGGCGCAGGACATGCCTTTCTTTTCGGCTTCCATGCACTGGTTCAGGGCGTCCTCGCGGGAGCGCTCAAGGGCGAACTGGATTTCGACGCCGCTGACGAGATCCTGCTCGAAGACCTTCAGCGGTTCCTGCAGACCCAGCAGCAGGCTCGCGTGACGGATCTGCTCCGGATTCGTGAGGGGGCCGACGGTGCCGACAAAGGGGCGAAAGACCACCTGCGTGTCCTGAAGGTCGTGCTCGTTGCCGTAGTCCCTGGCCTGTTCGAAGCTCTCGAAGCGCCCGACGAACAGGGAGAAGCTGGTGGGCGTTCCGCTTTCGCGGTTCCAGAACAGGTTTTGGTCCAGGTCCTTGAAGCGGGGCAGATGCAGGAGCATGGCCTCCATGGTCGCGAAGGATCCGAGCTGGACGGAATACGGGCCGTCCTTGGTGCGTTTGCGGAAGACCGTCTTGGCCACGCTCTGCATGACCGGGCCGGCGGGGCGGGTCTCCATCTTCGGGGCGGGCGGCGCGGAGACCGATTCACGCGCTGTTTCCTCGGACCTGAAGACCATGTCCATGATGCGCAGGTCCGGCATGAGCCAGGACAGGAAGAAGACGAGCAGGCCGATGATGCCGCACATGCTCAGGGCCAGGACAAGCACGCCCCACCGCGACATCCTGGCGCCCATGTGCTGGGTGGGCGCGGGGGCGGCGGAGGGAGGCTCCTGCAGCTGGGCCGCGGCTTCCGGGGCGCACTCCAGCACGTCCTCGGCGTTGCAGGCCTCCTTGGTGCTGAGCGCCCGCAGGGCGAGGGTCACGGTCAGCATGCGCAGGATGCCGATGACGCCGGCGGCCTTCTTGATCAGAGGTTCGGGGTTGGAAATAAGGTCGGCGGCCAGGCCGGCGTTTTCGAGCAGGAAGCCGATGTATTCGCGGGATTGTTCCCGGGTCAGCTTGGGCAGGGTCCAGACGGCCCCGAGCATGGAGTAGATGGTCCTGTTTTCAGGACGGGCCAGACGGTGGACGATCTCGCCGTTGCCCACCAGGACCACCTGCAGCCCGCTCTGGTGCTGCTTGGCCAGCCCGAAGAGGCTCGCCAGAAAGGCAAAGTCGCCGTCCGTCAGCAGGTGGGCGTTGTCTATGAACAGGACAAGGCGTTTCTTTTCCCGCAAAAGCTTGGACAGGACCGGCTTGCTTTCTCCTTCGGGCGTCGTGTGCATCATCAGGATGTGGAAAAGCGTCTGTTCCGACGATGCGACAAGACTCAGCGTTTCGATGTCGATGGCCGTCTTCAGTCGATCCAGGAATGCCGTTTTTCCGGACTTGGGGAATCCGATGACGCAACTTAAAGGGCGTAAGCTTTGTATCTCGTTCAGAACAGAGTCGAATACGTCCTCCAGCTGTGGAGTCGTAAAGTGCAGCGTTGAGCCGGATGCAGTGTCGAAAGGGGAATCGGTCATGTGATGGATTGTTTCCGGAAATCCGATTGTTAGTCCCAATGCTGGAATTTTCTTCTATTCTGACCTCTTCAATTAGGTGTTGACGGAATTCTATGCAAGCTTTTTTTGAAATATCCCGCTATTATGCGCGCTTTGGCGGTTCGAGATGACCTTTTCGCTCCCCTTCTTCGCCTTGTCCCTGGCAATGCTCCTGTGGGGCAGTTCCTTCGTGGCCTTCAAGTATGCGGTCATGACCTTCGATCCCATCGTGGTCGTCTTCGCGCGCATGTTCGTCTCGGCGGCGCTCTTCCTGTTGGTCCTTCCCGTGTGGCGGCCGCGTTCCGTGAAGCGCGGCGACATCTGGTTCATGGTCTTCATGGCCCTGTGCGAACCGTGCCTGTACTTCGTCTTCGAAGGCCAGGCCCTGACCCTGACCACGGCCTCCCAGGCCGGGATGGTCGCGGCCACGCTGCCCGTCCTGGTGGCGGTCTGCGCCGGCTTCCTGCTGGGCGAACGTCTATCGCGGCGCTCCTGGGTCGGTCTGCTCCTGGCCCTGGCCGGTGTGGCCTGGGTCAGCCTGACCGGGACCGCCACAGAGGTCGCGCCGCGGCCCGTGCTCGGCAATTTCCTGGAGCTCGCGGCCATGCTCTGCGCTGCCGGGTACACGGTCAGCATGAAGAAGCTCTGCGCCAGCTATTCCCCCTGGTTCCTGACGGCGGTGCAGTCCCTGGTCGGGACCGTGTTCTTCCTGCCGCTGCTCTTTCTCCCCTCGACGGATCTGCCCCAGGCCTTTCCTGCCGGTCCGAGCATGGCCGTCATGTACCTGGCCGTGGGCATCAGCATCGGGGCCTACGGGCTCTACAACTTCGGGATCAGCAGGCTCCCGGCCTGGCAGGCCTCGGCCTTCGTCAACCTCATCCCCGTCATCTCCATGCTGCTGGGCTGGGCCTGGCTGGGGGAAAGCCTCAACGCCGCCCAGTTGGCCGGCGTGGCGGTGGTCTTCGGCGGGGTGGTCCTGAGCCAGGAGTGGGGCGGGGAGGGCAAAGACGACGCCCCCGGCCGCGTTGTGGCGGACGAGGGCGTCGATGGTGAGGCGTTGCCGCAGCCTCTGGGCGTGATGGAGGAGGCGATGGCTCCGGTGCGGCGCCGGAAATGAGCGGAGCCTTCCCGGCCCCGACTCCCGCGCCGACGAAGGGTTAGAGTTTGCCGAGGCCCATGGGCGCCGCGGCGGGCGTGATTCTCTCCTCGCTGACCTGACCATCCCTGGCCACGATGGCCCGCGTGCAGGGGATGTCACTGCCGCTCTTGGCCAGGGCCTGGCCGACGATGCGCGACAGGCCGGAGCAGCAGGGCACTTCCATCTCCAGGATGGTCACGGACTTGATGCGGTTCTGGGCGAAGACCTGGCTCAGGCGCTCCACGTACTCGGCGGCGTTGTCGAACTTGGGGCAGCCGAGCATGATGGTCCGTCCGGCCAGGAAGCGGCCGTGGAAGTCCGGCGTGGCCACGGGGCAGCAGTCCCCGGCGATGAGCAGGTCGGCGTCCTGCAGGAACGGCGCGTGGGGCGGGATGAGCCGGATCTGGATGGGCCAGTGGGACAGAGCCGAGCCGACCTGTCCGGCCGGGACGTTGGCCCGGTCGCAGGGCGTCATCCGCATCATGCCGGCCGAGGGGCAGCCGCCGTGGGCGGGCTTCATGGTCTGGACCTGGGCCGAGGGGCAACCGCCGTGTCCGGCGTCGTGGCCGTGACCCTGGGGGGCGACGCCGCCCATGCGGCGCACGTGCTCCATGGCCGCCTCCTCGTCGAAATCATCGGCCTCGCGCTCGATGATGTGCAGGGCGTCCTCGGGGCAGTGCCCGATGCAGGCCCCGAGGCCGTCACAGAACATGTCCCTCACGATCTTGGCCTTGCCGTCGATGATGGCCAGAGCCCCTTCCGCACATCCGGTCACACACTGGCCGCAGCCCGTGCACTTTTCTTCGTCTATTTCGATGATCTTGCGTATCATGGTTTTTTCTCCTCCGCTGTTGTTTGCGTGAGTCCTGTCTAGGGGCTTTGGGATAAGGCCGCTTTGAGCCATGTCAAAAACAGGTAGAAATTTTTCGGTGCAAGATCAGGGGCGCAATCCATTTTCCTGCCAGCGCGGGGCTTCCAGGCATCATCACTGACTGCCGCCCGGCCGGAGATGCCGGCCGGCTCCGTTCAACGTGTGGAGGTGCGCCATGCTGGAACTCATGAGAAAGCCTCATGCCGAAGATCTGATTTTCCGGGCCGTCGCCGCTCCGGCCGGAACTCGGCCCGCTCCGTCAGGGACGCCGTCAACCCCGCTCCCTAGCTGCTCGAAAATCTCGCTGCGATCATCATGCGGCTTCAACCGTTCATGCCGTGAGAGTTCCGCTTGGTTGGCGATCTTCCCGGTCCGTTCGGGCCGTCCGCAGACCTGACCGTGGACCAGCCCGGAGTTTTGTGCCGGGCTGGCCACGCCTATCCCCGCGAAAATTCACGTAACGTATAGTTTCGTGAAACATCATTTGTCTGCCGTGTGAAATCGGCACGTGCCCGCTGTTTCCGTGATTCTGTATGACATGTGTCGACATCGTGCGGCACGGTTGGTGGTGTATGACATTTTTGATGTTCCGCAGTCTCGATCCTTTCGGTATACCATCACAAAAAAATGCCGAGCGCCAATATTTGCAAAAGCAAGATGCAGCCTTGTTCAAATATTTCAGCTCATCGTGTACTCAATTTCGCGTGTGTCATGAGTTGCGATGTTGGCAGGTTATGGCGGTCCGCAGGAGCGCCCCGGAATTTCGTTGTCCACAGGTCGTCCGCATTCGGTGAGGTATCATGGTTCGAAAAGGTGTCGGGACACGGCTGAGGTTGTTTCGCCAGCTGCGTGGTCTGACTCAGGAAAGCCTGTCCGAGGCCATCGGAGTTTCGAAGCAGCATCTCGGACAGATCGAACGCGGGGAATGCAAACCATCGCTGGATTTTCTGACCAAGGCCGCCACAGCCCTGAACACCCCGGTGGCCAATTTCTTCCTCGGCCACGGCCCGGCCTCATCCGAAGCCGATCCCAAATCAAACCCGGCCGGCGCATGGCAGTTTCAGCCCGTCAACGGGTGCGGGCTGTGGACCGTCTGCATCCGTACCGGGCGTCATACGTGGTCTCGTTCCTTGTGCCGGATGCTCGGCCATTCCTCGGTCCGCGTCCCTTCGCTTGAGCACTTTTCCCGACATTTGTCCGACAGCGGGGCGACCGCCTTTCGTGATTTTTTTCAGCGTGTGCTCGACTGCGCCCCGCCGGAACCCATGGTTGTCGAAGTGGAGCGCAAGGACGGCGTCCGCAGGGACATGCAGGTCCAGGCCGAAATCCTGAATTCCAATGGAGGCGACACGGCGTGCATCGTCTTCTGGGACATCACGGATTGGATCGAGGCGCAGCGACTGTTTCAGTGCACCCAGCTGGACCTGAGCGAAACCATCAGGGAACGGACCGCCGCCCTTTCGATGGCCGTGGCCGAGGCCAACAGGGAGCTGGCGCTGCGCCATGAAGCGGAGAGGTCGGCCCAGCGGGCCCACGAGGACCTGCAGCGTCTGATCCGGACCATCCCGGCCATCGTCTATACCAGAAACCTGAGCGGGACGGGGACTCACTATTGCTCGCCCCAGATCCGGCAGGTTCTGGGGTTCCGGCCCGGGGACGCCGAGGACGGGTTCTGGAGCGACCGCATTCACCCCGACGATATCGGCCTGTACAGGGAATCGCTGCAGAAGCGCGCCCATTCCGGGGTGCACGATGTCGAATACCGCGTGCTCGCCGGGTCCGGCAGCTACAAGTGGCTGCACGACAGGGGGGTGGTGGTCGCCGAGAACGGCGGGCTGGTCATGCACGGCGTGGCCACCGACGTCACGCAGCAGAAGGAGGAGGTCGCGGCCCGCAAGGCCATGGAGCGCAAGAGCCAGCAGCTCGACACAATGCTGCGGCTCATCTGCGACAACGTGCCGGACATGATCTGGGCCAAGGATCTGGACAAGAAGTACATCTTCGCCAACAAGGCCCTCTGCGAGAAGCTGCTGGGGGCCTCCGACACGACGGAGCCCGTCGGCAGGACGGACATTTTCTTCGCCGAACGGGAACGGGCCCGGCATCCCGAAGATCCCGGCTGGCACAGCTTCGGGGAAATCTGTCGCGACACGGACCAGATGACCATGGACTCCGGGACGGAGAGGCAGTTCGACGAGTACGGCAACGTCATGGGAAAGTTCCTGTTCCTGGACGTGCGCAAGGCTCCGCTGTTCGATGATGCGGGGGAAATGATCGGGACCGTCGGTTCGGCCAGGGACGTGACGGAGCAGAAGCGCATGGCACGGGAACTCGAAGCCGGGAACACCGCCCTGCGGGCCATCCTCGACAGTGTCCCTGCGGAGATCTGCGTTATCGACGAGGCCGCGCAGGCTATCCTCTTCATGAACCTGTCCCTGCGCGAGAGCCTGGAGGGCGACCGCATCGTGCAGGATTGCGCCTGGGCGTCGGCCGCTCCCGGCTCCACGCCGGGAGCGCGCGGCGTGGAGGCGCGTCCCGACGGCGTGTCGACCTGGGAGCATCTCGACCCCGTAAGCGGAAAATGGCGGCTGTATTTCGACCGGCAGGTGACCTGGCTGGACGGACGCCCGGCCCGGGTCAGGATCGCCATGGACATCACGGGACTCAAGCGAAGCGAGAGCCTGCTCGCCAAGGCGGCGGAAGAGCAGGGCATCCTTCTCAACCACATGCAGACCCAGGTCTGGTATCTCAAGGACGAGGAGACGTACGGGGCCGTGAACGAAGCCCACGCGGCCTTCTGCGGCCGGAGCATCGGGGAGATGGCGTTCCGGAAGCTGCGCGACATCTATCCCGAGGATGTCGCGGAAGTCTGCCGGCAGGGCAACAGCGAGGTGTTTTCGAGCGGTCGGCCGATACGCACGGATGAGTGGGTGCCGCATGTCTCCGGCGAGCTCCGGCTGCTGTCCATCCTCAAGTCGCCCAAGCTCGGGCCCGACGGAAAGGTCGAGTACGTGGTCTGCTCGGGCGAGGACATCACGGAGCGGCGGCGGTCCGAAGAAGCCCTGCAGCGGGCCAAGGAGCAGGCCGAAAACGCCAACAGGGCCAAGTCGGCCTTCCTGGCCAGCATGAGCCACGAGATCCGCACGCCCATCAACGGGGTCATGGGCATGCTCCAGCTGCTGCAGTCCTCGGACCTGGGTGCGGACCAGGCCTCCTTCGTGGACATGGCCGTGCGGTCCTGCGACCGTCTGGTCCGGCTGCTGACGGACATCATGGATTTTTCCCGCATGGAGGCCGGAAAGCTCGACATCGTGGCCGCGCCCATGAGCCTCGCGGACATCTTCGGCCAGGTCCGGGAGCTGTTCGCGCCTCTGGTCGCCGGCAGCGGGATCGAGCTCCGTTTCGCCCTGGATTCGGCCTTGCCGGAGCGGATGGACGGCGATGCGGTCCGGCTGCAGCAGATTCTCATCAATCTTGTGGATAACGCCTGCAAGTTCACGACCTCAGGCCGGGTCAGCATCGAGGCCTGGGCGCTGCCGGCGTTGCGTCCCGGAGCGCCCCGCGTCTTCTTTTCGGTCACGGACAGCGGCATCGGCATTTGTGACGAGGAACTCAAGACGCTCTTCGACCCGTTCACCCAGTTCGGGGAAGGCTGCGTCCGCGGGAGAAAGGGAGTGGGGCTGGGCCTGTCCATCTGCAAACGTCTCGTGGATCTCATGGGCGGGAACATGTCCGTGAGCAGCGAGGCCGGGCAGGGCACGACCTTCGCATTCACCTTGAGTTTCAACGGACACGGACGGTCCGTGGGGCGCAGGGAACCTCGGGGCGCCGGCAGCGGAGCGTCCCTGCGGGGCAAGCGCGTCCTGCTGGTCGAGGATGACGCCGTCAGCGCCCTGGCAGGCGTGGCGCTCCTGGGCAGGCAGGGGGCCGAGCTGACCCACGTCAGGAGCGGCCAGGAGGCCTTGGCCGCCCTGCGCGGGGAGTCTTTCGACCTCGTGGTCATGGACGTGCAGATGAACGAGATGGACGGCATCGAAACCACCCGCCGCATCCGCCAGGGCCAAGCCGGTCAGGCGGTCCGGAACATCCCCGTCATCGCCCTGACCGCCTGCGCCATGGCCGGCGACAGGGAACGGATGCTGGACGCAGGCATGAACGGCTACGTGGCCAAGCCCATGGACATCAGAGAAGTGCTGCGCGTCGCCCTTGAGGCCATGCAGCCCTGATACCCGTCAAGGGCTTTCACGGACACATGTCGCCGGAATAGGCGAGGGCAAATCTGCCTCTGTGCCGAAGTGGGCGGTAGCCGGAGCGGGCTCCCTCTGCCGGAACGGATTCAGGATCGGGCGGTTCTGCCCGGAAATTCATAGGGAAGAAAAGCGGACCAGCAAGCGGACAGGGCAGCGTGCCCTTGTCCGCTTGCGTCGTGTGGCACAAAGTGTGCTTGCCGTCTGGGCAAATTGCCTGCGGCTTTGTTGCCCGCGACGCGCCTCCGAACCCTTGTTCCCGTTTTCATGACGGAGTGCTCTTGTGCTGCGGGTTGAGGCTTCCGGCCTTGACGCGTAGTGTCGTCGAGGCGGAGAGCGCCGCGCGGGATAAGGGGGAGAATGAACATCCTAGATCTGGGACTTGTCTGCCATGCGGAGGCCGAGGCGATCCAACTGCGTCGGTTGCCGCTGGTCACCGCAGGGGCCGAGGATACCCTGTACCTGCTGGAGCATCCCCCCACCATCACTCTGGGCCGCAACGGCGGTCGGGAGAACCTGCTCATCGGCGACGGCGCCCTGGCCGCGCAGGGCATTGAACTGGTGCAGACCAGCCGGGGCGGGAACATCACCTGTCATTACCCGGGGCAGCTCGTGGCCTACCCCGTGTTCCGCGTCTCCTCGCGATCTGGCGGACTGCGGCGATTCTTCCACGACCTGGAGGAGGTCGTGATCCGCACCCTGGCCCATTTCGGCTTGTCCGCAGGCCGCTGTGAAGGGCGTCCCGGCGTGTGGGTCGGCCCGCGCAAGATCGCGTCCATCGGCATCGGCATGCGGCGCTGGACTTCCTATCACGGGCTGGCCCTCAACATCGGCCGCGACCTGTCCCTGTTCCGCCTCATCACCCTCTGCGGGCTGCACGATGTCGAGCCCACATCCCTACACCATGAACTGCAGGACGAATCCATTTCCATGCAGGAGATCAAGCATGTCTGTGCACGAGAATTCCGCACCGTATTTGCGCATCCCGCCGTGGCTGCGCACGAAACTGCCGACTAGCCCCGCCTTTGCCGGAACCGACAGCCTGGTGGAGGGCCTGCGCCTGCACACGGTCTGCCGCGGGGCCAAGTGCCCGAACATGTTCGAGTGCTATTCCAAGCGCACGGCCACGTTCCTGATCATGGGGCACGTCTGCACCCGCAACTGCGCCTTCTGCAACATTTCTCCGGGCGTGACCGAACCCCTCGACGGCGACGAACCCAGGCGCGTGAGCGAGGCCGCGCACCGACTTGGGCTGAAGCATGTGGTCATCACCTCCGTGACCCGCGACGACCTCCTGGACGGCGGGGCGGCCCATTTCGCTGCCGTGATCCGGGCCGTGCGCGAGGCCTGCGCCGATGTCGGCCCATCCATAGAAGTGCTCATCCCGGATTTCCGCGGCTCCCGCGCGGCCCTGCGGACCGTGCTCGACGCGGCGCCGGAGATCGTCAACCACAACGTCGAAACGCCTCCGGCCCACTACGGCCGCATCCGGCCCCAGGCCGACTACCGCCAAAGCCTGGAACTGCTGCGGCGGGTCCGGGAGGCGGGCGGCATCCCCAAGAGCGGCCTCATGGTCGGCCTCGGCGAGACGGACGAGGAAGTGCGCGGCGTGCTTGCGGACCTGGCCGGAAGCGGGTGTCGCATTGCGACTATCGGGCAGTACATGCGGCCGAGTCGGAAGCATCCGGCCGTAGAGCGCTACGTGCACCCGGACGTGTTCGAAGAATACGCCCGGTGGGGCAGGGAGGCGGGCCTGGAGTACGTGTTCAGCGCGCCCCTCGTGCGCAGCAGCTACAACGCCGCGCACGTCTTTGAGCGGATTGCGGCCGCGCAGCCTCCGGCAACCCCCTGAACGATTGAGGATATTTGCGCCGGGAATACCGCCCACGTTGCAGCCGTCGGCAAAGAGTGCTATCAGCATCAGCAAATTCCATCCGAGGACGGATCGACCCGTCGCAGGTCCGGCTTTGCCGGCCGGGAACAGGGTCGCCACATCTTGACGAACTTCAACACCAGGAGCGCATCATGGGAGACAAGGGCGGAAAGAAGGACAAGGATAAGATGCAGAAGCAGAAAGCGGCCAAGGATAGCAAAAAAGCTCAAGTAAAGAATGAGAAACAGGTCAAGAAAGTGTAGTTTCCGGCCTGTTTTCGCGTGATGGTTCAGAACCCTCGCGCAGGACGTATACCCCATGAAGGAGAGCCCGGCTCTCCTTCATGCGTTTGAGGGCCGTGCCCCGTCAGCGGCTTCTGCATTTCAATCGTTCCCTCTGTCTTCCCGTCGCACCTGCGCGGCCGAGTACGCTGATTTTCCCTGCCGTTTCCTTTTCTCCGAAGTCGAATGTTCTTGGCTCGTCGCACCGAGCTCGACGCATCGGACAGTTCTGTCGTGTTGTCGGAATGATGCGTCATTCATGTCGCATCGCCTTTCCCTGATCGTTGTTGACGGATTTCCTCGGGAAAACCGTCTTCACGGCCTGCTGCGCGCCATGGCAACCGTTCCGCCCTGCCCAATGGCCGTTCAAGGCGCCTTGGCAAGGCCCCAGGAGCGACATCCCGCACAACGCGGCAAAAACGCCGAGTCTGACACAACACTCTGATATTGATTGATAAATATCCATTTCATCACCATGAGCATATTTTTTGAATAACCGGGTGACCTTCCCTGCGGGGCAGTGGTTTGTCTCAGTTTCAATGCAGGTGTGCCGCAACCTTCGCCAGGATTGCAGGCGAGCGGCACCGAAAACGTCATCGTATCGGGAGCGATATGCGATATTACGGCGAAGAGGCCCTGGGCCTCATCGAGACGCTGGGGATGGTCCCGGCCATCAACGGCGCGGACAGGATGCTCAAGGCGGCCAACGTGCAGCTCATCTCCTATGAGAACGTGGGCTCGACCCTGGTCACCATCATGGTCAAGGGCGACGTGGCGGCCGTGACCGCCGCCGTCGAGGCCGGCGCGGCCGGCGCGGCCGAGATAGGCAAGCTGACGGCCAAGAACGTCATGCCACGGCCCATCAGGGGCGTGGCCGACATCGTGTCCGTCTACGCGGTGGACGCGGAAGGCGAGGCCGGGCGCCCGCGGGCCATGGGACTCATCGAGACCTTCGGCATCGTCTACCTGCTCGAAGCGGCCGACGCCATGCAGAAGACCGCGGATGTGGAGGTCGTCGGCTTCGAGAACGTGGCCTCGGGGTATGTCTCCGTGCTGGTTCAGGGCGATGTGGCCGCCTGCGCCTCCGCCGTGGCGGCGGGCGTGAAGGCCGTGGAGAAGATGGGCGCGTCCGTCTACAGCTCCGTGGTCATCCCCACGCCCCACCCGGACCTGGTCAAGATCACAGGGCGCTACGCCTTCGAAAACCTGCTCCCGTAACGACGGACCGGCCATGATCATCGACAACGATCTGCTCTCCATCCAGCAGGCCAGGATTCTGGCCGAGAACGCCGTGGAGGCCCAGAAGCGCCTGGCCGGGTTCGACCAGGACAGTCTCGACGCCATTGTCGAGGGCGTGGCCGACGCCGTGGCCCCGCACCTGCGCGACCTGGCGGTCATGAGCCGGGAGGAGACGGATTTCGGGCGCTGGCAGGACAAGCTGATCAAGAACCGCTTCGTCTGCGAGCAGGTCCGGGCCCGGCTGCGCGGCATGCGCTGCGTGGGCGTCATCGGCGAGGACCGGGAGCGGGGCGTCATGGACATCGGCGTGCCCGTCGGGGTCGTCGCGGCCCTGTGCCCGTCCACCAGCCCGGTGTCCACGACCATCTGCACGACGCTTCTGGCCATCAAGTCCGGCAACGCCGCGCTCTTCTCCCCGCACCCCCGCGCCAGCCGCAGCATCGGCAGGGCGCTGGACGTCATGATCGCCGCCGCCCACGGCCACGGCCTGCCCGAAGGCTGCCTGGGCTACCTCGGCACCGTGACCAAAAGCGGCACGCGGGAGCTGATGCGTCATGCGGCCACGTCGCTCATCATGATCACGGGCGTGCCGGGCATGCTGGCCGAGGCCAGGGCCGCGGGCAAGCCCCTCATCTACGGCGGCAGCGGCAACGGGCCGGTCTTCATCGAACGCACGGCGGACATCGACCGCGCCGTGCGCGACGTCATCGTCAGCAAGGTCTTCGACAACGGCATCGCGGCTTCGGCCGAGCAGGCCGTGGTCGTGGACGCGCCGGTAGCGGACCTCGTCCGCCGGGCCCTGCGGGAGCAGGGCGCATATTTCATGAGCGACGAGGAGTCCGGGCGGCTGGGCGGCCTTTTCGTCACTCACGGGCGCCCGAACGCCTGCCTGGTCGGGCTGCCGGCCACGGTCCTGGCCCGCCGGGCCGGGTTCGACGTGCCCGAGGGCACCCGCGTGCTGGTGGCGGAGCGGTCCTTCGTGTCCGAGTCCGACCCCTTTTCGCGCGAGATGCTGGCCCCGGTCCTGACCCTCTATGTCGAGGACGACTGGCGCAACGCCTGCGAGAAGTGCATCGAGCTGCTTCTGCACGAACGCTGCGCCCACACCCTGGTCGTTCATTCACGCGACGAGGAGGTCGTCCGCCAGTTCGCCCTGAAGAAGCCCGTGGGCCGCGTGCTGGTCAACACCCCGGCGACCTTCGGCGGCATGGGCCTGACCACCAACCTTTTTCCCGCCCTGACCCTGGGCAGCGGCTCCGCCGGCCAGGGCATCACCTCCGACAACGTCTCGCCCATGAACCTCGTCTACGTCCGCAAGGTCGGCTACGGGGTGCGCGAGGTGCGGACAGAGGACGGGCAACTGACATGCACTGACATCCAGGCGTCGGAACCGAGCCCGTCGCGGGCCGTGAGCGACGCCTTACGGCAAATTTTGAACGAAGCGATTCAGGTCCTCAAAAGGCCCTGAGACAACCAGGAGGTAAGCGTGGATCTTCGTGATTTTTCCCAGAAGCTCGCCGAGGCGACCAGAAACCTGAGCCCCGAGGACCGGGCTTCGCTGCGCAGGGTCTTCGAGAACCTGTCGGCGGAAATCGGCAGCGCCAAGACGGTTTCGCCCGCGCCCGCAGGGGCCGTGTACGCCGGCGCCGCACCCCAGGCCGGCATTCCCGACGGCCCCACAGAGCGCCATGTGGCCCTGAAGAAGAAATTCCTGACCCACGTGCCGAGCATCTCCACGCACCGCGCGCGGGCCATGACCGAGGTCGCCAGGGAGAATCCGGGCATGCCCAAGGCCATCCTGCGCGGCAAGGCCTTCAAGCGGGCCTGCGAGACGGCGCCCCTGGTCATCCAGGACCACGAGCTCATCGTCGGTGCGCCCAACGGGGCTCCCCGCACCGGCGCCTTCTCCCCCGACATCGCCTGGCGCTGGATGGAGGCCGAGCTCGACACCATCGGCATCCGCGCCCAGGACCCGTTTTTCATCTCCGAAGATGACAAGCGCTACATGCGCGATGAACTCTTTCCGTTCTGGAAGGGCAAGTCCGTGGACGAGCACTGCGAGGACCAGTACCGAGAGGCCGGCCTGTGGGAGCTGTCGGGCGAATCCTACGTGTCCGACTGCTCGTACCACGCCATCAACGGCGGCGGCGACTCCAACCCCGGCTACGACGTCATCCTGATGAAGAAGGGCATGCTCGACATCCAGCGCGAGGCCAGCGAGCACCTGGAGAAGCTGCACTACGAGAATCCCGAGGACATCGACAAAATCTATTTCTACCGCTCCCTCATCGACACGGCCGAAGGCGTGATGATCTACGCCCGGCGCCTGTCGCAGTACGCCGCGGAGCTGGCCGCCAAGGAGAGCGACCCCAGGCGCAAGGCAGAGCTCCTCAAGATTTCCGAGGTCAACGCCCGCGTCCCGGCCCACGCCCCGAGCACTTTCTGGGAAGCCATCCAGGCCGTGTGGACCATCGAGTCCCTGCTGGTGGTGGAGGAGAACCAGACCGGCATGTCCATCGGCCGCGTGGACCAGTACATGTACCCCTTCTACCGCGCCGACATCGATGCCGGCCGCATGACCGAGTACGAGGCCTTCGACCTGGCCGGGTGCATGCTCGTCAAGATGTCGGAGATGATGTGGATCACGAGCGAAGGCGGCTCCAAGTTCTTCGCCGGCTACCAGCCCTTCGTGAACATGTGCGTGGGCGGCGTGACCCGCGACGGCCGCGACGCCACCAACGACCTGACCTACCTGCTCATGGACGCCGTGCGCCACGTGCGCATCTACCAGCCGTCCCTGGCCACGCGCGTGCACAACAAGTCGCCGCAGAAGTACCTGAGGAAGATCGTGGACGTCATCCGCTCCGGCATGGGCTTCCCGGCCGTGCACTTCGACGACACGCACATCAAGATGATGCTGGCCAAGGGCGTGTCCATGGAAGACGCCCGCGACTACTGCCTCATGGGCTGCGTGGAGCCCCAGAAGTCCGGACGCCTCTATCAGTGGACGTCCACGGCCTACACCCAGTGGCCCATCTGTATCGAGCTGGTCCTGAACCGGGGCGTGCCCCTGTGGTACGGCAAGCAGGTCTGCCCGGACATGGGCGACCTGAGCGCCTTCGACACCTACGAGAAGTTCGAGGCCGCGGTGAAGGAGCAGATCCGGCACATCACCAAGCTGTCCGGCGTGGCCACGGTCATCTCCCAGCGCGTGCATCGCGAGCTGGCGCCCAAGCCCCTCATGTCCCTCATGTACGAGGGCTGCATGGAGTCCGGCCGCGACGTGTCCGCCGGCGGGGCCATGTACAACTTCGGGCCCGGCGTGGTCTGGAGCGGCCTGGCCACCTACGCCGACTCCATGGCTGCCATCAGGAAGCTGGTCTACGAGGACAAAAAGTACACCCTGGCCGAACTGAACCTGGCCCTGAAGGCCGATTTCGAAGGCTACGACCAGGTTCTGGCCGACTGCCTGGCCGCGCCCAAATACGGCAACGACGACGACTACGCGGACCTCATCGCCGCCGACCTGGTGCACTTCACCGAGATCGAGCACCGCAAGTACCGGACGCTGTACTCGGTGCTGAGCCACGGCACCCTGTCCATCTCCAACAACACGCCCTTCGGGCAGCTCCTCGGCGCGTCGGCGGGCGGCCGCCGGGCCTGGTCGCCCCTGTCCGACGGCATCAGCCCGACCCAGGGCGCGGACTTCAAGGGCCCCACGGCCATCATCAAGTCCGTGTCCAAAATGGGCAACGACTACATGAACATCGGCATGGTGCACAACTTCAAGCTCATGTCGGGCCTCCTGGACACGCCCGAAGGCGAGAACGGCATCATCACCCTGATCCGCACGGCCTGCATGCTCGGCAACGGCGAGATGCAGTTCAACTACCTGGACAACGAGATCCTTCTCGACGCCCAGAAGCACCCCGAGAAGTACCGCGACCTGGTGGTGCGCGTGGCCGGCTACAGCGCCTTCTTCGTGGAGCTGTGCAAGGACGTGCAGGACGAGATCATCAGCCGCACCATGCTGCACTCGCTCTAGGCGCGGCCCTGAGCAGATGGAAGCTGACGGAAGCAGACGGAAGTGACCATGATCGAACGCAAGGCTCTGATCTTCAACATCCAGAAGTACAACATGTACGACGGACCCGGCGTGCGGACCATGGTCTTCTTCCAGGGCTGCCCACTGCGCTGCACGTGGTGCTCCAACCCCGAGGGGCAGAAGCGCCAGCCCCAGGTCCTGTGCCGCACGAACATCTGCACGCGCTGCGGCGACTGCGTGCCGGTCTGCCCCGTGGGCAAGCACCGCATCTCGCCGCGCACGCGCATGCACGAGATCGTGCAGGATGTGGACTGCATCGGCTGCCGACGTTGCGAGCAGGTCTGCAAGGTGCGCGCCCTGTCGGTCATGGGCGAACTGCGGACCGTCTCGGAACTGGCGGACATCGTGGAGGAGGACCGGGCCTTCTATGAAATGTCCGGCGGCGGCGTGACCCTGAGCGGCGGGGAGGTGCTCATGCAGCCCGAGGCCGCGGCCAGCCTGCTCATGACCTGTCGCCGGCGCGGCATAGGTACGGCCGTGGAGACGTCCGGCTACGCCCGCCCCGAGGCCCTGGCCCGGGTGGCCGAGTTCACGGACCTCTTCCTCTACGACGTCAAGCACATGGACTCGGCCCGCCACTACGCCCTGACCGGCGTGCACAACGAGACCATCCTGACGAACCTGCGCTGGCTGCTGGACAACAGGCACAACGTCAAGATCCGCCTGCCCCTGCTGAAAGGGCTCAACGACGGCCATGACGAGATTCACGCCCTGATCCGCTTCCTGCTGCCGTACCGGGACTACAGGAATTTCAAGGGGATCGACCTGCTGCCGTACCACCGTATGGGCGTGGGCAAGTACGGGCAGCTCGGCTGGGACTACACCCTGGATGCGCAGCCGTCCCTGACGGACGAGGACCTGGCGCGCCTGACCGGGTGGTTCGCCGCCCACAACTTCGACGTGGCCGTGATCCGGCACTGAGGCAGAGCATGAACGCACTGGGAATGATCGAGACTCGCGGGTTTGTGGCCGCCATCGCCGGGGCCGACGCCATGGTCAAGGCCGCGGACGTGCGCATCGCGGGCCGCGACCAGGTCGGCGCCGGGCTGGTGACCGTCACCGTCCGCGGCGAGGTGGCCGCGGTGCAGGCCGCCGTGGACGCGGGCGCGGTCGAAATCCGGCGCATGGGCGGGTGTCTGGTGTCCGCGCACGTCATCGCCCGGCCGGACCTGGAGTTGGCCGCGGTCATCGGCGGCGGTCCTCAGGCCCCGCAGGTCTCGCAGACTCCGCAGACCTCGCGGGTCTCGCAGGGTGAGCCGAAGGAAGAGAAGGCCCCCGAAGCTGGGGCGCATTCGCGGGGGATGCCCGCATACGACATTTCGCAGCTCGGGGCGATGACGGTCGGCAGGTTGCGCCGCATCGCCGCCGGTCTGCCGGGGCTGCCGCTGGCCTCCGGCGAGATCGGGACCGCGCGCAAGAAGACTCTGATTGAAGCAATCATGACGGCATACAGAGAGGAGTAAGACAATGGTAGACAAGGATTTACTGTCCGTTCAGGAAGCCCGGTCCCTGGTGCGGGCCGCGCGCCAGGCCCAGGCGGGGTTCGCCGCGCTGGGACAGGCCCAGGTGGACGCCGTGGTCGAGGCCGTGGCCAAGGCCGCGGCCGCCCAGGCGGAAGCACTGGCGACCCTGGCCGTGGAGGAGACGGGCTTCGGCAAGGTCCAGGACAAGAAGACCAAGAACATCCTGGCCAGCGAGAAGCTGCTGGCCGCCATCAGGGATATGAAGACCATCGGCGTGCTCTGCGACGACAAGGCGCGCAAGCTGGTCGAGATCGCCATCCCCATGGGCGTCATCGCGGGCATCGTCCCGTCGACCAACCCCACGTCCACGACCATCTACAAGTCCATGATCGCGCTCAAGGCCGGCAACGCCATCGTCTTTACCCCGCACCCCAGCGCCCGAAAGTGCATCGGCAAGACCGTGGAGATCATCCGCGGGGCGCTGGCGCAGTGCGGCGTGTGCGAGGACCTGGTCAGCGTCATGAGCGTGCCGACCATCGAGGGCAGCCAGGAGCTGATGCGCGTGGCCGACCTGATCCTGGCCACGGGCGGCCCCGGCATGGTCAAGGCCGCGTACAGCTCCGGCACCCCGGCCCTGGGCGTGGGCGCGGGCAACGTGCCGGCCTACATCGAGCGCAGCGCCGACATCGTCGACGCCGTGACCAAGATCTTCGCCAGCAAGACCTTCGACAACGGCACGGTCTGCGCCTCGGAACAGGCCATCGTGACAGAGGCCGTCATCGCCGACAAGGTCCGCGCCACCTTTGTCGCGCAGGGCGCGTATTTCCTGGAAGGGGAGAAGCTGGAGAAGGTCAAGCGGGTCATGGAGCGCGGCAACGGCTCCATGAACCCCGACATCGTCGGCCGCGACGCCCAGTACATCGCCCGCCTGGCCGGCATCGAGATTCCGGCCGGCACGCGCCTTCTGGTCTCCGACGAACCCGGCGTGGGCCCGAAGTATCCCTTCTCCAAGGAAAAGCTGACGGCGCTCTTGGGCTTCTACACCGTCAACGACTGGCAGGAGGCCTGCGAGCTCTGCCACGCCCTGCTCAAGAACGGCGGCATCGGGCATTCCCTGTCCATCCACTCCCGCAACGAGGACGTCATCCGCGAGTTCGGCCTGAAGAAGCCCGTGTCGCGACTGCTGGTCAACACCCCGTCCACCCACGGCGCCGTGGGCCTGACCACCAGCCTGTTCCCGTCCTTCACCCTGGGCTGCGGCACGGTAGGCGGAAGCTCCACCTCGGACAACGTGACGCCGCTCAACCTCATGAACATCCGCCGCGTGGCCTACGACCTCGGCGGATCATGCTGCGCCGCGCCTGCGGAGCAGGCCCCCGGCCATGCCGCCGCGGCGTCCATCGACGTTGGCGCCATCACGGCCCTGATCCTCGAACAGCTCAAGAAGATCGCCTGATTTTTCGCAACACTCTTAACGCACACCCCATTTTAAGGAGAACACCATGTCTGCACAGAACGCACTCGGAATGATCGAAACCAGAGGACTGGTCGGCGCCATCGAAGCCGCCGACGCCATGGTCAAGGCCGCCAACGTGACCCTGATCGGCCGCACCCAGGTCGGCGGCGGACTCGTCACCGTCATGGTCCGCGGCGACGTCGGCGCGGTCAAGGCTGCCACGGAC
>JANJWV010000072.1 GCA_024709365.1 Desulfomicrobium sp. | reverse complement strand
CATCAAGTACCACGCCCGGGTCAAGGACGACGTGGAACTGGACAAGAGCAACATCCTGCTGATCGGGCCCACGGGTTCGGGCAAGACGCTCCTGGCCCAGACCCTGGCGCGCATCCTGAAGGTCCCCTTCGCCATCGCCGACGCCACGACCCTGACCGAGGCCGGCTACGTGGGCGAGGACGTGGAGAACATCCTGGTCCAGCTCGTGCAGAACGCCGACTACGACCTGGAGGCCGCGGCCAAGGGCATCATCTACGTCGACGAGATCGACAAGATCTCCCGCAAGTCCGACAGCCCCTCCATCACCCGCGACGTGTCGGGCGAAGGCGTGCAGCAGGCCCTGCTGAAGATCATCGAGGGCACCGTGGCCAACATCCCCCCCAAGGGCGGCCGCAAGCACCCGCAGCAGGAGTTCATCCGCCTCGACACCTCCAACATCCTCTTCATCGTGGGCGGGGCCTTCATCGGCCTGGAGGACATCGTCAAGCAGCGCGTGCAGGGTTCGAGCATGGGCTTCGGGGCCAAGGTCCGCCGCAAGGAGGAGACCAAGACCGACAGCCTCCTGCGCCAGGTGCACCCCATGGACCTCATCCGCTACGGGCTCATCCCCGAGTTCACGGGCCGCATCTCGGTCATCACCTCCCTGACCGAGCTGACCGAGGACGACCTCATGCGCATCCTGCAGGAGCCCAAGAACGCCCTGGTCAAGCAGTACCAGAAGATGTTCGAGCTGGAGAACGTGGAGCTCAAGTTCACGACCAACGCCCTGAAGGCCCTGTCCGCCAAGGCCATCAAGCTCGAGACGGGCGCCCGCGGACTTCGCTCCGTCATGGAGTCCATCATGCTCGACATCATGTACACCATCCCGTCCATGAAGGACGTGACGGAGTGCGTCATCAACAGGGCCGTGGTGGAGGAGGGCAAGGAACCCCTCATCCTCTTCAAGCCCGAGGCCAAGAGCGCCTGACCCCGGTCAGGCGCAACCAGCGAGACCAGTCATGTCCGACGCCATTATTTTCGAGAAGAACCACCCCGGGAGCCTGACCCTGCCGGTCATGTCCCTGCGCGAGGTGGTCATGTTCCCCAAGTCCATCGTGCCGCTTTTCGTGGGCCGCGATTCCTCCATCAAGGCCATCGAACGGGCCCTGGACACCTACGACAAGCGCATCTTCCTCGTGGCCCAGAAGGATCCGAGCCAGGAGCGCCCCGACGTGGACGGCCTCTATGACGTGGGCACGGTCAGCAAGGTCCTGCAGATGCTCCGGCTCCCCGACGGGACCATCAAGGTCCTCTTCGAGGGCCTGTACCGCGCTTCCTGGGACCAGGCCCACGGCCTGGTGATCCAGGACGAGATCCAGATGGTCCGCGTCACGGCCCTGCCCGACATCGACGGCAACCCCGTGGAGGGCGAGGCTCTGGTGCGCGCCGCCCACGAGGCCGTGGAGGAGTACGCCCAGGTCAACCGCAAGCTGGCCAAGGAGACGGTCCTGGCCATCACCAGCGTGAACCAGCCCGGCCGCCTGGCCGACAGCATCGCGCCGCACCTCAAGGCCACCTACGACCGCAAGCAGGGCGTGCTCGAACTGCGCGACCCGGTGCGCCGCCTGGAACGGGTCTACGAGCTCATCCAGGAGGAGGTCGAGGTCTTCTCCCTGGAGAAGAAGATCAAGGGCCGCGTCAAGAAGCAGATGGAGGAGAACCAGAAGGACTACTATCTGGGCGAGCAGCTCAAGGCCATCCACAAGGAGATGGGCCGCGATTTCGACCCCAAGGCCGACGTGGAAGACCTGGAGAACCAGCTCAAGACCAAGGACATGCCCGAGGACGCCCGTTCCAAGGCCATGGCCGAGATGAAGAAGCTGCGCCAGACCCCGCCGTCCTCGGCCGAGTACGCCGTGCTGCGCAACTACGTGGACTGGATTCTGGCCCTGCCCTGGAACGTGCTCCGCGACGTGGACATCGACTTAAAGCAGGCCCAGAAGACCCTCGACGACGACCACTACGGACTGGAGAAGCCCAAGGAGCGCATCCTCGAATACCTGGCCGTGCAGGCTCTGGTGAAGAAGCTGCGCGGGCCCATCCTCTGCCTGGTCGGCCCTCCCGGTGTGGGCAAGACGTCACTGGCCAAGTCCATCGCCCGGGCCACGGGGCGCGAGTTCGTGCGCCTGTCGCTGGGCGGCGTGCGCGACGAGGCCGAGATCCGCGGCCATCGCCGGACCTACGTCGGGGCCCTGCCGGGCAAGATCATCCAGTCCCTGAAGCGTGTGTCCTCCAACAACCCGGTCTTCTGTCTGGACGAGGTGGACAAGATGAGCATGGACTTCCGGGGCGACCCCTCGGCGGCCCTGCTGGAGGTCTTGGACCCGGAGCAGAACAGCGCCTTCAACGACCATTACCTGGACATGGACTACGACCTGTCGCAGGTGTTTTTCATCACCACGGCCAACTCCCTGCAGACCATCCCGCTGCCCCTGCAGGACCGCATGGAGATCATCAACATTCCCGGCTACCTGGAGACGGAGAAGGAGCGCATCGCCACGAACTTCCTCCTGCCCAAGCAGATGGAGCAGCATGGCCTTCAAGCCCAGAACCTGAGCCTGTCCAAGGGGGCCGTCCTCGAGATCATCCGCCGCTACACGCGCGAGGCCGGGGTGCGCAACATGGAGCGCGAACTGGCCTCCATCTGCCGCAAGGTGGCGCGCGCTTTGGTTGAGGACGGCGACATGGACAAGACCGTGACCGTGTCCAAGTCCATGATCGGCACCTACCTGGGAATCCCCAAGGTCCGCCACGACCAGCGCGAGGAAGAGGCCCAGGTCGGCGTGGCCACGGGCCTGGCCTGGACCCAGGTCGGGGGCGAGCTTCTCTTCGTCGAGGTGGCGCTCATGCCTGGCGGCGGGAAGATCGAGATCACGGGCAAGCTCGGCGACGTCATGCAGGAGTCGGCCAAGGCGGCCATCAGCTACATCCGTTCGCGGTCCGAGTTCTTCGGCCTGCGCCGGGACTTCTACAAGGAAGTGGACATCCACATCCACGTGCCCGAGGGAGCCACGCCCAAGGACGGGCCTTCGGCCGGTATCACCCTGGCCACCTGCCTGGCCTCGGCCCTGCTCGACATCCCGGTGAGGAACGACGTGGCCATGACGGGCGAGATCACCCTGCGCGGCCGCGTCCTGCCCATCGGTGGGGTGCGTGAGAAGCTCCTGGCCGCCCATCGCGGCCTCATCACCCGCGTGCTCCTGCCCAAGGAGAACGAGAGGGACCTCAAGGAAGTGCCCAAGGCCGTGCTCAAGGACCTGGAAATCGTCCTGGTCGAGAACATGGACGAGGTGCTGTGCGAGGCCCTGAAGGGCGTGAGCAGGGAAAGCCTGTTCTGCTCCACGTCCGACGTGGTCCCTCTGTCCAAGGCCCTGCACAAGGGGCACGAGGTCGCCAGTCGGCAGTGATTCCGCGCTGATAGGACATCTAAACAAGCAAACCCCGTCACGTGACCGTGATGGGGTTTTTTTGCGCCTGCGCAATGCAGCCTTGCGCGATGCTTCTCGCCGGGCGCGAGTCAGGAGCCCTGTTTGCGCAAAAGGGCACGCGTCATTCCCGCGAAGGCGGGAATCCATGAATTTTCCCTCCCGTGACTCGCGTTCCCCGAGCAACGCCGCGCTCACTTCATGCGGTACACCCAGGCGGGCTTGCCGTGGACGTTGCGCAGCACGGCCTCGGGGCGCAGGGCCGGGGCCTCGAACTCCAGGCTGACCAGCCACGCTCCTGGCCGCAGTTCCCGGCGCGCCTTGTCCGCCGCCGGCCCCATGCTTTCGGGCCGCTGGAACATGTAGACCAGGTCGTAGCCCGACCAGTCCTCCTTCCAGATGTCCCCCCGCCGGATCCGGGCGAAGGGGCAGCGCAGGCCGCAGGCCAGTCGCAGGGGCCAGCTCCATTCCAGCCCTGTGAGCCGCGCGTCGGGGAATACGCCGTGCAGTTCGGCCAGACCCGCGCCAAGGCCGCAGCCCGCGTCGAGGATGCGGGCCCCGGCGGGCAGGCGGGCGATCTTGTCGAGGCCCGCGAGGCTGCCGCGCGGTGTCGGGAAAAGGGGGGCGTCGCGCCACGTCTTCATGGGGTAGAGCCCGGCGAGCAGCCCCAGGGCCAGGAGCCAGCTCCAGGCCGGCAGGCCCGTGCCAAGCCCCGACGCGGCCAGGGACAGGGGGAAGCCGGCGGCGATGAACAGCCGCCGCCACGATGAGCGGGCAAAGGCGCCGGACGCGACGCCCAATGCGGTGGCGATGGCGGCGGACCATTCCACGGGCAGCCGCAGGTCGTGCAGAACCAGGAAGAACGCCCAGCACGCGGACCAGACCAGCAGCGCCGGCAGGGGCCAGGGCAGGGCAAAGGCCCGCCTGGGGGGCTTGCCGCCGGGAGCGGATTTGATGGGGGTTCGTGCGGCCATGTCGGTCTCGGGGTGCGGAGAATGTTCGCGGGAACTGTGAGGGAAAAGCTGGGAAAAGAAAAGCGGGGGCTTGCGGGTGGCAGCTCTTTGCGGTTGTGATTTCCGGGCTTTTATGCTGATGTGCCGCGGCCATGCGATGCAACGAC
>JANJWV010000239.1 GCA_024709365.1 Desulfomicrobium sp. | reverse complement strand
GACCGTCAGGGCCGCCTTGTCCTGTCCGCGCACGTCGAAGATGACGCGGCCGCGGTGCATCATGATCAGCCGGTTCCCCAGGGCCAGGGCCTGCTGCATGTTGTGGGTGACCATGAGGGTGGTCAGGCCGCCGGCCGTGACGATGTTCTCGGTCAGCTTGAGGATCTGGGCCGCGGTCTTGGGGTCCAGGGCCGCCGTGTGCTCGTCCAGAAGCAGCAGTTCCGGGCGCACCAGGGTGGCCATGACCATGGTCAGGGCCTGGCGCTGGCCGCCCGAGAGCAGCCCCGCCCGGTCCTGGAGCCGGTTTTCGAGGCCCAGGCCCAGCACCTGCAGGCGTTCGCGGAAAAGATCCCGGTCGGCGGGCTTGACGCCGCGCGACAGGCCGCGCCGCTGGCCGCGCTTCAGGGCCAGGGCCATGTTCTGGGCGATGGAGCCGCCGGCACAGGTGCCCATGAGGGGGTCCTGGAAGACGCGGCCGATGAAGCGGGCGCGCCGGTGCTCGGGCCAGCGGGTCACGTCGGTGCCGTCGACGGCGATGGTGCCCGAGTCCAGGGCGTGGGTCCCGGCCAGGCAGGACAGGAAGGTCGACTTGCCGGCCCCGTTGGAGCCGATGATGGTGATGAAGTCGCCCTGTTCGATGTCGATGGACAGGTCCCGGATGCTGTGCACTTCGTTCACACTGCCCCGGTGAAAATACTTGTTCAGTCCGGTGGCGCGGATCATCGTGCGAACCTCCTTTTGAGCATGGGCAGGCTCAGGGCGATGATGACCAGGAAGGCGGTGATGAGATTCAGGTCGCTTGGCGTGAAGGAGAACCCGCCGAGATCGAGGCCCAGGGCCAGGGCGATGACCGTGCGGTAGGCCGCGGAGCCGACGATGACGGCGATGCAGGCACGGGCGATGGTCGCCTTGCCGAAGATCGTTTCGCCGAGGATGACCGAGGCCAGGCCGGCGACGATGGTGCCCACGCCCATGTTCACGTCGGCCGCGCCCTGGTTCTGGGCGATGAGGGCGCCGCTGAAGGCCACCAGGGCGTTGGACAGGCCCACCCCGAAGATGATGACGTTGTCCGTGTTCACGCCCAGGGCCGTGATCATCTGCCGGTTGTCGCCCGTGGCCAGCATGGCCTGGCCGTACTCCGTGTGAAGGAACCAGATGAGAGCCGCCGTGACGGCCGCGGCCACGAGGAAGAAGAAGGCCGGCGTGACCTGGAAGAGGGGCAGGCCAAGACCCTCCAGGTCCGTCAGCACCGAGGGCGTGCCCAGCAGGGCCACGTTGGGGCCGCCCATGATGCGGATGTTGATGGAGTAGAGGGAGATCATGGTCAGGATCGAGGCCAGCAGGTGCAGAATCTTGAGCTTGGTGTTCAGCAGCGCCGTCACGGCCCCGGCCGCGAACCCGGCCGCCGTGGCCAGGGCCAGGGCCAGGTAGGGGCTGTGCCCGGCCGTGATGGTCACGGCGCTGACCGAGGCCCCCAGCGGCAGGCTGCCGTCCACGGTCAGGTCCGGGAAATCGAGGATGCGGAATGTCAGGTACACCCCGAGGGCCATGATGCCGTAAAGGAAGCCCTGTTCCAGGGCGCCGAGCAGTGCGTAGAGGGTCATGTCGCGTCAGTGGTAAGATGATGAAGGGAAGACGCCGCGCGTCCGATGTGCGGCACATACATGGGCCCGGCGGCGAGGACAAGCCGCAGGGTGGACGTGGCGGCGGGCGGGGCCGCACGCCGCGCGCGGCGGTCTCCTGCCGGCGGGGACCACTACGGCCTCAGTCGCCGGTGCCGCCCCGCAAACTCCTGACGACTCCCGAGTGGAAGTCGGCCCCGGGTCAGGTCGCATCGGCATTTTTGCATCGCGCCGTCTCTGCGCTTTGACAGAGGCTTCGGGCGTCCTGTAGGCCAAAGCCCGGTCCCAACAGTCTTCCCGAGGTTTTTCCATGCCCACGCCCCTTGAAGTCCTCCGCTCGGTTTTCGGCTACGACGCCTTTCAGGGCCCCCAGGAGGCGGTCATCGAGACCGTCCTGGCCGGCCGGGACGCCGTGGTCCTCATGCCCACGGGCGGGGGCAAGTCCCTGTGCTACCAGATCCCGGCCCTGGTCCGTCCCGGCACGGCCGTCGTCGTCTCCCCGCTCATCGCCCTCATGCGCGACCAGGTGCAGGGCCTGACCCAGAACGGCGTTCGCGCGGCCTGCCTCAATTCCTCCCTGGACCCGGCCCGGGCCCGCGAGGTGGAGGCCGAGCTCATGGCCGGACGCCTCGACCTGCTCTACGTCGCCCCCGAACGCGTCTTCGCGCCGGGCTTTCTGGACCGCCTCGCGCGCGTCCCCCTGGCCCTCTTCGCCATCGACGAGGCCCACTGCGTGTCCCAGTGGGGCCACGACTTCCGGCCCGAGTACACCCGCCTGGGGGAGCTGGCCGACCTCTTCCCCGGGGTGCCGCGCCTGGCCCTGACGGCCACGGCCGACGACATGACCCGCGCGGACATCATCCGCCAGTTGCGCCTGGACTCGGCCCGCGTCTTCGCCTCGGGCTTCGACCGGCCCAACATCCGCTACCTCGTGACCCTCAAGGACCGGCCCGAGCAGCAGCTCCTGGCCTTCCTGCGCTCCCGTCCTGCGGGTGAGGCCGGGATCGTCTACCGCATGTCACGCAAGAAGGTCGAGGCCACGGCCCAGGCCCTGGCAGGGGAAGGGTTCACGGCCCTGCCGTACCACGCCGGCCTTTCCGCCGCCGCGCGCGAGGCCAACCAGGAGCGGTTCATGCGCGAGGAGGGCGTGGTCATGGTCGCCACCGTGGCCTTCGGCATGGGCGTGGACAAGCCCAATGTCCGTTTCGTGGCCCACGTGGACCCGCCCACGAGCCTGGAGGCCGACCACCAGGAAACGGGACGCGCGGGCCGCGACGGCCTGCCCGCCGTTGCCTGGATGACCTACGGCCTGGGCGACATCGCCATGCTGCGCCGTCTGGTGGCCATGGACGACGCCGCCATGCCCGCGCCCCACGGCGACGGCGAGGCCCGCAAGCGCCACGAGCGCCTCAAGCAGCAGAAGCTGACGGCCCTGCTGGGCTACTGCGAAACGGCCGGCTGCCGGCGTCAGGTCCTGCTGCGCTACTTCGGCCAGGACCTCCCCGAGCCCTGCGGCAACTGCGACACCTGCCTGGACCCCGTCGAGACCTGGGACGGCACCGTGGCGGCCCAGAAGGCCCTGTCCAACATCTTCCGCGTGCGCGAAGGCTTCGGGGTCGGGCACCTGGCCGACGTGCTGGCCGGCAAGGCGACGCGGGCCGTGGAGCGCTGGGGGCACGCGCAGCTTTCGACCTTCGGCGTGGGCACGGAGCTCTCGCGGGCCGAATGGCTGAGCGTCTACAGGCAGCTGGTGGCCGCGGGCCTGGCCGACGTGGATCTCGAAGGCTACGGCGCATTGAAGCTCAACGCCCGCAGCTGGGAGGTCATGAAGGGCCGCCTGCCGGTTTCCCTGCGCCGGGACCCCGTGCCGGCCGCACGGAGCCGCAGGGCTGTCGCAGCGCCGGCCGGCCAGGCTCCATCCGGCGAGGCGCAGCCGGTATCCGAAGAGGAACGGACGCTGTGGGAAAGCCTGCGCGCGTTGCGGCTGCAGATATCCAGGGAGCAGGACGTGCCGCCCTACGCCGTGTTCGCGGACAAGACGCTCCTGGAGATGGTCAGGTTCAGGCCCGGCAGCATTGACGACCTGCTGTGCATCGCCGGCGTCGGCCGCATGAAGCTCTCGGCCTACGGGGAACGCTTCGTGGAGGCCCTGCGGCGGCACGAGGACGCGCATGGCCGCCCGGAAGGGCTCCCGCCTCTGCCTGCGCCGCGCGTGGAGAAGGTCCGCGTCCGGGAGGAAGGCCTCTCCTCCACGGAGCAGGCCAGCCTGGACTGCTTCCGGCAGGCCGGGTCCGTGCAGGGCGCGGCTGACCTGCGGGGGCTCAAGGCGGCCACGGTCTACGCCCACCTGACCAAGGCCGTGTCCCTGGGGCTCGCTTCGGCCGTGGAGGTCACGGGGTTGACCAGGGCGCAGTTATCCCGCATCCAGGAAGAACTGGAGTCCCCGCGGCGCAAGGGTTACGGGGGGCTGTCCCAGGTGGCCGAGGCATTGGGCGGGGAGTTCGATTTCGACGTCCTGCGCTGCGTGCGCGCGGGGATGCAAAGGGAACGCGCGGAGGGTTGATGCGGATCTATCTCGTGGGCGGCGCGGTGCGCGACAAGGTCCTGGGGCTCTCCCCCGTGGACCTCGACTACGTCGCCGTGGGCGGGACCGAGGCCGAGCTTCGGCGGCGCGTTCCGGGCCTGACGAGGGTCGGGCAGGGCATCCCGGTCTTCGTGCGCGGCGGCAGCCAGTACACGATCTCCGAATACCCGACCATCGAGGAGGACCTGGCCTCCCGCGACCTGACGGTCAACGCCCTGGCCGAGGACGAGGACGGCCGTCTCCTGGCCCATCCCCTGGCCCTGACGGACCTGCGCGACGGCATCCTGCGCCCCGTGGCCCAGGCCAATTTCCTGGCCGACCCCCTGCGCGCCGTCCGTGCGGCCCGGTTCGCCGCCGCCTTTCCCGGTTTTTCGGTCCACGCGGATCTTCTGGCTGCCATGCGGACCGTTGCGCCTGATCTGGGGCGGGTCGCGGCCGAGCGTGTCGGGCAGGAGGTCTTGAAGGCCTGCGCCGCGCCTGCTCCGGGCAATTTTCTGCGCGTTCTGCGCGACGGCGGCTGTCTCGCGCCGTGGCTGGCCGAATTCCAGGCCGCCGACGCCATTCCCGCCGGACCGCCGGCCTTCCACGACGCGAGCGTGCTGGAGCACACGGCCCGCGTCATGGACCGCTGCGCCGGCGAGACAGTGGGCGCGTGGATGGCCCTCTGCCACGACCTGGGCAAGACCCTCACCCCGCCGGACATGCTGCCGCATCATTTCGGGCACGAGGATACGGGCCAGGAGCTGTCCGATACCCTGGCCCTGCGCCTGCGCCTGCCGAACCGTTATCG
Source organism: Desulfomicrobium sp. (assembly GCA_024709365.1). GTDB lineage: Bacteria > Desulfobacterota > Desulfovibrionia > Desulfovibrionales > Desulfomicrobiaceae > Desulfomicrobium. The sequence continues at coordinate 56,836 of JANJWV010000239.1, read as the reverse complement.
CGCTGCGGGGCGCCTGGCCGCGCGCTGGCACATGGCCGCGGGGCGCTACGGGGAGCTCCGGGCCTCCACCAGGGTGCGGATGCTGCTGGAACTGGACAAGGCGGGGATCGTGGAGCCGTTCTTCAGGCTGGTCGTCGCCGACGGCGGCGGGGACGTGCGGGCGCGGGCCGAGGCGGAGCTGCATCTGATCAAGGCCGTGCGGTTGCCGGAAAAGCATCGCGACCAGGGCCCGAAGAGTGCCGAGGTGCTGCTGCAGCTGCGCTGTGAGGTCCTGGCGCGATCTGCCGGCAACGAAGACGACGGGCAGGGATTGTGTTCGGGGGAGGAAGTTTGAGCGTGAGCATGGCGAGTCTGTTCATTTCGTGGCTGGCCTGTGCAGGCCTGCTGGCCTGGCCGGGTGATGCCCGCGGCGGCTCGGGGGCGGAGCGGGACGTGCTGGCGTTCGCCCGCGAGGGGTCGGTCTGGGTTTGCAGCGGTGACGGCGGCGGCAGGCGGGAGCTCTGTCCGGGTTTCCTGCCGGGTGTCGGTCCAGACGGCCGTACCGTGGCGTTCTTCAGGTTCGGCGGCGGCAATGGCCAGGACTCGGCGGACGAACTCTGGCTTTACGACCTGGTTTCGGGCGGGGAGCGCAGGCTGACCGCCGGCCTTGCAGCGTACTCGCCGCCGGTCTGGTCCGGGGACGGGAGGACCGTCGCCGTCCTGGCCCGCGACGGGCAGGGCATGACGCAGATCGTGGCGGTGCGTTCCGATGGTTCGGGGAGGCGTATCCTTTTTGCCGAAGGGGACAGCGGCGCGGGCTTTCTCTGCTCCCTTTCCCCGAGCCCGGACGGCGCCCTGGTGACGCACGACATGGTCGCGGCCTACTGGATCGGGCCGGACGGGAAGCTGAAGGAGCGGGTGCCCCTGGAGGAGATCATGGGAAGCCTCGCGGGCGGGGTCACCAGCGCGCACCGCCTGTCCGTCTGCCCGACGGACCCCGGCCTGCTGGTCTTCGGTCACAGCGCACCCGGTACGCCGCGGTTTGAGCGAGTCATGCGCGAGCCGAACTCGGCCCTGTCCCTCCATGACCGCTGGACCGGCAAGGGCAAAAACATGCGCATCACCCCGCCTGACATCACGGCCTTCGACCAGGTCTGGTCCATGGACGGCAAGCGCGTCTATTTCATCGGCTACAGGGATGCGCAGGCCGCCGAGGCGGATCTGTTCAGGGTCTGGCGGGTGGATCGTTTCGGGGGCGGGCTCAGGGAACTGACCCTCGGGGAGAACGTGAGCGCCGGCGCGAGGTGAGGCTGGGGCCTTTCACTGCCACGAAGCACAGCAGCGCTCCGGCGGCCACCACGACGGCCTTGCCCATGTCCGGACGGGTGTCGCGCTCGAGGGCGTTCACCCAGGGCAGGGCCGGCAGGTAGTGCGCGACGGCAGGGCCTTTGGCGATCCCGGCGCTGTAGGATGAACCGATGACCTTGGTGTTCCCGTGCACAACCGTGCCGTCGGGCAGGGCGAACTCGTAGCCGACGGACCAGCTGTAGCGGTTGGCCAACGGGTCCTGGCGGTCGCCCAGTTCCCGGCGCACCGTGGTGATCTCCGCCTCGGCCCGTGCTCCTGCGTACGGCAGGATGGGCATGACGACGCCGTAGAGGACGAAGGCCGCTCCGACCATGAAGAGCATGGACCGCGCCGCCAGATTTTTGGCTCCCGAGGACATGGAATGCCCCTAGCGCTGGTAGGCCCTGGGCATGGGCAGCTTCCACTTTTCGTAGATGGGCAGGAGCTTCCCCTGTTCCGCCAGGGCGCGCATCCCCTGTTCGAAGGCGTCTCGCAGTTCCCGTCCGCGCGGACTGGTGGCGAAGACGGGGGCGTATTGCCGGAAGCCGACGGACTCGATGCGGTAGTTTATGGCGTCGAGGGGCGGCTGGTAGGCGTTCACGGTTTCCGTGATCAGATGGTAATCGTCGATGTAGCAATCCGAGGATTCGCGGACCACCCGCTTCAGGGCTTCGGTGCCGGTCATGGTTTCGTCGAACTGCACCGGAACCGGAAAATCGTCCGGCGAATAGTAGCCCAGCCGCCACACCAGCCGTTTGTTCTCAAGGGACGTCACGCCGCTCCAGTGCGGAAAGGTCCTGCTCAGGAACAGGGCGTGGAACTCCCCTTCGTACATGGGCACTCGCGCGAGTTCGAGCCCGTCCTCGGCCTTGGTCTGGCAGGTGTAGATATCGGCCTGGCCTTCGCGCACCATGAGCAGCCCTCTCTTGGCCGGCACCTCCAGGTGCCTGACCGTGTCCCCGCGTCGGGAGAAAACGGCGTGCATCAGTTCGTGGTAGAGCCCCTGGCCGTCGGGGCCGGTAAAACCTTTCCAATACGGCGAGACGGTGATCACCTCCCCGGCCAAGGCGCTGAACGCGGGGGGCAGGGCGAACAGGAAGACGGTCAGGAGCAGGGCGTGGAGGCGTGGTCTGGTCATGGGGAGAGACCATACCCGACCGCGACGCCCGGAACAAGTGAAAACAGGACGTTCGGCACGGGATGTGCCCGGGGCTTGCGCCCGAGGGCGCTCCGTGTTTTTGTCGTCTGAGTCGGTCTGGACTTGGGTGGAAATGAGAAGCCTTGTCGTCCCGACCTGAGAAATCAACCTGACGCCCGGGAGGGCATGCATGCGGGACAGATATGAGCGGGCCGTGCAGATCGTCTCCCTGTTGGACCTGACATCGCTCTCCGGCACCGAGAGCGGGGCCGATATCGATGCGCTTTGCGCCAAGGCCGACGGGCCGTGCGGCCATGTGGCCGCCCTGTGCGTCTTTCCACAGCATCTGCCGCGCGTGCTGGAGAATCTGGACCGGATGGGGCTCGCCGGCGTCGAGGCGGCCACGGTGGCCAATTTCCCTGCCGGCCGGATTGATCCGGCGGCCGCTGCGGACGAGATCCGCACCGCAGTGAGGCTCGGCGCCACGGAAATCGACCTCGTCTTTCCCTACGCGGCCTTTCTCGAAGGACGCGAGACCGCCGTGGGCGACTTCCTGGCCACGTGTCGGGCGGCCTGCCCCGTGCGCCTCAAGGTCATCCTGGAGAGCGGGGTCCTGGCCCGGCCGGAGGTGATCCGGGCGGCGAGCCGACTGGCCCTGGACTGCGGCGCGGATTTCCTGAAGACCTCCACGGGCAAGGCGGCAGTGCACGCCACGCCCGAGGCGGCAAGGGTCATGCTCGAAACCATCGCCGAGAGAGGCGGTGAGGCCGGCTTCAAGGCCTCGGGCGGCCTGCGCACGATGGCCGACGCCATGGTTTACCTTGAGCTGACCGAGGACATCCTCGGCTCCGGCTGGGTCGGCCCGCGCACGTTCCGTTTCGGGGCCAGCGGCCTGCTGGACGACGTGCTGGCCGTGGCCGCCGGGGGAGGGGCTGCGTGCGACGCGCCTGCCTGATCGTGCTCGATTCCCTGGGCGTGGGCGGGGCGCCCGACGCAGCCCGCTTCGGCGACCAGGGGGCCGACACGCTGGGGCACATCGCCCGGGCCTGCGCCCGCGGGCTGGCCGACGAGGGCCGTTCGGGCCCCTTGCGCCTGCCGAATCTGTGCGCCATGGGGCTGGGGCTGGCCGCAGAACTCGCCACGGGAGCCATGCCCGACGGACTGTCCCCGGCCGGACCCGTCACGGCCGCATACGGCTGCGCCACCGAGATCAGCCGCGGCAAGGACACGCCCAGCGGGCATTTCGAGATGACGGGAGCCCCGGTGCTCTTCGACTGGGGCTATTTCGAGCCCGCCGAGGAGTCCGTACCGCAGGCGCTGCTGGACGAACTCTCGTCCCGCGCGGGCCTGCCCGGCGTGCTCGGCAACTGCAAGGCCTCGGGCACGGAGATTCTGGCCCGTCTGGGCGAGGAACACCTGCGCACGGGCAAGCCCATCGTCTACACCTCGGCGGACTCGGTCCTGCAGATCGCGGCCCACGAAACCCGCTTCGGCCTCGAACGCCTCCTGGAGGTCTGCGCCGCGGCCCGGACCCTGGTCGACGAGTTGCGCATCGCCCGCGTCATCGCGCGTCCCTTTGTCGGTGAGGATGCGGCGACGTTCAGGCGCACCGGCAACCGCCGGGACTTCTCCATCCCCGCCCCGACGCCGACCATCCTCGACGGGCTGACCGGGGCCGGCGGAATGGTCTTGAGCGTGGGCAAGGTCGCGGATATTTTCGCCCATCGCGGCGTGACGCGAAGCATTCGCGCCCACGGCCAGGACGGCCTCATGGACGCGACCCTCGCGGCCTGGGACGGGGCCGGGAACAGGACCATCGTGGTGACGAATTTCGTTGATTTTGATTCGGTTCACGGCCATCGTCGGGATGTGGCCGGGTACGCCCGCGCGCTGGAATCCTTCGACGCCCGCCTGCCCGAACTGCTCGGGCGGCTTGCGCCCGGCGACCTGTGCATCCTGACGGCGGATCACGGCTGCGACCCGACCTGGGCCGGCACGGACCACACCCGCGAGCGGGTGCCCGTTCTGGCCACTGCTCCGGGGCTTGAATCCGGAAGCATCGGGGTGCGCCCCACCCTGGCCGACATCGGCGCGACGCTGGCCGGCTTTCTGGGCCTGGCCGGCACAGCTTACGGCAGGCCGTTTCTCGACGGAGACGGCCGGCACATACTCCTTTGAGGTGTCTTCATGAATTTGCAGTGCAGTCCCGACCCGTGCAGCCTCTCCGAGAGGGCCAAACCCACGCTCATCAGGTTCATGGTCTGGGGCGGCGTCTTCGGGGTGGTCTTCATCCTGCGGTCCTTCTTTCTGCTGCTCTTCCTGACCTTCGTCTTCGGCTACGTGCAGAACCGCGGCGTGAACCACCTGCAGAACCTGATCCCGCACCGCGCCACGCGCGTGGTGCTGGTCACGACGCTGTTTCTCGGCGTGCTGGTGGCCGTGGGCGTCTTTCTCGTGCCCCGCGCCAAGGAACAGACGGTCCTTTTCGTCACGCAGCTGCCGCAGTACGTCCAGCGCCTGGACCAGGAACTCGGGGCCCTCGGCGAACGCTATCCGCTCATCGCCAACGCCATTCCGGAACTGGGGACAAGCGGGGAGCACGGCACGCCGATCATGGGCAAGTCCAGGGTCGCGGCCCTGCTGCAGCAGGTCTTCAACCTGGCCGAACACCCCGACGGACAGAACAAGGTCAACCAGCTTCTCGACCTCGTGCGTGGCGTGGGCGGGCGCATCGCCGCCATCGCCTCGGCCTTTCTCCTGGCCCTGCTTTTCTCCTTCCTCATCGTCCTCGATCTGCCGCGTCTGAGCGTCAGCGTCCGCTCCCTGGAAAAATCCAGGCTCGATTTCGTCTACCGGGAGGTGGCCGGCAGCATACGCGATTTCGCCACGGTTCTGGGCAAGTCCCTGGAGGCGCAGTTCGCCATCGCCGTGCTGAACTCCATCCTGACGGCCCTGGGCGTGTCCCTGCTGGGGCTTGGTTCGAGCATGGCCTTTCTGACGGTCATCGTCTTTCTGTGCAGCTTCATTCCCGTCCTGGGCGTATTCATCAGCTCCGTGCCCATCTGCCTCATCGCCCTGCAGGCATCGGGTCTGACGACCATGCTCCTGGCCATCGTCATGATCACGATCATCCACCTCATCGAAGGTTATGTGCTGAACCCGAGGATCTACGGTTCATACATGCGCATCAACCCGGTCATCGTGCTGTTCATCCTGACCATCGGGGCCAAGCTTTTCCACATCTGGGGACTTGTCCTGGGCGTGCCCATCTGTACATACATCTTCGGGCATGTCATCCAACGTTCAGAAGCCGCCGGTCAGGTTGCCGAGGCGGGGGCCTCGGAGCCGTCGAAGGGGTAAGACCCTGGCTATGACACGGTCCCGCCCGGCAAACGCCGCGGGCCGCAAGGAAATGAACACGATTTGCAGGAGGAGAGCGTGAACAAGGGGCCCATCATCGTGATCGTCGAGGAGGCGTGCCTGTCCCGCAATGTGCTGGTCAAGGCTCTGCGGACCTGGGGTTTCGACTGCGCGGTGGCCGAGTCCGAGGAAGCGGCCTGGTCTGCGCTCAAGGCCGCCGCGGCGCCGCGAATCGTCCTGGCCGACTGGCATGCCGATTTTCTGGACTGCGAGGAGTTTTTCGGCCGTCTTCGCTCCGACGGGTCCCTGCGGGACGCCTTTGTCATGGGCGGCGTGCCGCGCGGGGCGGTGGGCGCCATCCGGCGCTGCATCACCGCCGGAGCCGACGACTACGTCTCCAGGCCCTACGATCTCGACGATGTGCGGCTGCGGCTGCACAACGCCTCGAAGATCATGGGCCTCTCTCCCCGGGAGCCCGTTTTTACGGAGAAATAGGGGGGTGTCCTTCCGGCGGCCGTTGCCCGGGAATGCGGGAGGCCGCGTCGTGCCTTCACGTGTCGTGAAAAGCGCTCCGGAGTCGTGCTCCGGGGCGCTTTTTTTTAGAGCGTCGCCGACCAGAAGAGGGCGTTTTTCTGGATGGCCATGTTCATCTCCGGCTGTATGTACTCATGGCCCGCGTCGACAAAGGGCAGGTATTCGATGTTCGCCTCCAGGGGCTGCAGCGAGCCGCCCCGGATTCTGGGGAAGAGGTTCTTGCGGGCCGGGGCGAGGCGGCCGAGGACCACGGGAACGGCCTGGAAGGCCTCTTTCTGCGGCAGCGTGACGGGATGCAGCGGGGTCTTCGGCAGCGTCTCCAGTTCCGGGGCGTCGGGCTGGTAGAGGCTGACTTGGGCGCTCAGGTTCAGGAAGAGCTCCGGCCTGATCTTGAAGGCCGGGACCCGGAAGGAGAAGGCCGTGGATTCCATCCAGGGTAGCAGGGCCCGCGGCAGGTTGGTCAGCCGGATCAGGTCGGCCCAGGTTTGCAGGCGGAAGCCCTTGGCGCGGAAGCGCAGGTTCCAGAAGGGCAGGTACAGGGCCGGTTGCTCCGGCGTCTGCAGGAAGTGCGGCGTGACGCGCGTCCCGCCCTCGGGGCCGGGCTCCCAGGCCGTGTCGCAGTGGGGGCAGGTCTGGATCAGACTGCTGCGCTCGCCGACCAGGTCCCAGCCGCACTGCGGGCACAGCGTCGAGGAGAAGCGCAGGTGGCTGCCCGCCTTTTCGAGCCGGGCCTCATCGATGCAGGCCGGCCCGAGGAGCTTGCCCGTGAGGCCGTCCACGAGGTTCTCGCCCTGGAAGACCGGCAGGTGGATCAGGGACATGACGTCGCCGACGCAGGCCGTGAGGCTGGGCCCCGACGACGCGGCCAGGCCGGGAACGGCCTTGAGCAGCCGGGCCTTGAAGTCCCCGTTGTCGAACGTCGGGGGCAGGAAGAGGCCCGGCGTGGTCGGTTCGACAAAGGACAGCTTCATGGCCTGGGTGCGCAGGCCCAGGGACGGGGGCAGGGCCTGGATGTCCACGGCCAGCAGGCTCGAATCGAGGATCTTGTGGTGCATGGCCTGCGGGTCGAGAACGAAGGCGTTGCCCCGGAAGCGCCAGTACGGGACGTAGACGAGGGTGTCCGGGCTTTCGATGAGCGGCTTCATGAAGTAGCGGAAAGGGCCGCCCGAATGGATGAAGAGGCGGACCTGACAGAACGGACAGGCGAAGATCCTGTCCGTTTCGTCGAGTTCAACCGGCGCGCCGCACTGCGGACATTGATGGGAGAGCAGGGCCTCGGTCATGCTCAGGCCATGCGCTCACCGCAGTGGTTGCAGAACGTGGACGAGGCCAGGTTCTCCTGTCCGCAGGACGGGCACTTGACCGTCTCGCGGACGCTCCCGGCCTGCTGGCCGCAGCGGGGGCAGAAGCGCGTGCCCGGCGCGAGGTTCTTGCCGCAGCCGCGGCACTGCTCGAAGACCACGAGCTGATGGCCGCAGGACGGGCAGAACCTGTCGTCCTGGCGGATGGGCTGGCGGCACTCGGGGCACTGCAGGCCCGGGGCCTGGGGCGCCTGGGGAGCCTGCGCCGCCTGCCCGGCCATCTGCATGGCCTGGGCCATGAGGGCCGGCATCATGAAGCCCACGCCCATGCCCATGGAATCCCCGGCCGTGCCGGGGTTGGCGGCGGCCTTCTCCATGGCGCTGGCGGCCTTGAGCTGCATGAGCTTGTTCATGTCCTCGAACATGCCGAGCTTGGTCTTGTCGTCCATGGCCTTCTGGACTTCGGGCGGCGGCGTGATGGCGTTGATGTAGAGCTGGTTCAGAGAAAGGCCGAAGTGGCGGAAATCATCCTGCAGGCGCTGGCGCAGGCCGTCGGACCATCCCTCGTAGCGGCTGGGCAGGTTCAGGATGGTGTCCATGTTCTCGCCGAGGAAGTCGTTGAAGCGCGAGACGATGACCTTGCCGAGGTACTCGCTCAGGTCGGCCACGGAGAAGGAGGCCATGGTGCCCACCAGGGAGTTGATGAACAGCAGGGGCTGCACGACCTGGATGTTGAACATGCCGTAGGCCCGCAGGCGGATGAGGCCCAGCTCCGAGTCCTTGAAGGCCACGGGCTCCCGCGTGCCCCACTTGAGGTTCGGGAAGACCTTGGTGTTGATCATGTAGGCTTCGGCCCGCAGGGGGCTTTCCAGGCCCCAGGGGATGCCCATGATCTTGTTCAGGATGGGGATGTTGGCGGTCTTGAGGGTGTGCCGGCCGGGGCCGAAGACGTGCACGGCCTTGCCGTTGTAGAAGAAGATGCCGGCCTGGGACTCGCGCACGACCATCTGCGCGCCGTATTTGATCTCGCCGGACCCTTCCTGGGGGAAGCGGCGGGCGATTTCCTGTCCGCTGTCGTCAAACCATTCGATGAGTTCAAGAAAGAAGACATTGTTCGCGCCCATGCGTCCTCCGTGGCTGCGGTTTCGATCGGGCATCCTTAGGACGAATCCCTTGCAATTACAACTTGGGGCCCTTAGTGAACAGGGCACAATCCACGGAGGTCCCCATGCACAGCGGCAAGGAAATCATGTCCGCGGCCGACATCGAGCGCTGCCTCGACCGTCTGGCCTGCCAGATCCTGGAGCAGGTTCCCGAACACGAATCCATCGCCCTGGTGGGCATCCAGCGCCGCGGCGCGGACCTCGCGGCCAGGCTCTGCCGCCTGCTGTCGGAGCGCGCCGGCCGGGACCTGCCCTGCGGCGAACTGGACATCAATCTCTACCGCGACGACTGGACCACGTCCAAGTCGACCCCGAACATCAACGCCACGCGCATCGACTTTCCCGTCGAGGACAAGACCATCATCCTCATCGACGACGTCCTCTTCACCGGCCGGACCATCCGCAGCGCCCTGGAGGCCATCCTCGACTTCGGCCGGCCGCGGTGCGTCAAGCTCCTGGTCCTCGTGGACCGCGGACACCGAGAGCTGCCCATCCAGGCCGACTTCACCGGTAAGACCGTGTCCACCGAGCGCGACCGCCAGATCAACGTCTTCCTCAAGGAGCGTGACGGCCTGGACCAGGTCGTGCTGACCTGACCCACCGCCGCCAACAACGACGAAGGCCGCCCTCCCTCGCGGGAAGGCGGCCTTTTTTGCGTGGAACAAGGCGGGCTAGATGAGGCCCTTGTCGGCCAAAAAGGCGCGCAGGCACTCGGCGTTGGCCGGGCTCATGGGTACCAGCGGCAGCCTCAGCTCGAGCTTGATGCGGCCCATGAGGGCCAGGGAGGTCTTGGCCGGGATGGGGTTGGTCTCCAGGAACATCATGCGCGAGAAGGGCGCCAGCTCGAAATGCAGCTTCTGCGCCGTGGGCAGGTCGCCTGCGAACCACGCCGCGCACATGTCGCTCATTTTGTCCGGCAGGATGTTGGAGACCACGGAGATGACGCCGCAACCGCCCACGGACAGCAGCGGCAGGACCGTGAAGTCGTCGCCCGAGAGGACCTGGAAGTCCGGGCCGCAGCATTCGAGGACCTGGGAGACCTGGTTCAGGTCGCCCGTGGCCTCCTTGATGCCGATGACGTCCTTGATGTCCTTGTTCAGGCGGGCCACGGTGGCCGGCAGGAGGTTCACGCCGGTGCGGCCGGGCACGTTGTAGACGATGAAGGGCATGGAGACTTCTGAGGCGATGCGCTTGAAGTGCTGGTACAGGCCTTCCTGGGTCGGCTTGTTGTAGTAGGGGGTGATGAGGAGCGCCCCGTCGGCCCCGGCGTCCTTGGCGAACTGCGTCAGCTCCACCGCCTCGGCCGTGTTGTTGGACCCGGCCCCGGCCAGGACGGGCACCCGGCCTTTGACCTGGTCCACGCAGATGCGGATGACGCGTTTGTGCTCCTCGTGGCTCATGGTCGCGGATTCGCCGGTGGTGCCGCAGGGCACGACGCCGTTGATGCCGCTCTGCACCTGCCATTCGATCAGCTGCCGGTAGGCTTCCTCGTCGATCTGGCCGCCTGAGAACGGAGTGACCAGGGCTGTGAAGGCTCCTTTGAATTGCATCGTTTCCTCCCGGGTTTGGGCTGTGGTTGTTGCGTGTGCCTCGGGGCTTCAGAGGCCCATGGCGGCGGGGCTGAACTCGCCCTGGTAGACGACGGTGGCCTTGCCGCGCAGGAAAATGTCCGATCCGTTCACGGTGATTCCGAGAACCTCGCCGCCCGAGGTGGTCACGCGGGCCGTGGCCTCGCACAGGCCCAGGGCGTGGGCCACGGCCACCGAGGCCGCGGCGCCCGTGCCGCAGGCGAAGGTCTCGTTCTCCACGCCGCGCTCGTAGGTCCGCAGCAGAAGCTCCTGGGGGCCGACGACCTGGATGAAGTTGGCGTTGGTCCCGGCCGGGGCGAAGCGCTCGTGGTAGCGCACCTTGGCGCCCAGGCCCCTGACGTCCAGACCCTTCACGTCGTCCGTGACGATGACCGTGTGCGGCACGCCGGTGTTGGCGAAATGTGCCGTCCAGGCTTCGTCGCCGAGCTGCAGCGGGAAGCTCAGGGCCAGGTCCCGGGCAGGGGTCAGCTGCACCTCGACCTCGCCGGCCTCGGCGAAAACCCTGGCGCGGACGGGGCCGGCGTCCGTGAGCATGAGGTGCTCGGCCGGGGCCATGCCCAGGCGGTGGGCCAGCAGGGTCGCGCAGCGCGAGCCGTTGCCGCACATCTCGGCGCGGGAGCCGTCGGCGTTGAAGAAGTGCCAGCGCGTGGCGGCGAGGCCCGAGTCGTCCGTTTCGAGAAAGATGATGCCGTCGGCGCCGATGCTGAAGGCATGGGGGCACAGGGCCTTGGCCCAGAGGGGCATGACGTCGGGGGATATGGAGCGGGCGCGGTTGTCGATGACGATGAAGTCGTTGCCGCTGCCCTGCATCTTGTAGAAGGGCTGAGTGGGCCCGGGGAAAATGGACATGTCGTATCCTTGGGGCAATCTATTATTGGTTTCCAGTTAGGGGGAATCGGGCGAAAATGCAAGAAATTGGCGTGTTACCGGGTGAAGATGGCCTGGATGTCCGGGGCCGAGGCGATGTTGTCGCCCAGGGGTTGGGCCAGGGTCCTGACGGACTGCTCTGGAGTCCACACGACCTTTTCCCCGGGGGCGGGCAGGGCGGGGATGGTCACGGTGTGCACGCTCTTGCCCTTGGTGAAGGCGCGCACCCACAGCACCCGGTTGTCCCACATGTACAGGCCCGAATAGCCGGGTCCTTCGCCCGAGCCCAGGATGATGTCGAAGACGGGGTCGCTCGTGTCGATGAAGGCGTTTTCCCGCGCCGAGCCCCAGGTGCTCACGCCGATGACGAGGTTGTATTTCCCCTTTGCCCGCAGTTCGCGGGCAAAGTCGACCAGCCGATCCTCCATGGCCGGGTCGGCCCGGCCGGAGTCGGGGAAGAGGACGAAGGCCAGCCGGCCGCCGGGCACGTTCCGTTCGACCAGGGCGGGCTCGTCAAGGGGCGGCTGCCAAGCGCGCGGGGCCTGCACCTTCGAGCCGCTCAGCACCGCCGCATCGGCCGGGCTGAGCAGGAAGATGTCGTATCCCAGCATGCCGTAGGCCCGCTTGAGCTGCTCCACGGCCGCGGGATGCCGGTCACCCTCGGTGCCGGGGACTGCCAGTTCGTATCCGCCGCCGATGAACACCGCGCCGCCGTTCTCGCGAACGGTCTTGAAGAAGGTGGCCCGCCGGGCCAACCCGCCGTACGACTTGCCCCCTCAGGAGGGGCAGGGCGAGTGCTCGCCGAAGGTGTTGGCGGTGAAGACCAGGGCGGTTTCGGTTCCTGCCTGTGCCGAAAGTGGGACGGCCGCCAGGATCAGGAGCGTCAGAACGAGGATGAGATGTTTCATGATATGCTTCACACGCTTGATTTGAGGATTGGGCTGCGGGCGATGAGATCCTTCAGCCTGTTTCTGCGTTCCGAGATTTTCCGGGCGATCTCGCGGATGTCCCGGGCGGCCTGGCAGTTGGGGGCGAATTTGAGCAGTGGCACCTGGTGCCGCACGGACTCCGTGACCATGGGGTCGCGGTGGACCATGCCCAGAAAGTTGACGGGCAGGTTCAGGAAGTGCTCGCAGGCCTGGGCCAGCCGGGTGAAGGCGTTCTTGGCCTCCTTTTCGGACTCGGCCATGTTGACGATGATCTGGAAGTTGCGGATCTGGTGCTGGGTGCAGAGCACCTTGATCAGGGCGTAGCTGTCCGTCAGGGACGTGGGTTCGGGGGTGATGACCACGATGCGCTCCTGCGGCATGGCCGCAAAGGACAGCACCGTGGGGCTGATGCCGGCCCCGAGGTCCAGGATGAGGTAGTCGTACTGCCGGAAGAGGGCGTCGAGCTTGCCCAGGAGCAGGCTCTGCACGTCCTCGTCCAGTTCGACCAGCTCGGCCACGCCCGAGGCCGACGGCAGGAAGACGAACCCGTCCTTGGCCAGGGGCACGACGACGCTCTCGGCGCTCGTGTCGCCCAGGAGGTCCTGGATGTTCTTGTCCGGGGAGAGGCCCAGCAGGACGTCCAGATTGGCCAGGCCCAGATCCGCGTCCAGGAGGACCAGGGTCTGTCCCAGTTCGTGCAGGGCGAAGCCCAGGTTCAGGGCCAGGTTGGTCTTGCCCACGCCGCCCTTGCCGCTGGCCACGGAAATGCTGAAAGTCGTGTTGGAATCGGTCATGTCAGCCCCTGTCCTCCCCGGCATGCGGGGACGGAGCGAAGAATGAGGAAAAAAGGAAGCGTTTCTCGTTCTGGTGGACCAGGGAGCGGTCCTCGCCCAGGACGAGGTCCAGAATCGGGGCGGCCTCGATGCGGTTCTTTCCCGCCCGTTTGGCGCGGTACATGGCCTGGTCCGCCTCCTCCATCAGCAGGGCAGCGTCCGGGATCTGCTTGCCGCGGTAGCTGGCCACGCCCATGGACATGGTCACGGACAGAGCCTCGTCGCCGCAGCGGATCCGGGCCTCGACGATGGCGGCCTGAATCCGCTCCAGGAGCTTGCAGGCCCGGAGCAGGCCCGTGCCCGGCAGGAGGATGGCGAACTCCTCGCCTCCGATGCGGGCCGCCGTGTCGATCAGGCGCGTCTCGGCCTGCAGGACCGAGGCGACGGCCTTCAGCACCGTATCCCCGCAGATGTGGCCGTACGTGTCGTTGACGGCCTTGAAATCGTCGAGGTCCATGACGCACAGCGTCAGCGGCGTCCTGAACCGTCCGCTGCGTTCCGCCTCCAGGGCCATGGCCTGGTCGAAGCCGCGGCGGTTGACCAGCCCGGTCAACGGGTCCTGGCCCTGCAGCGCCGTCAGTTCCTCCATGTGCCGTTTGAGCTCCGCCAGCGCCGGGTAGGCGCCGTCTTTCAGGGGCAGCACGAACCACTGGTCCATCCGTCTGGTCCTGAGCACCTGCGGCCAGGCCGGGTCCGAGCGGATCAGACGGACCAGGGCCGAGACGTCCCCGCCCGTGGCGTGCAGCCGCAGCTCCCGCTCCAGAGTCTCCAGTTCGCCCAAGAGCTCCTCGTCAGAGGGCAGCTCAGGCAGAGGCATGGAGGTGGAGGAGGTAGTTGTGGATGAAGGCGTCGATGTTGCCGTCGAGCACCGCGTCGACATTGCTCGTCTCCGTGCCCGTGCGGTGGTCCTTGACCAGCCGATAGGGCTGCAGCGTGTAGGTCCTGATCTGGGAGCCGAAGGCGATGGCACCCTTGGCCACGTACTCGGCCTGCCTTTCGTTCGCGATCTTCTGCAGTTCCAGCTCGTAGAGGCGGGCCTTGAGGACTTTCATGGCCGCCTCCTTGTTCTTGTGCTGGGACTTCTCGTTCTGGCACTGGGCCACCAGCCCCGTGGGGATGTGCGTGATGCGCACGGCCGAGTCCGTGGTGTTGACGGACTGGCCGCCGGGGCCGCTGGAACGGAATATGTCCACGCGGATGTCCTCGTCGCGGACCTCGATCTCGATGTCCTGGCCGGCGTCGGGGTAGACGTCCACCGAGGCGAAGGAGGTGTGCCTCCGGCCGCTGGAGTCGAAGGGCGAGATGCGGATCAGGCGGTGGGTGCCCTTTTCGCCCTTGAGCTGGCCGTAGGCGTAGGGACCGTGGATGTGCAGGGTCACGCTCTTCACGCCGGCCTCGTCGCCGGGCAGCAGGTCCAGCAGTTCGACCTTGAAGCCCGTGCGCTCGGCGAAGCGGCGGTACATGCGCAGGAGCATCTCGGCCCAGTCCTGGGACTCGGTGCCGCCGGCGCCGGGATGTATCTCCAGGATGGCCTCGCTGACATCCTCGGGGTCGCTCAGCAGGGTGCGCATCTGCGCCCCTTCGAGCTTGGACTCCATTTCCGTCAGGGCGTCCTCCAGGGCGTGGAGCATTTCCTCAGTCTGCTCGGCCGAGGCCATCTCCAGCCACTCCTGGGAGTTGTCGCGGGCGCGGGCCAGGTCTTCCCATTCACCCACGCGGCTTTCGAGCTGGGTCTTCTCCTGCAGGACCGGGGTCAGCAGGTCGGGCTTGTCCCAGGCGCCGGGCGAGGAGAGCTGTTTTTCGATCTGCGCCAGGCGCTCCTTGTGGCCGCGAAGGTCAAAGACGCCTCCAGAAGTCGGTGAAGCGTTCGTCGAGCTGGGCGGCCTTGGCCTTGAGTTCCGAATATTGCAACATGGTGTGTGTCCGATCAGTGTTGTTTTCTGCCCCACTTCAGCCAGGCCAGGGTCAGCAGGACCAGGCCCAGGGCGGGGAGGGTGGTGTGAATCAAAAACATATGCTCGTGGTAAAAGGTCGTCTCTGTCAAGAGCGGTACGGCCGGGTCGTGCACGACCAGGGTGGCGAACAGCTCGGACGGGGCCTTCAGGCCCCCGTCGGGGCCGATGACGACGCTCACCCCGGTGTTCGTGGAGCGGATGATGGCGCGGTTCTGCTCCACGGCGCGCAGCGCGGCCATGTGCAGGTGCTGCAGCGGGGCCGAGGAGCGCCCGAACCAGGCGTCGTTGCTGATGTTGACGAGCACGTTGGCCCCGGACTCGACCCTGGCCTGGGCCAGTTCCGGAAAGATGGCCTCGTAGCAGATCAGCAGGCCCATGGCCATGGCGCCCGACGTCAGGGGCGCCGAGTTGATGCCCGGCCGGAACTCGAACTGCCCCGGCACCAGCTTGGTGATGAAGGGCAGCCATTCGCCCAGGGGCACGTACTCGCCAAAGGGCACCAGATGCTCCTTGTCGTACCAGGAGACGACCTCGCCCCCACGGTTCAGCAGGTAGGCGCGGTTGTGCAGCACGTACTGGGGAGCGCCGGGCTCCGTGGGTACGGAGTAGGCCGGGGAACCGGCCAGAAGCGGGACGCCTGCCTGCTTCACGGCCGCGCGCACGGCGGTGGAGAAGTCCGACGGGTCCTGGAAATAGAAGGGCATGGCCGTCTCGGGCCAGACCACGAGGTCCGGGGCGCCCGCGTCCACGGCCTCACGGGTGAGCTTTACGTAGGTCGAGAGGATGGAGGCCTGCAGGCTCTCGTCCCATTTGAGGCTCTGGTCGATGTTGCCCTGGATCATGCTGACCGATGCTGTGCCCGCAGGTTCGGCCGGCGCGCGCAGGTAGCCCGGCAGCAGGACCAGGGCCAGGAGCGGCAGGAAGGCCAGTCCGGTGCGCAGGCGGCCCGCCGCCAGGACGTGGCCCATGGCGGCGACGACTCCGGACAGGCCGTAGCCGCCGATCCAGGCCGCCAGGCCCAGCGTCGCCGGCCACGGGGCCAGGGCCGAGGCCAGGGTGATCCAGGGAAAGCCCGTCAGGAGATGGTTGCGCGCCAGTTCCAGGGCCGCCCAGAGCAGTCCGCTCAAGAGCACGGCCAGGGGCGTGTGAAGCCGCGTGCGGACCACGTACATGGCCGTGCAGAAGAGCCCGGCGTAGGCGGCAAGCACCGCGCCGACAAGGACCGGGCAGGGCAGGGCCAGGGCCCAGGGCAGGCCCCCGTAGTCATGGACCGGGATGGCCAGCCAGTAGAGGCTGGCCGCGTACCCGGGCAGCGCGGTCAGCAGGCCCGTGCGGAAGGCGTGTCCGTAGCTCCGGGCCCTGGATACCGCGAGGATCAGGGCCGCGGGAAGGAGCAGGACGGCCGGCGGAAAATGCGCCAGGGGGTTGGCGAAGCCGAACCACGCACCGATGAGCGCCAGGCCTGCGGGCCCCAGACGGAACAGGAGGGAATCAGGATGACGGCCTGGTGACGAGAACCCACTGGATCTGTTTGACATCGGCTTCCTTGATGAGAAACGTGTGGCCCTGCAGCTCCAGGGATTCGCCGGCTTCGGGGACGCGGCCGAGCTGTTCGCTGATGTACCCCCCGACGGTCTCGACCTGTTCGGACTCGAGCCGGATGCCGCATTCCTCGAAGAGGTCCTCCAGGCTCGTCCGCCCCGAGACGAGGTAGGAACCGTCGTCCGCGGGCTGGATGTCCTCGGGCCGGACCGGGTCGTATTCGTCCTCGATGTCGCCGACGATCTCCTCCAGGACGTCCTCAAGGGTCAGCAGGCCGGCGGTTCCGCCGTACTCGTCCAGGACGATGGCCATGTGCTGCTTGTTGGTCTGGAAGTCCAGGAGGATGTTTTTGACGTTCTTGGTCTCCGGGATGAAATAGGGGGTGCGCAGGACCTCGCTCAGGCTCCCGGGCTGCTCTTCGCCCACGAAGAAGCGCAGGAGCTCCTTGCAGTGCAGGATGCCGACGATCTGGTCCTTGGTCTCCTTGTAGACGGGCATGCGCGAGTGCCCGCTCTCGAAGAATTTCTTGGCGACATCGGTGATCGTCTCGTCGATTTCCGCGCAGACGATGTCCGTGCGGGGGATCATGATTTCGTAAGCCTGTTTGTCATCGAGCTGCAGCACGTTCAGAAGCATGGACATTTCGTCGTTCTGCAGTTCGCCGTCGTTCTTGGCCTCCTGGATCGCCTCTTCGAGATGGCATTCGCCTCTGCGCGAGAAGAAGCGCCGTAGTGCGGTCCAAAGTCGACTGTCCGAGCCCTCATCCATAAATACGTCGTCCTCCCAAAATCAGGTTTCAGAGTGAAAAACGTCTGGCCTCTAAACGATTTCCCGTTCCCGGTAAAGCTCCAGATGCCGCTTGAAAACCCAGGTGACCAGCTCGTCGATGCCGTTCTCGGGCTCGATCTTGACCCAGTCGATGGTCTCCCCGCCGTCGGAGGAGCAGCACTCCACGAACTCGTAGCCGAGCATGAACTGGCCGTTGTCCACGTCCTGGGTCTTGGTGCGCAGGCGCGCTGCCAGGAAGTAGGGAGAGACTGACAGCCCTCCGGCCGGTTCGAGTTCCAGGCGCATGAAGAGTACGGGGTGCTTGGAGACGAAATCCTCCAGCCCCGTGTAATGCGTCGGGTCGAAGGAAAGCTTGATGCCGCCGCCCGAGAGGTCCCGCACGTGCATCCCGGCGTGTTCGCCGCGGGTGTACGCGGCCAGGGGAGCGGGCCACTTCTGCGGGTCGGGCTCGAAATGGAAGGAGCCGTCCTCCGCTGCGGGCCAGACCCGGAAGTCCTTGATGTCCCGCTGCGGCAGCTCCAGGCGCAGGTGGCGGCGCTTCTGCCCCAGCTCGACCTTGGGCGGAGTTTCGAGCGTCAGGTGATGGAACTCCCCCTTGCGGCGCACGTCCTTCACCTCGGACACGAAGGTGTAGAAATAGGGTTCCCTGTTTTCGCGCGGGATGCGGAAATAACAGGCCATGAGCCTGCCGATCCAGCTTTCCGACGGCGTCACGCCCAGGGGCATCTCAAGCGTCACGCCCTCGGGGGTGAGGTCGATGAGGGCGCAGGAGATGGTCTGGCGGGAGGTGGCGATGGGGTGGAAGCTCGCATCCACGCGGCTGCGCATGAGCAGGGCCTTTTCGAGGATGGCCGAGATCTCCCGCGGAGCCGTGGTGGTTCCGGACCGCTGTCCTCCGCCGCCCGCGCCCCCCCGACGCCGCAGGACGGCGTAGCCCAGAAAGGCCGCAGCCACCAGCGCGGCCGTGGTCATGAGGAAGCTCCCCTCGGGCTGGTGCCCGCCGGGCTCCATCGCGTTGGCGGGAAACTGCCGCATCAGGCCATCGGTCGAGGCCTGGAGAAAGTTGAGGTCGATCATCGGTGCATGCTCGCTGGAGGTTGTGCGGTCCGGCGGTCCGGCTGTTCGCCTAAGGACGCGTCTTCATCGTCTACATGAAGGTTGGACGAAGCGAAAGAGGCCATCTGGGCGTTCCCCGGATTATCCATCGTCCGTCATCTCAGAGCAGGGAAGGCATGGGCCCGGGGCCGGAAGCGTCCAGGACTCCGCACCCCAGCAGTTCGTCGAGTTCGGCCAGCAGCGCCTCCCGGTCGCGGGGCAGCCGGCCGGCCATGGGCAGGACGTTCGAGCCGTGGTCCGCCCGGAAGACCGTGCGCTGCAGGTCGAGGCCCGCCAGGATGGCGCGCGCCTCGCGCACGGCCTCTTCTTCGGTCAGCTGCCGGAACCTGCCGCTTGCGATGCGTCGCTCAAGGGGCGTGCCCGGCACAGGGACCAGGCGCAGGAAGGACAGCAGGTCGGGCTGCATGGCGTTGACGGCCGCGGCGGTCTCCCGCGCGTGGACCGCGGACAGGTCCCGGCCGCCCAGGCCCACGAGCACCATGACCGACACGGCCAGGCCCGCTTCCCGGGCCCGCCGGCAGCCGCGGACCATGTCCTCGACGGTCCCGGCCTTGGCCATGTTCGCGAGCACCTGCGGCGAGCCGCTCTCCAGACCCAGATAGAGGGTGTGCAGGCCCGCGCGGCGAAGCCCGGCGAGTTCGGCGTCGGTTTTCGCCGCCAGGGCCTGGCCCGAGGCGTAGCAGTTCACCCGGGCCAGCCGCGGGAAGGCCGCGCGCAGCGTGCCGATGATGGCGTCGAGGGTCGGTGCGGGCAGGGCCAGAACGTCGCCGTCGGCCAGGAAGACGCGACGGGCGTCTGGCTGCCGGATGGCCGCCTGCGCGACGGCCCGTTCGATCTCGGCCGGGCCGTGCTCGCGGTAGGGCACGCCCCGGTACATGGCGCAGAAGGCGCAGGAGTTGTGGGGGCAGCCGTCGGCCACGCGGATGAGGACGCTGGCGGCTTCGGCCGGGGGGCGGAACATGGTGTGTCCGGAATTCGTCATGGCATCGTCCGGTCCGTGCGGCCGCGGCATCGGCGCGGCGCATGACCATTTTCGGGTTTGAGGCCCTTCGGGGCGGGGCCCCTCCGGCAGGGCCGTGCTAGCGGTTCGCGCATGCGTTGACAAGGACCGGACGGCGCGCCTTCCCGTCTTTTGCCATCCCGGCCCGGTGCTGGTATGGCTGACCGTCATGAAACACGGCATGCGCCTCGGCGACTTTCTCGATCTGGAATGGTTCCTGGAACAGGACAGGCTGGCCGACCCCGCCGCGACCCTGCAGCGCGACCGCAGGCTCGGGCTCGAAGCCCAGGCGGCCTCCGTGCCTGCGCAAGGCTTCGGCATGTTCTGGCTGGACCGCCGCCGCGCCGACGTCGGGGCGACGCCTGCGTCGGCCCTGGCATCGGGGCTGAACGTCCTGCGCATCGTCCTGGCCGTCGCGGGGCTGGCCGCGGGAGCGTCCCTTGCCCGCGGCCTGCTCGCGTATTCCGGCGCGGAACCCGTCAACGTCTCGGTCTTCCTGCTCCTGGCCGTCTTCCCGCAGGCGGCTCTCTGCCTGCTGGCCGGACTGCTTCTTGCGGCCAGGGTCATGGGAATGGGGCAGTTCCGCATCCCCGTCCGTCCGCTGTTCAGCCTGCTGTGGCGCAGACAGGGGCGGCTCGGGGCGCAGGCCGGATTCCTGCGCTCCCTTTTTCTGGCGCAGGGCTGGCCGGCGCGCATGCTGGCCTGGGAATGCCTGGGGCTCCTGCATCTGGGCGGGCTGTGCCTGGCCGCGGGCTCCCTGGCGGGGCTGCTGGTCGGCGTGACGGTCACGGACCTGGCCTTCGGCTGGCAGTCGACCCTGCAGGTCGGGGCGCAGGGCATGCACGCCCTGGCGTCCCTGCTTGCGCTGCCCTGGTCCTGGCTGCCCGCGCAGTGGGGGCTGACGCCGACTCCGGGGCAGGTCGAGGGCAGCCGCATCGTCCTCAAGGAGGGCATCGCGACTTTGGCCAGCTCGGACCTCGTCGCCTGGTGGCCGTTTCTGGCCATGTGCCTGCTGACCTACGCCCTGCTGCCGCGGCTTGTCCTGCTGGCCCTGGCCCGCCACTCCCTGCGGCGGCTGGAGAGGGGCTTTGCGCACCCCGCTCTGGGGCGCATCGCGGACCGCATGCGTTCCCCCCTGGTCGGAACCCCCGATTCCACGGAGCCCGTGTCCAGGCCGCTGCCCCTTCGGACCGCGACGGCCGGTGAAGCCGCCTCGCCGGCCGGACGTGCCGGTACTGACGAGGCCGGGTGCGTTTTCCTGCTGCCGCCCGAACTGGAGGGCCGCGTCGCCGGGGAGGATCTGGCCGCCACGGCGCTGCGCGTCGGCGGGGAGCGGCCGGTGCGCGTGGTCGCGGCCGCCCTGGAGAGCGGCGACGTGGGGCGGGTCCTGGGCGAGTGCGCCGGGCTGGAATGGACCGGCGGACGCGAACGCTACATCGTGCTGGTGGAGGCGTGGCAGCCTCCCATCAGGGAAAATCTTCAGGCCCTCGAAACCCTGGGGCGCGACGAGACGGGAGGGCGCAGCCTGACCCTCGTGCTCTGCGGCCGGCCCTCGCACGGCCGGTGGCTGACCGCGCCGTCAGCGGTGGACCGGGAAGTCTGGTCCTCGGCCGTCGAACGGCTCGCACCCCTTCGCGTCGACATCTTCGGAGCTGCAGAATGAGCGACATTCCGGTCTTCGCCGTCATCGGACACCCCAACGAGGGCAAGTCCTCGGTGGTGGCCACCCTCGTCGAGAACGACGCCATCCGCATCAGCGCCCGGCCCGGCGAAACGGTGGCGGCCAAGGCCTACCCGGTGTCCATCGACGGCCGCGAGGTCATCGCCTTCGTCGACACGCCGGGGTTCCAGAACCCCGTGCAGACCCTGGGCTGGATGCGGAAGTTTTCGGGACCCGAGTCCGAGGTGCTGCCGGCATTCCTGGCCGAGTTCGCCGACGACCCGGGCATGGCCCACGAATGCGAACTCCTGACGCCGGTCATCGCGGGTGCCGGCATCATCTACGTCCTCGACGCCTCGCGGCCCATGCGGCAGGTGGACAAGGCCGAGATGGAGATCCTGCGGCTGACGGGCCGTCCGCGCATGGCCATCCTCAACTGCAAGACGGGCGAGGAGGAGTTCCTGGATGAATGGAAGGCCGAGCTGCGCCGGCATTTCAACATGGTCCGCGTCTTCAACGCCCTGCGGGCCACCTTCGCCGAGCGCCTGCGCCTCCTGGAGAGCCTGCGCGCCCTGGAGCAGGACTGGGAGGGGGCCCTGGGCCGGGTCGTGGACGCCTTCGCCCGCGACTGGAAGCGCCGCAACGCCGAGTGCGCGGCCCTGACCGTGGACTTCCTGCGGCGCGTCCTGACCATGAGCGAGTCCGCCCCCCTGGCCGAGGACGAGGATCGGGCCGCCAAAGAGGCCGTGCTGGCCAGGCGGCTGGAGGAGCGCATCCGGGCCGAGGAGGGCCGCCTGCACGACCAGGTCTGCCTGCAGTTCCGCCACGACAGGCGCTCCTTCGCGCTGCCGGAGCAGTCCGTGCTGCGCGAGGACCTGTTTTCGACCACCACCTGGACCGTCTTCGGCCTTGGCAAGACCCGGCTCGTGGCCGCGGCCGTGGCCGCCGGCGGCGCGGCCGGGGCGGCCCTGGACCTGGCCACCCTGGGGCACAGCCTGGGGCTCTTCGCCGGCGTGGGCGGCGCGGCGGCGGGGCTGGCCGCGCTGTTCAAGGGGGAAGGGCTGGTCAGGGGGCGGCTCATGGGCATGGGCATCGGCCGGCGGCGCGTGCAGGTCGGGCCCCTGGGGACGGTGCAGTGGGTCTACATCCTCCTGGACCGCCTGCTCATGCACTACTGGTACGTCATCCACTGGTCCCACGCCGTGCGCGACAAGGACTTCCTGCCGGTCCCGGCCGACGGCGGAAAGCAGGGCCTGACCGGCACCTGGGACCGCGAGGCCAGGGCCCTGTGCGCGGAGTTCTTCAAGACGGTCAGGGACGGCGGCACGGACCGGGCCATGGACCTGGAGGAGGATTTGCGCAGGCTGCTGGAAGGGGAACTGGACCGGATGTCGCGGCTGTAGGGCGCGGCGGGCGGGGCGGGGATTATCTTCCGCTGGCCGCCCAGAGGTGCAGGGAAAGGACGAAGGTCGCGGCGGTCTCGAAGCGCAGGATGCTCGGGCCCAGGCTGACCGGGGTGAAGGCGTGCTCCATGAAGACGCGGGCCTCCCTGTCCTCCAGCCCGCCCTCGGGGCCCAGGACCGCCACGCAGCCCTGGCGGGTCGCCAGTGCGTCGGGATCGACGAGGCGCGCGTCCTCCCTTTCCCAGCACAGCACTTTCGAACTCATGCCTTCTGCGGCCTGTGCGACGTTTCCGGGCCCGGTGAAAGTCCGGATCTCGGGCAGCCAGGCCGTGCCGCACTGCTTGGCCGCGGCGATGAGCTGGCGTTCCCAGCCTTCGTTCCCGTCCTCGGGGACCTCGCCCTGGGACCTGGCGGCCTGCCAGAACCACACGGCCGTCGCGCCGAGCTCCACGGCCTTTTCCAGCAGAAACCCGCGCCTGAGCCCCTTGGACCAGCCCACGGCCAAGGTCAGGGGGAAAGCCGGCGCGGGCTCAGCGTGTTCTTCCACCAGACCCAGGCCCGCGTCCCGCTTGCCGATCCGCTCGATGCGGAAGATCCCCCATCGTCCGCGGCCGTCGAAGAGGCGCACCGTGTCGCCGACCCGGGCGCGCAGCACGCGGATCAGGTGGCGGGCCTCCTCGCCGTCCAGCACGAAAGGCTCCCGCCACAGGGCGGGAGCCAGATGGAAGGAGTTGAGGCGAGACATCAGCCCAGCTTTCTGCGGGCCGTGCCTGCGGTGAAGAAGGGCATGTCGACGCGGACGGCCTCAAGGCTCGTCCGTGCGCCCTTGATGGTGAAGGACGTCTCGTCGGCCATGTCGGCGCGCACGTAGGCCATGGCCACGCAGCAGCCCAGGCTCGGCGCGATGGAGCCGCTGGTGACCGTGCCGACCCTGGTCTCGCCGACGAAGACCTCGTCGTAATGGCGGGCGCTGCGGCGGCCGTCGATGCGCAGGCCGATGAGCTTTTCGCGCACCGTTTCCAGGCCGGCCTTGCCGATGAAGTCGGCCTCGCTCTTGAGCATGGCCCCGTAGCCCGCCTCGACGGGGGTGTGTTCGGTGTCCAGGTCCTGGCCGTAGAGGGGCAGGCCCACCTCCAGACGCAGGGTGTCTCGGGCGCCCAGGCCCGCCGGGCGCACGTCTGGGTCCGCCATGAGGAGGTCCCACAGGACCTGCGCCTTGGCCCAGGGCAGGTAGAACTCGTAGCCCAACTCGCCCGTGTAGCCCGTGCGGCTGACGATGAGCCGAAAGCCCTCGACCTCCGCCTCGCGGAAGCCGAAATAGCCCAGGGTCGCCCAGTCGCCGGGGATGACCCTGGACAGGACGTCGAAGGACGTCGGGCCCTGCAGGTCGATCTTGGCGATGCCGAAGCTCTGGTTGACGAAGGTCAGGTCCTTGGGGATGCGCGAACCGATCCAGGCGAAGTCGGAGTCGATGCAGGCGCCGTTGACCACGAGCATGTACTTCTCCGTCTCCAGGCGGTAGACGATGAGGTCGTCCAGCACGCCGCCCTTCTCGTTCAGGAGGAAGCCGTAGCGGCACTTGCCCGGGGCCAGGGTGGCCAGGTTGTGGGTCACGACCCGGGCCAGGGCGTCGGTGGCGCCGTCGCCGGCCAGGAGAAACTCGCCCATGTGGGAGATGTCGAAGATGGAGGCGGCGGCCCGGGTGTGCTTGTGCTCCTCGAGGATGCCCACGTACTGGACCGGCATGTCCCAGCCCGCGAAGGGGACCATCCTGGCGCCGTTTTCCTTGTGCCAGGCGTGAAGGGGGGTGGTCAGCAATTCGGACATAGGTGTATCCTGCTGTTAAAGGATGAGGAAAATCATGCTTCGGCCCTTGTTTTGCGTATGGCCTTCAGTTCGTCAACAAGGGAGACGAGCCTGCGGTAGAGCTTCTTGATGCGCAGGCCGTTTTCCGTGAGGTTGTCGTCCTTTTCCCGGACGTAGGTTCGGATCAGGTAGCGGTCGTTGAGCATGGCTTCAGCGAAGTGGATGGCCTGGCTGATGAGAGGCTTGAAAAAGGTCGCGAACTCGAACTTGAGCTCCGAGATGAGTGCCGTGGCCAGGGTCAGCGTTTCGAGATACGAGATTCTTTTGCCCTTGTGGAGTCGGTCCTTGAGGTCTTCGAGCTGCTTGATCTTGCGGGCCTGCTTGATGAAGCTGTAGGAGCCCCAGACCTCCTGGTAGAGGTCGCGCAGGTCGTCGAATTCGTCGGTCAGCTCAGGGTCCGAGAGGTAGCCGTCCAGGACGTGCACGATCTCGGAGTAGAATTCGTCGGAGTAGGCGATCATGCGCCGCTGGTGCTTGCACAGCCACGAGTGCAGGAACTTGAGCCGGTTCGCGTGGCTCTCGGTGTTCTCCACGAGCTCGTTGCGCTTGTAGACGGCCGTGCCGACGAACTCGCCGCGCACGATGTCGTTGAGCTTGAGGCTCATGGTGTAGGTGTCCTTGACCAGGTTGACGGACGTGCAGACCCGGCCGGTCAGGGGATGGACGATCTCCTGCCGCAGCACGGACAGGGCGCGGTCCTGGCGGACGTTGTTGGGGTCGAACTTGTGCTGGCTGTAGACCACGCGCAGGATGACGACCCGTTTCCTGCGGTCCAGGAAGAAACCTTCGCTTTCGAGAAAATCGAGGGTCTCCGCGGCCCTCGTCTCCACCGGCACCAGGGCGACCTTCTCCACCTGCGGGTAGGGCTGGCCCGGCCCGGTGCTGAAGATGGAGGTCAGGGTGCGGTCCGACTGGCCCAGGGCCTTGATCAGGAAACGTTCGCCCATCTTGTGCAGGCGCCTGGCGAAGATGGCGGCCGAGGTCTTGCGTTCCGAGGAGATGGGGTAGCCGTACAGCTCCATCAGGAACTGGTACACGAACTCGCGGTTGCGCTCGTAGAGGATGTTGTCGTCGGGCCGGAACTTGCGCGCCTTGAGCCCGAACCGCTTGAGTTCCGTGTCCAGGTCCGAGGGCAGGGACGCGTAGATCCCCGAAAGGTAGAACTGTCCTTCGCGGTCCAGGGACAGGACATGGGCGCGGTCCATGCGGGAGAGGTAGCCCACGAGCAGGCTGTAACTGGCGATGTCCGAGATCTGGCGGTCCTGGGTGTCGGCCCGGAACTCCTCGCGCAGCTCCCGGGGCAGATGGGCCAGGAACGCGTCGAGGTTGCTGACGTGCAGGGGGCTCTCCAGGACGCAGCTGTCGCCGGCCACCCGGAGGTCGGGGTCGCGGCAGGTGTGCAGGAGGTCGAACTGGAAGACCTCGTTGAAATAGTCCAGGGGGCGTTCGAAGGCGACCATGGAGAAACCCGGAAGCTCCGGGTATTCCGTCAGGTTCGGTTCGAAGGAGGGGAGCAGGTCGCGGGCGTCGACGAGGGGATAGTTGCGCTGCTCGGAATACGGCTTCAGCAGGCAGTGCCTGATGTGTACATAATCGAGAAACGTCCGCAGCTCCCCCAGGCCGCGCAGGGGGGATTTAGGCAGCAACTGCCCGTTTTTCAGGGCGGCCAGGGCTGGAATTTTCGAGAAAGCTTTGTGCCAGGACATGCGGGCGGCCAACTATCCCATTGTGTTTGTTACCGTTGTGTGTAGACTGTGTGGCATGTTTTGCCCTGTCCGTAAACTGGATTTTCCAGATGATCCGACCCGTGCCGGCACTGTTGCCGCCGGTCACGTTTCCCTCTATGTCCGTCTGACCGGATTCGCGTCCGGCTCCGTCCCGGACTGCAGCAAGAGCGCACGCATCACATGACCACGACCAAATACCCGTCCCTGAACAGGCTGCTGGAAAGCATCGGAAGCGTCTTCGACGCCTATTCCGTCGTGCTGTTCTGCCGCAACCCCGAAGGCCGCTTCGACCTGAGCGCGTCCTTCAGCCTGGGGGATTCCATCCGCAAGGACTTGTGCATCGACCCGGGTTACGGCCTGGTCGGCTGGATACTGAAGAACAACGCGCCCCTGGCCGTGGAGAAGTTCGACGAGAAGAACACGTTCCTGGGCTACTACGGCTCGGAGCAGGAAGAGCAGATCAAGGTCTTCGTGGGCTGCCCCCTGCCTGGGGGCATGGGCGCCCTGTGCATGGACAGCAAGAAGACCTACGCCTTCACCTCCAAGGACCAGCGCGTGCTGTCGCTGTTCGCCGGGGTGGTCGCGGCCATCGTCGACGACGTGGGCGCGGCCGGCGTCTCCAGCCGCGAGCAGGCCCTCTACGGCGTCATGCAGCAGGTCCACGCCCTGCGCGAGAAGCACCCGCGGTGGTCGGATTTCCTGAACCGCTACCTGGCCCTGCTGGCCGGGGCCTGCGGCTACGAGTACTCCTTCCTCGTGGTCAGCGACGAGTGGGGCGACAACTACCTGCTCGAAGGCAGCAACAAGCCCTTCATGCCCGACAACGTGGCCGCCAAGCAGACCTTCAGCACGGGCAGCGGCCTTCTGGGCTGGGTCTTCAAGAAGAACCGGTCGGTCTTTTTCGGCGACGGCAAGAGCGAGCTGGGGCGTACCCCGCTTTTCGGCCGCGACGTCCCGAGCCCGGCCCTGAACACGCTGCTGGCCCTGCCCCTGAAGGTGCACCGGCGCTGCCGCGGCGTGCTCGTCTTCGGCGACCGGGAGTGCCGCGTCATCGACGAGGAAATCCGCGCCTTCGCCCGGATGGCTGCCGACTACCTGGCGCTTTTCCTGGAGAACCTGTATTTGAAGAACAAGGTCAAGCAGCTCGCCCCGCCGATCCTGGCGGAATTCGACGAGCCCTCCGAACCCGACAACCCCGACTCACACCCGTAAGCAGGTAGGGCCTTCATGTTTTTCAGCAAGCTTTTCGGCTTTCTCGGCAAGAACCTGGCCATGGACCTCGGCACGGCCAACACGCTCCTCTACTCGCCCAAGGACGGCATCGTCCTCAACGAGCCCTCGGTAGTGGCACTCGACGTGCGCAACGACTCCATCCTGGCCGTGGGCCGCGAGGCCAAGGAATATCTCGGCCGCACCCCGGATCGCATCAGGGCCGTGCGTCCCTTGAAGGACGGCGTCATCGCCGACTTCGAGGTGACCAAGGCCATGATCTCCTATTTCGTGCGCAAGGTCATCACCGGCATGCGCATCGTCAAGCCGCGCATGGTCATCTGCGTGCCCGCGGGCATCACCCAGGTCGAGAAGCGGGCCGTGGTCGAGTCGGCCCTGCAGGCCGGCGCGCGCGAGGTCAAGCTCATCGAGGAGCCCATGGCCGCGGCCATCGGCGCCGGACTGCCCATCCACGAGCCGCGCGGCAACATGGTCGTGGACATCGGCGGCGGCACCACGGAGGTGGCGGTCATCTCCCTCTCGGCCGTGGCCTATTCCGAGTCCGTGCGCATCGCCGGCGACGAGCTCAACGACGCCATCCAGCGCTACGTGCAGGACGAGTTCCAGCTCCTGATCGGCGAGAACATGGCCGAGGCGGCCAAGATCCAGATCGCCTCCGCCGTGCCCCTGGCCGAGCCTCTGCAGTACCGCGTGGCCGGCAAGAACCTCGTGGACGGCAATCCCAAGTCCGTGGTCCTGACCGACGCCCACGTGCGCGAAGCCATCAGGGAGCCCGTGGCGGCCATCGTCGCCGCCGTGCGCCGGGCCCTGGAGAAGACGCCGCCCGAGCTGGTGGCCGACATCGCCACCAACGGCCTCCTGCTGGCCGGCGGCGGGGCGCTCCTCAAAGGCCTGGACAAGCTCATCACGCAGCAGAGCGCCCTCATGGTCCACATCGACGACGACCCACTGACCACGGTGGTGCGCGGCACGGGCCGTTCCCTGGAGGACGAGGCGACCTTCTCCAAGGTCTACATCAACTAGGCGCGCGTTCGTACAGGCGGGTCCGCCAGACCGTCAGCAGGTCCGGCGAGAGCTGGTCGGGGAAGGATGAGACCAGGGCGTCGAGTTCGTCCCGGTCCACGAAGAGCAGGGAGAGGTCCCTGGAGAGGGTCTGGGCGGCCTGGTCCGGAAGTTCGGCCTCGAAGACCTCGACGATCTCGGCTCCAGTTCCGGCGCCCTCGGCCAGGGTGCACACGTGCCGCAGGCTGTCCCCGAGATCGGCCGCTGCCGCGGGCAGACGGTTCTGGGCAGCCTCCTCGGCCGCCTCGTCGGCGACGACATGACCGCTCCCGGCCACATCCCAGCGCCCCGGGTGGAGGGGATGGTCGGCCGGCAGCCTGCGCAGGGCGAGGCGTCGGCGGCGGTCCGTGATCAGCAGCAGGACGCCGCGGTGCGCGAGCCCCTGCGCATGGACCTCCTCGGGGGACATGACGGCCAGGGGGCGGTTCTCGGCATCCACCACGTAGATCCTGTCCGGACTCGATTCCGTCGACATGGGCACCCGCACTTTTTTTCAGGATTGAACACGATGCACGAACCCGGCCTGCATACCCGCCCGCTCGGACCCGGCGACGCCCGGGCCCTGGCCGGCCTGGAAGCCGCCGTCTTCGACGACCCCTGGGACGCCGGGCGGTTCGAAACCCTCTTGGGGCAGGACCGCTTCTTCGCGGCCGGGGTGTTCGAAGGCCCGCGCCTGGTCGCCTATCTGACCGCCTACATCGTGGCGGGCGAACTGGAAATAGTCAATGTCGCCGTGGACACGTCCCGCCGCGGGCAGGGCATCGGCGGGACGCTCTTGCGCTACTGCCTGGAGCGGGCGCGCCTTCTGGGCGCGCAGCGCGCGGTGCTGGAGGTGCGCGGCGGCAACGCGGCGGCCCGGGCTCTTTACAAAAGCTGCGGTTTCACGCAGGCCGGGCTGCGCAGGGGCTACTACGCCGACAGCGGCGAGGACGCCCTGGTGCTGGAGTGGTCGGCCCCGCACGCGCCCTGAGGCGCCGGGTCGGCGCGCAACGAACGAAACACAATCAAGGAGAAACCATCATGATAGTCATGGAAACGTCCATGGGGACGATGAAGATCGAACTGTTCGAGGACAAGGCCCCCATCACCTGCGAGAACTTCCTGAACTACGTGCGCGACGGGTTCTACGACGGAACCATCTTCCACCGCGTCATCCCGAACTTCGTCCTGCAGGGCGGCGGCATGACCGAAGGCATGCGCGAGAAGCAGACGGGCAAGCCCATCAAGAACGAAGCCGACAACGGCCTGAAGAACCTGCGCGGCTCCCTGTCCATGGCCCGCACCCAGGTCGTCGACAGCGCGACCTCCCAGTTCTTCATCAACCTGCGCGACAACGCCTTCCTGGACCACGGCGCGCGTGACTTCGGCTATGCCGTGTTCGCCCGCGTGACCGAAGGCCTGGAGGTCATGGACGCCATCGCCGCCGTGCCCACCGGCAACCACGGCTTTCATCAGGACGTGCCCAAGGAGCCGGTCCTCATTACCCGCGTGTACGTAGAGGAGTAGGCCGTGGTGCGGCTGCGGACCGCCTTTCCCTTTTCCAGCGGCCACGTGCAGACGCTTTTCCCCCATGTTTTCCGGGTCCGGGCGCGGGTGCCGTACGAGCGCCAGCGCCTGGAGACGTCGGACGGGGATTTCGTCGATCTGGACTGGTCGCGGTCAGGGTCGGACCGGCTGGCCCTTATCCTGCACGGCCTGGAAGGGCACTCGCGCAGCAAGTACGTGCTCGGCATGGCCAGGGCCGCCAGGCATCACGGCCTGGACGTTCTGGCCATGAACCACCGCAGCTGCGGCGGCGAGCTCAACCGCAAGCCGACCATGTACCACTCCGGGTGGACCCGG
The DNA here is from genome assembly GCA_024709365.1 of Desulfomicrobium sp. Lineage (GTDB taxonomy): Bacteria > Desulfobacterota > Desulfovibrionia > Desulfovibrionales > Desulfomicrobiaceae > Desulfomicrobium. The sequence continues at coordinate 26,604 of JANJWV010000239.1, read as the reverse complement.
GACCTGCATGAGGTCCTGCTCATGGTCGAGTCCCTGGGGCGCTACCGCAGCGTCGACCTGATCGGCTTCAGCCTCGGCGCCAACGTCGCGCTCAAGTACCTGGGCGAGGACCCGGCGCAGGTTCCCGGCATCGTGCGCCGGACTGTGGCCCTGTCCGTGCCGTGCGACCTGGAGGATGCGGCCGGGGCCCTGGAGCGGCCGGAGTGCGCCGTCTACATGCGTTACCTGCTTGACCTGCTGCGAAAGAAGATTATCCGGAAGAGTCGGGTCTTTCCCGGCGTCTTCGACCTGACGGGCATGCACAGGCTGCGGACCTTCCGCCAGTTCGACGACAGGTTCACGGCGCCCATGCACGGTTTCCGCGACGCCCTCGATTACTGGCGGCGCTCCAGTTCCGGGCAGTTCCTGTCACGGATCGAACGCAGGACATGCCTCATCAACGCCGTCAACGACCCCTTCCTGGGGCCGCGCTGCTTTCCCGTGAACGAGGTGCGCGCCAACGATGCCGTTTCGATGGTCATGCCGGAGACCGGCGGGCACGTAGGTTTCGTGGGTTCCGGGAGCCCCGGGTGGATGTACTGGTCGGAGTGGATGACCATGCGTTTTGTGCAGGATCCGGACTGTCCTGATGTGCAAAATTGTGCCGTTCGTTGATGCCCCGACGCGCTCTTGTGCATTTTCGTGCACGCATATGTGCGCCGGCCGTTCCGCTGCACAGCGCGGCCGGGGCGGCACGCCGGATGGCACGGCTCATGCTTTCGCTTTCTCCTCGTAGCAACGGAGGTATCTCATGAAATACGCAATTCGTTCCCTGGCTTTGCTCTGCCTGTTCCTGGCGTCGGCCGCCACGGCCGCCCAGCTGCCGGACTTCACGGATCTGGCCGAGACATCGGGCCGGGCCGTGGTCAACATCAGCACGGTCAAGGTGGTCAAGGGCCAGCCTGACATGCAGCAGTTTTTCCGCCAGGGGCCGCGCGGCCAGCACCCCTTCGGCGACTTTTTCGACCAGTTCGAGCGCTTCTTCGGCGAGCAGGGGCGCGTGCCCCGCGAACAGCGTTCCCTGGGCTCGGGCTTCGTCATGTCGCCCGACGGGTACATCGTGACCAACAACCACGTCGTCGAGGGCGCCGATTCCATCAAGGTCAATCTGCGCGCCGACGGCAACGGCGAGGTGTCCTATGACGCCGAGATCGTGGGCACGGACAAGGAGACCGACCTGGCCCTGCTCAAGATCGCGCCCAAGGGGACGCTGCCGTATCTGGCCTTCGGCGATTCCGACGCCCTCAAGGTCGGCCAGTGGGTCATGGCCATCGGCAACCCCTTCGGCCTGGACCACACCGTCACGGCCGGCATCGTCAGCGCCAAGGGCCGGACCATCGGCGCAGGCCCCTACGACAACTTCATCCAGACCGACGCCTCCATCAACCCCGGCAACAGCGGCGGGCCCCTCATCAACCTCGACGGCCAGGTCATCGGCATCAACACGGCCATCATAGCCTCGGGGCAGGGCATCGGCTTCGCCATCCCCAGCCGTCTGGCCAGACAGGTCATCGACCAGCTCAAGGAATACAAGACCGTCAAGCGCGGCTGGCTCGGCGTGTCCATCCAGGACGTGGACGCCAACTCCGCCAAGGCCCTGGGTCTGAAGGACGCCAAGGGCGCTCTCGTTTCCTCCGTCACCCCCGGTGACCCGGCGGACAAGGCGGGGATCAGGGCCGGCGACGTCATTACGTCCGTGGAAGGGGTCGAGGTGGCCAACGCCGGCGACCTGACCCGCAAGATCGGCGACCTGCTGCCCGGCGCCAAGGTCGGCGTGACCGTGTGGCGCGACGGCAAGACCGAGAAGCTGACCCTGGTCCTTGGTGAGCGCAACGCCGAGAAGGTGGCCCAGGCCCGCCCCGGCGGCTCTCCCGAGGCCCCCGGCGAAGCCGTGCTCGGGCTGAGCGTGCGGCCCGTGACCGAATCCGAGGCCGGAGCCCTGGAACTCGGCCGGGCCATGGGCCTGCTGGTTGTCGAGGTGGCGGAAGGTTCGCCCGCGGCCCAGAACGGCCTGGCCGCCGGAGACGTCATCCTGGAGGCCAACGGCAAGGCCGTGAACACGGCCAAGGCCCTGCAGGACGTCATCTCTGGCGACGCCAAGGAAAAGGGCGTCGTCATGCTCCTTCTCAAACGACAGGGACGCAACGTGTTCCGGACCATCCCGCTGTCATGATCCAAAAGCGCCCGGAAGGGCGCTTTTTTGCGAGGGCGAAGATGCCGCAGGAGCTTACGGCCGGCTGTAAGGTCAACCTCTATCTGGACATTGTCGGGGTGCGGGCGGACGGGTATCACGAGATCGAAAGTCTCTTCTACCCGCTGCCCTCGCCCTGCGACGTCCTGACCCTGGCCGAGGACGGGGAGGGCTTTCGCCTGACCTGCTCGGACCCTTCGCTGGCCGCGGGCGAGAACATCCTGACCCGGGCCTACGAACGTTTTGCCGCGGCCACGGGTTTTGCACCCGGCCTGGCCGTGCACCTGGACAAGGGCATTCCCATGGGCGCGGGCCTCGGCGGTGGCAGCAGCGATGCCGCCGCGCTGCTGCGGTGGCTCAACGGCAGGGCCGCAGACAAGGCCTTGAACTCTGGGGAGCTGGCGGACCTGGCCCTGTCCCTGGGGGCCGACGTGCCGTTTTTCCTGTCCAACGTCCCGGCCTGGGTCACGGGCATCGGCGAAGGGCTCGAACCCGTGCCCATGAGCCTGGACGACTACGTCGTGCTGGTCGTCTGCCCGCAGGTGCACGTCAACACGGCGTGGGCCTACAGGCGCTACGACGAGATGCTGGCGCAGGGACTGGTGCGTCCAAGAAAAGAGTTGACACTGAATTTTAGCCCTATTAAGAATCTTTGCTTCACGAAACCGCCCGAGCTCTGGAATAGCTTTGAAGAAGTCGTTTTTCAAGAATTTCCAGTGCTTTACGGTATCAAAGAGCTGATTCTGGATGGTTTTGCCGATGCATGTGTCATGAGCGGCAGCGGCTCCAGCTTCGTGGCTCTTTTTTCGTCTTCCGAGAATGCCGCGCGTTGCGCAGGCAGGCTGCGCTCCCTCGGGCACGTCTGCTACGGCAACCATTCCGGGAGGCCAGTGCGGCTGGATTCGTGAGGGTTTTCTGGTCGGGCTGCGGGTCGACAAACCTGGCGGTCTTTTTGTTTTACTCGGGGGAGCCGTAGGCCGGACAGGCCGGGCGACCTGTGTTGGGGCGTCGCCAAGCTGGCAAGGCAACGGGTTTTGGTTCCGTCATTCGGAGGTTCGAATCCTCCCGCCCCAGCCATACATTTTGAAGGAAAGACTATGCCACGCGTCGGTGAACTGAAAATCGTCACGGGGACCGCAAACCCCGCCCTGGCCGCCCGCATCTGCGATCATCTGGGCTGCAAGATTACCCCGTCCCTGGTCGACGTTTTCAGCGACGGCGAGATCCGGGTCGAAATGGGCGCCAACGTCCGCGGCGACGACGTGTACGTGGTCCAGTCCACGTGCGCACCGGTCAACCACAATCTGATGGAACTGTGCCTCATGCTGGACGCCTTGAAGCGCGCCAGTGCCGGCCGCGTGACCGCCGTGGTGCCGTACTTCGGGTACGCCCGCCAGGACCGCAAGGTCGTGCCCAGGGTTCCCATCAGCGCCAAGCTGGTCGCCGACTTCATTTCCGCGGCGGGCGTGGACCGCGTGCTGACCATCGATCTGCACTCGGGGCAGATCCAGGGATTTTTCGACAAGCCCGTCGACAACCTGTACGCCGCCCAGGTGCTGCTCGAATACATCCGCAAGCTCGGCGACAACCTGATCGTCGTTTCGCCGGACGCCGGCGGCACGGAACGGGCCAGGGCGTACGCCAAGCGCCTCGGCGTCGGCCTGGCCATCGTCGACAAGCGTCGCGAGGGCCCCAACAAGGCTCACGCCATGCAGCTCATCGGCGACGTGAAGGGCAAGATCGCCGTGGTCCTGGACGACATGATCGACACGGCCGGCACCATGACCGAGGCCGGCAACCTGCTGGCCGAGAACGGCGCCGAGGACGTGGTGGCCTGCGCCACACACCCGGTCCTGTCGGGTCCGGCGGTGGAGCGCCTGATGAGTTCGGCCTTTTCGCAGGTCATCGTCACGGACACCATCCCGCTCAATCCCAAGGCCGCGGCGAGCGACAAATTCAAGGTTATTTCCGTTGGCAGTCTCATTGCCAAGGCAATTCACAATATCCATTCCGAATCGTCGGTGAGCGTGCTGTTCAGCTGAACCTGTTCGGAACAGACCTATTTTTTAGTTGATGAATAAAGGAGAAAAGCATGTCTGAAGTCACTAGTTTGCAGCTGAAGCAGCGCGAGGAAAGGGGAAAAGGCCCGTGCGCCCGCTTGCGTTCCAATGGGTTGGTTCCCGGTGTTTTCTACAACTCCAAGGGTGAAAACATCTCCTTTACCGTAGACAACATGGCTTTGGGCAAGGTTTTCGAGAAGGTTCGCTACTCGAAGATGCTCGAACTGCACATCGAAGTCGACGGGCAGGTGGAGAAGCGCAACGCCCTGTTCAAGAAGCTGGTCTCCCACCCGGTCAAGCGCCGCTACGATCATGTGGACTTCATCGGCATCGACCTCGACAAGGAAGTGCAGGTCACTGTTCCGGTCGAGACCGTGGGCCGCGCCAAGGGCGTCGTCCTGGGCGGCAAGCTCGAGATTCTCGAGGAGCGCGTCATGGTCTGCTGCCTGCCGACCATCATCCCCGACTCCATCGTCGTCGACGTGGCCGATCTGGACATCGCCGAGAAGGTCTTCGTCGAGCAGCTGGTGCTGCCCGAAGGGGTCAAGGCCGTATACGACCGCAACTACCCCGTCGTCACCATCCAGGCCGGTCGCGGCGCCAAGGCTGGCGAGGAAGATTAGTCCGTTCATTCCGGAGGCCCTGCCCGGCAGGGCCTCCATTCTCTCCGCCCTGTCCATTTCTCTCCCCTGACGGTTCCCCATGACGTACGACGGCCTGATTGTCGGGTTGGGCAACCCGGGTCCAAAGTATGCCCGGACCCGCCATAATTTCGGTTTTCTCCTTGCCGACCGCCTCGTGGCCCATTGGGCCGCCGAGCCCGGCGCATCGTGCGAGGCCAGGGGCGTGCGCGCCAAGGCCGAAGTGTGGGACGTGAGCGAGAATTACGGGGCCCGGCGCTGGCTGGTGGTCAAGCCGCAGACCTTCATGAACCTGAGCGGGCAGTCGGTGGGGGAGCTCTGTCGCAAGAACGGCATCGCCCCGGAGCGCGTCCTGGTCCTGCACGACGAGCTGGATCTGCCCCTGGGCACGGCGCGCTTCAAGTTCTCGGGCGGGCTTGCCGGGCATAACGGTCTCAAGTCCGTGGCCGCCCATCTCGGGACGCGGGATTTTTCCCGGCTTCGACTGGGCATCGGCCGGCCCGATGGTTCCGAGGCCATGGCCGACTACGTGCTGAAGGGCTTTCTTCCCTCGGAGTGGGAGCAGGTCGGCCAGGTTCTCGATGCTGCGGTGACGTCGGTTCTGCAGTATTGCCGCGAAGGCCTGGACGCCGCGACGGCGCGCCTGCACGCACGCTGACCTGTGGCTGACTTCAGAGCTTAGTGGACGCCGTTTCGATTTTGCGCTATTCTTTTTTTTCCATGCAGTCCGATTTCGTTATTGTGGAGGTCGCTTGTGTTTTCAGTTGATGAACTTGTCGTCTATCCCGCGCAGGGGGTCGGTAAGGTCGAAAGGATTGAGACCCAGGAGATCGGGGGCGTCGCCACGGAACTCATCATCGTGCGTATTCTGAGCAATAACGTCACGTTGATGGTTCCCGTGCGCAACGCCAAGAATGTCGGGCTGCGCGGCGTCTACTCCTCTGCACAGGCCGAGGAGATTCGCGCGTACCTGCAGGACCGCTCCGATTTCACGGGCTATTCCGGCCAGAACTGGAACCGCCGCTACCGGGAGTATTCCGAGAAGCTCAAGAGCAGCGACCTGAAGGATGTGGCCTACGTCCTCAAGGAGCTCATCCTCATCGGCAAGGACAAGGAACTGTCCTTCGGCGAGCGCAGGCTCCTCGAACAGGCCATGGGCCTCATTTCCCTGGAGCTCTCCTTTGCCCTGAAGCAGGACCAGGCCGAGGTCAAGAAATCCATCGAGGCCCTGTTCGCCGACATTCTCCAGGCCAAGGCCGAAGAAGATGAAGCCGAGGGCGATTAACCGCCCCTTGGCTCTTGTTTTTTTTGATCCGTTCAGATATTCCGTTGTTCCATCCCTGCCAGACACTACAAGTCCTCAAGCAGAAACACATATTGTCCGTGCGATCTTCTGAAAGGGTTTTTTATATTCATACCAGAGCACTTTTCTGACCCATCATTTTTCGAAATTCACAATACATAATTTTCGACCTTTTGGTCTGTTCCTTATCTCCTACGGTCACAGGCATATGCCATTTCATTGTTACGAGGTTTCGTTATGAATCTTTCCGAGTTGAAAACCAAATCCATGGCCGAACTCATGGATATCGCCGCGGAGTATCAGATCGAGAACGTGAGCGGCCTGCGCAAGCAGGAGCTCATCTTCGCGCTGCTCCAGGCCTGCGCTTCCCAGAACGGCTCCATATTCGGCGAGGGTGTCCTGGAGATCCTGCCCGACGGATTCGGTTTTCTGCGTTCGCCCACGTCCAGTTACATGCCCGGTCCGGACGACATCTACGTCTCGCCCTCCCAGATCCGGCGCTTCGCGCTGCGCACGGGTGACGTCGTCTCCGGCCAGATCAGGCCGCCCAAGGAGGGCGAACGCTACTTCGCGCTGCTGCGGGTCAAGGAGATCTGCTTCCGCGAACCCGAGGAGGCCAAGCGCATCGTCCTCTTCGACAACCTGACGCCCATCTACCCTGACGAGCAGTTCCGCCTGGAGAACGGCGACAAGAACTACTCGACCCGCATCGTCGACCTCATGACCCCCATCGGCAAGGGCCAGCGCGCCCTCATCGTGGCCCCGCCGCGCACCGGCAAGACCATGCTCATGCAGGCCATCGCCAATTCCATAAGCATCAACCACCCCGACGCCTACCTCATCGTCCTGCTGATCGACGAGCGTCCCGAGGAAGTCACGGACATGGAGCGCACGGTCAAGGCCGAGGTCATCAGCTCGACCTTCGACGAGCCGCCGACCCGTCACGTGCAGGTGGCCGAGATGGTCCTGGAGAAGGCCAAGCGTCTGGTCGAGCGCAAAGTCGACGTGGTCATCCTGCTCGACTCCATCACCCGCCTCGGCCGGGCCTACAACGCCACGACCCCGTCCTCAGGACGCGTGCTGTCGGGCGGCCTCGACGCCAACGCCCTGCAGCGGCCCAAGCGCTTTTTCGGCGCGGCCCGCAACATCGAGGAGGGCGGCAGCCTGACCATCATCTCCACGGCCCTGGTCGACACGGGATCGCGCATGGACGAGGTCATCTTCGAGGAGTTCAAGGGTACGGGCAACTGCGACATCTATCTCGACCGTCACCTGGCGGACAAGCGCGTCTTCCCGGCCATCGACCTGAACCGTTCCGGCACCCGCAAGGAAGAATTGCTCCTGGAGCCCGACGTCCTGAACAAGGTCTGGATCCTGCGCCGCATCATGGGCCCCATGAACTCCGTGGACACCATGGATTTCCTGCTGGACAAGATGCGCGGCACCAAGAGCAACAAGGATTTCCTGGACATGATGAACTCATAGGGAGGAGGCATGGCCGCTTTGCCCCGCATGGAATGTCCCTGCGACGACGATTTCGATCTTTGGCTGGAGCTTCTGGAGGTCAAGGCCTCCGAGGGGCTCCTGGATGCCCTGGGTGATTTTCTGCAGGACTACCTGCGGATATCGGGCCGCAAGCTCTACGTCATGGGCCTCTCGGGGGGGATCGATTCGTCCTTCCTGGCGGCCCTGCTTCACTCCAGGCGCATTCCCTACCTGGGATTCTGTCTGCCCATCGCCTCCAACACCCCGGCCGAGATCGATCGCGGGACGCGCGTGGCCGAAGCCTACGCCATGGCGCCCGAGGGCGTGTCCCTCACCCACAAGCATGACTTCACGGACCTCTACCGGCAGATTTCCGCGACCTTCGCGGGCATCTATCCGGACACGAATCCCGTGGCCGAGGGCAACCTCAAGGCCCGCACCCGCATGCTCTTCCTGTACCACGTGGCTCAGCTTCACGGCGGCTGCGTCCTCTCCACGGATCAGCTGGACGAACTGCTGACCGGCTTCTGGACCCTGCACGGCGACGTGGGGGACGTGAGCCCCATCCAGCTCATCCCCAAATCCTCCGAGTACGACCTGGCGCGCATGCTCTGCGCCCGCCTGGCCGATCCGGCGCCCCTGCAGGCGGCCATCGAGGCCGTGCCCACGGATGGGCTCGGGATAAGCAGCTCGGACCTCGATCAGCTGGAGGCCGAATCCTACGCCCACGTCGAGGACATGTTCCGCGAGTATTTCCGCCTGCGCCGCGACGAACGCGACCGCGGCCTGACCGCCGAACAGGCGGCGCGCAAGGCCGCCCTCGAAGGGTCGGGGCCGGTGCGCCGCTTTCTGGCCAGCGGGTTCAAGCGCAACGGGGCGGTGCTGGTGGACCCGAGGGGCGCGAGGGCGTGATGCGCACCCGCGGCGCGAGGGCGGCTGCGTGGCTGCTGGCCTTCCTCATCGCCTGGACCTGCCCCCGAAGCGTCGCGGACGCGTTCGGCGAGTTCACCATCCGTGACGAACTCGAGCTGGCCCGCAAGTTCGACCTCATCATCGAGACGCGCTTCCCCGTCATCGAGGACACCCGCATCACCGGCTACGTGCAGTCCATCGTCGACCGCCTCGTGGCGGCCATGCCGCCGCAGCCCTTCCCCATCAAGGTCACCGTGGTCAAAAACGGGGCCCTGAACGCCTTCGCCTCGGCCGCAGGCCACATCACGATTTTCACCGGCCTCATCACCAATCTGGACGGCGAGGACGAACTGGCCAGCGTCATCGCCCACGAACTGGCCCACGTCTCCGAGCGGCACATCGCCAAGTCCATCGAGCAGAGCCAGCTGACCGGCGCCGGGTCGCTGCTGGGCATCCTGGCCGCCGTGCTCGTGGGCTCCCAGGGGGGAGGGGAGGGGGCCAGTGCCCTGGCCCTGGGCACCGTGGCCGGCGCCAAGGCCATGCAGCTCAAGTACACCCGCGAGAACGAGACCGACGCCGACCAGTACGGCCTCGGCTACCTGGTGGATGCGGGTTTCGGCCCGGGCGGCATGGTCGGGGCTTTCGAGAAGATCCGCAAGCTGCAGTGGATGTCCGGGGGAGGGGATGTGCCTTCGTACCTGTCCACCCACCCGGGCGTCGACGACCGGGTGGGCTACATGCAGGAGCGCGTGGCCAGGCTCCCCAAGACGGTGCGCGAGAGGCGCTCGGACAATGCGGAATACGAGCGCGTGAAGATGCTCGTCCATGCCTGGTACACCGATGCGAATTCGGCCCTGGCCCTGTTCTCGGCGCCTGCCAGGTCGACGTGTCAGGACCGTCTGGGCCGGGCCATCGCCCTGAGCCGACTGGGGCGCGCCGATGAGGCCGGCAAGGGCTTCTCCGAGGCCATGGCGTGCAACCCGTCGGATACCCTGTGGAAACGAGAGTACGGCCGCTACGCCTTCGAGTTCGGCGACCTCGCCACGTCGGCCAGGCTGCTGCAGGAAACGGTGCTGCGCGATCCGGACGACCTGTACGCCCTCTTTTTCTACGCCCGGGCCGTGGCCGAGCAGGGCAACTACGCGTCGAGCGTTTCGGCCATGGAGCGCGTGGCCAAAGCGGTGCCGCGGGACTCGGAAGTGCTTGAGAATCTGGCCCGCTACCAGGCGGCCCTGGGCAGAGGGTTCGACGCGCACCTCAACTACGCCAAGGCCTTCGCCTACAAACGCCAGTTCAAGAAATACGCCTTCCACCTGGATAAGGCCGAATCCCTTGCCGCCGGCGGCAAGGACCTCGAAAAGATCGTCCAGGTGCGGAACGAGGTCTCCGAGTACCGGGAGATTCTGGGCATCTAGACGGTTTGGTCTTGAATTTCTGGCTGCCGCAGGGTAGCCAACGCGCGAAACAACGCGACATCACGTCAACGGAGGAAACATCATGTTTTTCGAAAGTATCGCCCACGCCATGGGACAGGCGCCCGCGGCCGGAGGCCAGCCCGGCGGGCCCCTCATGACCTTCATGCCCCTCATTCTCATGTTCGTCATATTCTACTTCCTGCTCATCCGTCCGCAGCAGAAGAAGCAGAAGGAACACAAGCAGATGCTCGACAACCTGTCGCGCGGCGACCGTGTCATCACCGCCGGCGGCCTGTACGGCCGCGTGGTGGAGGCCAAGGACGACATCCTGACCCTGGATCTGGGCAACGACATCCAGGTGCAGGTCGGCCGCGCCTTCATTTCGGCCGTGATCACCGCCGACGCCGGCAAGGCCAAGGACAAGAAAAAGTAGCCTTTTCACACGTCCTACGATAAGGCAGGCCTGTTTCCGCAACCGGGAACAGGCCTTGTTTTGTACGCGTAGCCGGAGGTTTCGCCCCCCGGTGCGTGTTTTTTGTCGACGACACACCTAACCTGTTTGCCTTGGATAAGGATGACGCTCATGGGTAGTTTGCGCTGGAGGGCATTGCTTGCCGCGTTCGTGATTGTGGTGGCCTTGATTTACGTCCTGCCGTCCATTCCTTCGGTTCGCACTTCTTCGCTCGGGGCCCTGCTGCCGTCCGACGAAATCAATCTCGGTCTGGATCTCAAGGGTGGCATTCATCTGACCCTGGGCGTGGACCTCGACACCGCGCTGTCCAACGCCATCACCAGCGTCGGCCAGGATCTGAGGGTCGAGGCCCGCGAAAGAAAGGTGCCCGTTCTGCGGCCGCGCCTGCTGGGCACGCGCCAACTCGAGTTCACACTCCTCAAGAAGGAACAGCAGCCGGAGGTTGACGACCTGCTCAAGGCCCGCTTCGGCAGCTTCGAGGTGACCACTCGGGAGGACGCCGGCAACGGCCAGATGCGTTACGTGCTGACGGCCTCGGAAAGTTACGTCAAATATCTCGAAGACCTGACCATGGATCAGGCCTTGAAGACCATCCGCAACCGCATCGACCAGTTCGGCGTGGCCGAGCCCGACATCCGCAAGCAGCAGGACAACCGCATCATCGTCCAGCTTCCCGGTCTCGACGACCCCAAGCGGGCCATCAACATCATCGGCCGCACGGCCCATCTCGAATTCAAGCTGGTCGACGAGGGTGCGGACGTCCAGGCCGCCGTGGCCGGCAAGGTGCCCGCCGAGAGCGAGCTGGCCTATCTCGTCGACAAGCGCGGCGGGGCCGAGGTCAAGACCCCCATCGTCCTCAAGGCCGAGGTCGTGCTCACGGGCGAGTACATCACCGACGCCAACGTGCAGTTCGACTCCTACGGGCAGGCCTATGTCGGCATGAATTTCAACGCCCGCGGGGCCCGCATCTTCGAGGACGTGACCGGCGCCAACGTCAAGAAGCGACTGGCCATCGTGCTCGACGGCACGGTTCACTCCGCCCCGGTCATCCAGGACCGCATCGGCGGCGGCCGCGCCTCCATCACCGGCCAGTTCACCACCGAGGAGGCCCACGACCTGGCCGTCGTCCTGCGGGCCGGCTCCCTGCCCGCGCCCGTGACGATCCTCGAAGAACGCACGGTCGGCCCCTCCCTGGGGCAGGAATCCATCGACGCCGGCATGATCGCCGCGCTGATCGGCGGCGTCTTCGTGGTGGTCTTCATGTCGGTCTACTACCGCAGGGCCGGTCTCATCGCGTCCTTTGAGGTCATTCTCGACATCCTGCTGATCCTGGCCGGACTGGCCGCCTTCGGCGCGACCCTGACCCTGCCGGGCATCGCCGGCATCATACTGACGCTGGGCATGGCCGTGGACGCCAACGTGCTCATCTACGAACGCATCCGCGAGGAGCTGCGGCACGGCGAATCCGTGGCCTCGGCCATCCATAACGGCTTTTCCCGCGCGACCGTGACCATCCTCGACTCCAACCTGACCACGGTCATCGCCGCCGTCATCCTGTACCAGTTCGGCACCGGGCCCGTGCGCGGCTTCGCCGTGACCCTGACGCTCGGCATCCTGGCGTCCATGTTCACGGCCATCTTCGTGTCCCGCATCTTCTTCGACGCCTGGCTGGCCAGACGGCAGCCCGGAACCCAACCGAGCATTTAAGGAGCCGACCATGTCCTTTGAACTCATCAGACACGACACGAGCATAGATTTCGTCGGGCTGCGCAAATACGCCTACATCCTCTCCGCGGTGCTGCTCATCGCCGGTACCCTGTCCCTGCTTTTCAAGGGCGGGCCGCAGTACGGCATCGATTTCGCCGGCGGTTTCAACGTCCAGGTCAAGTTCAGCCAGGAGGCCGAGCTCGACAAGGTCCGCACGGCGCTCAACAGCCCGGACCTGCCCGGCCTCATCGTGCAGGACTTCGGCGACGCCGCCGACCACGAGGTGCTGCTGCGCGTCTCCTTCGCCGACCAGACCACCAATCAGGTTCGCGACGCGGTTTCCGCCGGGCTCGACGCCCAGTTCGGTGCCGGAGCGCACGAGATCCAGCGCCTGGAAATGGTCGGGCCCAAGGTCGGCGCCGATCTGCGCGAGAAGGCCCTGCAGGCCATCTTCTACGCGGTCCTGCTCATCGCGACTTACATTTCCGGCCGCTTCGAGCAGAAGTGGATGGTCGCCGGACTCATGGCCGCCGGTCTGTCCACGGTTGTCTATGTCCTCGATTTCCTGAACGCGCCCACGAGCATCTCCGTCATCGCCGCCACCGTCGCCACCCTGGTTCTGTGCGTGGTGCTGCGCCTCAAGTACGCCCTCGGCGCCATGGTCGCCCTCATCCACGACGTCATGATTCCGCTGGGCTTCTTCTCCATCATGAACAAGGACGTGGACCTGACCATCATCGCGGCGCTCTTGACCATCGTCGGCTATTCCCTGAACGACACCATCATCGTCTACGACCGCATCCGCGAGAATCTCCGGGCCAAGGTCTCTCCCTCGCTGGACACGGTCATCAACCGTTCGGTGAACCAGACCCTGTCCAGGACCATCATCACTTCGGGCACGACCTTCCTGGCCGTCCTGGCCCTCTACATCTTCGGCGGCGGCGTGATCCACGACTTCGCCCTGTGCATGCTGCTGGGCGTCCTGGCCGGAACCTACTCGTCCATCTACGTTGCCGCTCCCGTCCTCGGGTTCTTCAAGCCGCGCATCGACGTGGAGGAGGCTCCCAAGACCGCAGCGGCCTGAACCCTGCTCGGACTGTCCGCACGCAAGGCGCTCTTCGGGGCGCCTTTTTTTTGTCATGCAAACCGCGGAATTGTGCTGTACTGCATCCGTTTGTTCCCGGAGGCGAGAACCATGTGGTCGTGCTTGTGAAATAATGAACTAAATTCGACCCCAAAAAACGGGAATGAGGGCCATCGTTTGGTGAAAAGTGTGACAAAAGGAGCAAGGGGCGTTGCGAAGAGAAGGAAGTTGCCAATTTTTCCGTGATGGTGGTAGAGGAGCGCAACAATTTTCGAGTGTTTTCGTCTCCAAAGGCGCTCCGTCGACGATGGCGAGGAAAATTTCCGGACAGAACCACATCTTTGTACAACGGGAGAGAAAGGGAGGTTTTATGAAACGTTTTCATGTCATGCTCGTGACCGCACTTGTCGCCCTGGCGTTCGTATCCGCGCCCCTGTGGGCCCAGGACAACGCATCCGCCCCGCAGGCCGCCCCCGCGGCCGTTGAACAGGCCGCCGCTCCTGCCGCCGCCCCCGCCGCCGAAGCGCCGAAAGCCGCCGCTCCTGCCGGCAACAAGCTGCAGCAGGCCATCGCCAAGGCCCCCGTGGGCACCGAAAAGGGTCAGATCGACCCGGCCAAGCCCGCAGGCTTCCTGGGCATCCCCGGCGGCCCGCAGGTCAACGTCGTCCTGGCTCTGATCTGGGCCATCTGGGTCGGCTGGATCTTCTCCACCGTCGGCGCATTCGGCGGCGTCATGGCCGGTGTCGGCCACATGACCGTTTTCGGTCTCGGCGCCTACGCCAAGACCTTCAAGAGCACCGCTCCCGAACTGAACAAGACCGTCACGGACTCCATCCGTGCATCCAACCAGTTCCTGGTCGGTCTGTCCGCCCTTATCTCTTCCATCAACTACGGCAAGATGGGCCGCCTCGTGTTCCCTCTGGCCATCGCTCTGGGCGCCGGCTCCCTGCTGGGCGCCTGGGGTTCCGCGACCCTGACCGCAGGCAAGGTGTCCTTCTCGCAGTACCAGGGCTGGTTCGGTCTGTTTGTCTTGGGCCTGGGCATGTTCCTGTTCTGGGACACCTCCGCCGCGGGTCAGGCCAAGAAGAGCAAGGCCAAGCAGGCCGCCAAGGCTTTTGAAGACGCCGTCAAGGCTCAGAAGGCCGGCAGCGGCACTGCCCCGACCGGCGTGAAGATTCTCGGCATGAGCATCGCCAAGGTCGACTTCACTTTCTGCGGCGTCGAGTTCAGCTTCAACCCCATCCTGCCCATCGTCGGCGGTGTCGTCATCTCCGCCGTGGCCGCGTTCCTCGGTGTCGGCGGCGGCTTCCTGCTGGTGCCCTTCCTCACTGCCATCACCGAACTGCCCATGTACCTGGCCGCCGGCACCTCTGCTCTGGCCGTTCTGGTCAGCATGATCACCAGCATCGCGACGCTCATGACCAAGGGCACCCCCATTGACTGGGCCCTGATCGGCACTGAGATGGTCGGTATCGCCATCGGTTCCATCGTCGGCCCGTACACGTCCAAGTACCTCTCCGACAAGCTGCTCAAGCGCATCTTCATCGTCCTGGCCTTCTATGTGGGTATCGATTACGTCCTGCGCGGCTTCTTCGATTACCGCATCTTCGGCTAGTCATTGCGCCCTTGCTGGCTGTGACAAAGGCCCCGGTTCACGCCGGGGCCTTTTTTTCTCCCTTTTCACAATTGTCGAGGCCGTCGGAGTCGGATAAGGCTTTGGGTCGAGGCATGGCGGGACCGTCCTCGCACTTTATCATCAAGGACTGACGAACCTATGGGTATGTTCCGGGATTTTCTTGTGGCCCTCGATCCTTTCGTGGTCTGGGCATTCCGCGTGTCCGACGAACCCTGGGCGGGTTTCCTGATCGGGTCCCTGATTCTGAACCTGGCGTGCGTAATGCTCGGCGACGTCACTTCCATTCTGGCCCGCAGGCTGAACAGGAAGGTCTACGGCGCCTATCACGACGAAATGGTCAAGCATCACAACCTTTCGGTCAAGGCGCTGCGCAATTCCGACAAGGACGCCTACAAGGCCGTCAACAAGCAGGCCCACGAAGCCTTCGGCAAGTATTTTTTCAGTCAGGCCGGAGCGTTCGCCCTGTCCATCTGGCCCCTGCCGTTCGCTCTCGCCTGGATGGAGATGCGTTTCGGCGGCATCCCCATGGACTTGCCCTTCTCGATTCCGGGAGTGGGGCAGAGCGTTTTCTACCCGTTCTTTTTCATACCGATCTACATTTTCACGCGCATCGCCTACGGTAAGCTCATGCGCCTGTCGCCCGCCTACCGCCGGGTCCTCGAATGGACCAGGCACGGCAAGGGCGAGGAGATGCTGCCCTTCGTGGATCTGCTCAAGCCTTCGCCGGATCAGGATGCCGACGCGGCGGGCGTGAAGGGAAAGGATGGCCCGGAGGGGAAGGAAAAGCCATGAGGCCGGGGATCGTGAACGTCAGGTGCTTTGCTGCGGGCCTCGTGTCCGTGCGGGGCGGGGAGGGGTGATGGGCGAGTTCGGCCTCTTCTCCCACTGGACCTTCGAGACGTTCGCGCCCGGCTCGATTCCCCGGGCCAAATACAACGCATTCCGGGACATCCAGAGGCAGTCGGCCTTCTGCTTCTCATTGCTGGCCTACTACGACGATCTGCTGACGGGCGACAGGGTCGTGGACTGGAGCATGATCTCGAAACTGACCGGCAGGCTGACCATCGCCATCCGGAAACTCGTGGACCTCCTGCAGGCCATGAACCCCGTGGAGTTCATGGATGCGCACGACTGGTTCGCCAAGCTCGCCTTCTACGCCAGGATGTCCACGGAACATGCGGCCATCGCGGCGACCCCTCCCTATCTCGCAGTCATCCCCGATGTCCGTTCGGGGCACCCGCTGGCCTGGGTCCGCATGCACCTTCCGGATACGGCCGGTGAATCCGGGCTCGTCATCACGCCCGCCCTGTACCAGTATCTCGTCGAGGCCAACGATCTGCGTCCGCGGCTGGACGCCCTGCTGCGGCAGCTCGATCTCGTCGACGACGCTTTGGTGGAGGCCGTGAGCGAGAAGCTCGTGTCCATGGTCTTGTCCGCAGACCTGCCCGAACGCCTGCGCGCGGAACTGGAGATCGAGGCCATGGAACTGGCCAGGGGCGGCGGGTTGCTGGAGGTGCTGGTGCTGGCCGGCAGCGGTGAGGACGCGGTGCTCATCGGCAGGCGGAGCGGGGTGCGGGCGGCCGACTTCTTCACGGCCTGGATCGGGGCGGTGTGCTGCAAGTTCTCGCCGTCGGCCCTGACCCTGCGCCTTGGCCTCGGCCTGGCCGACGAGGAGCACCCGCTGACTGTGCTGGTCTACCCCGAAGGGAAGGAGGCCGCGAACTCCTGCGACCTGTGGCGGGGCGGCCCCGACGCCGGGGCCCTGCTGCGCCGTCTGGGGCAGGTTGTCCCGCGAATCAGCCAGCTGCACGTCTTCCGCGCCCAGGGCGAGGCGCTGCGGCCCGAACAGTGCCGGTCCCTGCACGATCTGGTCTGCCTCTGCCTGGAGCGCGGCCTGTCCCAGATCTTCTCCTTCGCCGGAGAGCCCGCACGGGGTCTGACCGGCATCAAGCAGATGCGCCTGGAGATCCCGGTCGTCATCAACGCCTTCAATCTCGGCGGCGGCCTGTTTCCCACGGCGGCGGAACGGGCGGTCATCTCCATGGAGGACGTGCGCTCCACCCCGGCCTGGTCCTTTCTCCTGGGGCTCGTCAACCCGGTCGTGTCCTGGCCCGTGTCCGAGCACGCCGAAGCGCCGCACGGCGAGGCCTCGGCCATGCCGCACTACAGCAGCTACGCGGTCCTGGCCCAGTGCTTCATGCACTGCACCCTGCGGCTGGAGCAGAATCTGTATGTCGTGGAATGTCGGTGTGACGACGAAACGCCCGGTTATATCCAGTTCCGCTGCATGTTCGGCGGGGAGCGCAGCCGGGAAAGGGTCCGGCGGGTCGAGATCGTGCGCGCCGTCCTGGAGGCCGAGGGGTTCGCCGTGGATTCGCGGGGCAACTACCTGACGGCCACGCGCAGCGGCGGCGAAGACGTGTACATCCAGCGCAATCTGGTCGGTCTGGGGCTGCTGGTGGCCTGGCTGCAGGTCAGGGGCGCGGAGGTGGCCTCCATGGAGGCCGGGGAGGGGGCGTCCGCCTTTCGCCGCCTGGTCGGGGAAGCGCGCTCCAACCCCCTCTGATTCGCCCGGTCCCGTCTAATCCTTGCGGTAGTGGCAGCCGCGCGTGGTCTTGTTGCGCAGCGCCGCCGTGGTCACGATGTAGGCCGTCTGGCAGCCGTGGAAGAGGTCCACGGATTCCTTGCACACGCGGATGGAGCGGTAGAAGGTGTGCAGCCTCTTGTTGAGGTTGCGCAGGTCCTCGAAGGCGCGTTCCAGGCGCGGCGTGGTGCGCATGATGCCCATGTAGTTCCACATGGTGCTGCGGATGGTGGCCCAGTCCTGGTTGATGAGGGCCGGGTCCTCCATCTCGGTCTTGCCGGAGGTGATCCAGTCCGCGATGGAGTCCTGCAGGCGCTGGCACAGGGAACACGAATTTTCCGCATAGCGCTGGTTGATGTCGTCGGCCGCGCTCATCCCCCACAGCACCCCTTCAAGAAGCGAGGTCGAGGCCAGACGGTTGGCCCCGTGCACGCCCGTGCAGGCGATCTCGCCCGCCGCGTACAGCGCCTCCAGGGTGCTGCGCCCCCGCCTGTCCACCAGCACGCCGCCGCAGGAATAGTGCGCCGCCGGGACCACCGGGATGGGGTCCTTGGACATGTCGATGCCGATTTCCTTGCATT
Source organism: Desulfomicrobium sp. (assembly GCA_024709365.1). Taxonomy (GTDB): domain Bacteria; phylum Desulfobacterota; class Desulfovibrionia; order Desulfovibrionales; family Desulfomicrobiaceae; genus Desulfomicrobium. The sequence goes on along the minus strand of JANJWV010000239.1, from coordinate 8,494 downwards.
TTGCGTAGATGGTCGGGAATCGCTTGCGTAGGTTCTGGTCCACGTAGTTGGCCGCGTCCAGGAAGACGCAGTCCTCGCCGCTTTTGAGCATCTCGTCGACGATGGCCCGGGCCACGATGTCGCGCGGGGCCAGTTCCATGCGTTCGTCGTAGCGGGCCATGAAGCGCTCGCCCTTGACGTTGAAGAGCCTGGCGCCTTCGCCGCGCACGGCCTCGGAGATGAGGAACTTGCGGTCCGAACGGTGGAAGAGGGCCGTGGGGTGGAACTGGATGTACTCCAGGTTCATGACCGTGGCCCCGGCGCGGTGGGCCATGGCCATGCCCGAGCCGATGGACGCGGACGTGTTGGTCGTGTGCAGGAAGATCTGCCCCAGGCCCCCGGTGCACAGGACCGTGAAGTCGGCCAGGATGGTGTTCGGTTCGCCCGTCTCGCCGTTGAAGACGTAGGCTCCGACGCACTGGTTGTTCAGCTGGTAGCGGTATTCGAGCTTGGTGGAGTGGTGGCGCGTGGCCAGCAGGTCGATGGCCGTGCGGCAGCACAGGACCCGGATGTTGGGATGGGCCAGCACCGCCGCCGCCAGGCTGTCCTGGATGGCCCGGCCCGTGTAGTCGGCGCAGGTCAGGATGCGGTGCACGGAGTGGCCGCCTTCGCGGGTCAGGTAGAAGTCGCCGCTCTCGGTGCGGTCGAAGGGCACCTGCACGCGGTCCAGGAGAATGCGCTCCACGGCCTTGGGTCCTTCCTCGCAGAGATGGCTGACGGCGTCGGCGTAGTTGAACTCCCAGCCGGCCTTGGTGATGTCCCGCGCCAGCTGTTCCGGGGTTTCCTCGGGGTTCTTGTAGATGATGCCGCCCTGGGCCAGGGCGGTGTTGCCGTTGTCGAGGGAGGCTCCGGAGGAGAGCAGGGTGACTTCGCGCCCCTTGTCGGCCAGGCACAGGGCCGCGGTGCAGCCGGCGATGCCCGATCCGATGACCAGGACCTCGGTCTTCATGCGTGAGGATGTCATGGCATGTGTCCTATCGGCAGGCGTCGAGCATGCGCTGCAGGGCGATGCGCGCGGGCCGGGCGATGTCGTCGTCGACCCGCACGGGTTCGGCCGTGTCCAGGGCCGTGAGGGTGCGGGCCAGGTTTTCTTCGGTGATCTTGGCCATGTTCGAGCACAGGGCCGTGCGCAGGGGGCGGACGGTTCTGTCGGTGTGGCGCAGGGCCAGCCGGTTGACCAGGTTCCACTCGGTGCCGACGTAGATGGTGCTGCCGGCCGGGGCCTCGGCCACGGCCTTGATGAGGTACGAGGTCGAGCCAGCGCCGTCGGCCATGGCCACGACCTCGGGGCTGCATTCGGGGTGGACGAGGATCAGGGCTCCCGGCTCGTCGCGGCGGATGGCCTCGACATGCTCGGTGTGGAACAGGGCGTGGACGGCGCACAGGCCGGGCCAGAGATAGATGCTCGTTGCCGGGTCGGCGGCCGCAACATGACGTCCCTGCCCGCGGACGTCGAGGCGCAGGGTGCGGGCCGGGTCGATGCCCAGGGCGCGGGCCGTGTTCCGTCCCAGGTTGGCGTCGGGCATGAACAGCACGCCGTCGCCCTGGTCCAGGGCCCACTTCATCATGGTTTTGGCGTTGGCCGACGTGCAGACGCTGCCTCCGTGCCGGCCGCACACCGCCTTCACGGCGGCCGAGGAATTGACGTAGGTCAGGGGGATGATGCGCGCCCCGTCCCGGTTGAGGGCCGCCAGCACCTTCTCCGCCAGAGCCGCGGGCACCATGTCGGCCATGACGCAGCTGGCGTCCTCGTCGGGGATGTGCACCTTCTGTCCGGGCCTGGCCAGGATGGCCGCAGTCTCGGCCATGAAGTGCACGCCGCAGAAGACGATGTGCTCGGCGCCCAGCCCGTCGATGCGCCGGGCCAGTTCGAGGGAGTCGCCGAGGATGTCGGCGTGGCGGACCACGTCGTCGGCCTGGTAGTGGTGGGCCAGGATGCAGAGCTTCGCGCCCAGTGCTTCCTTGCGTTCGGTGATGATTCGGGTCGGCGTCATGCGTGCCCCCTGTGGGTTGATGTCAGGCGCATGGAAAAGTCCGCCACGGGGGCGGAGTGGGTGATGGCGCCGGTGGAAATGAAGGTCGGCCGCAGCTCGGCCAGGGCCCGGATGGTCTTGAGCGTCACGTTGCCGCTGATCTCGGATTCGATGTGTGCCGGGATGAGGGCCAGGGCCCGTGCGGCCGTGTCGGGCGGCATGTTGTCGAGCATGATGCGCTCCGGGGCCAGGGCCACGGCTTCGCGCACGTCCTCGATGGTCCGGCACTCGATCTCAAGGGGCGGGCAGAGGGCGTAGGCCTCCCTGACCCGGCGCACTGCCTCGGTGATGGAGCCGGCCTGGTCGATGTGGTTGTCCTTGAGCATGAGCATTTCTTCGAGGTTGGCCCTGTGATTGTGGCCTCCGCCCATGCGCACCGCGTACTTTTCCAGGTAGCGCTGACCGGGCGTGGTCTTGCGCGTGTCCAGAACCCGCACGCCCGTGCCCTCGACGGCCTGCACGAAGCGCTGCGTCGCCGTGGCCACGCCCGAGAGATGGCAGACGAAGTTCATGATGACCCGCTCCGCCTTGAGCAAGACCGGTGCCGGGGCCAGGATGCGGGCCACTTCCCGGCCGCTCTCCACGGTTTCGCCGTCGGACGCCAGCAGTGTCACGACGGAATCGGCGCAGCCCATGCGCCCCAGCACCACGGAGATGAGGGGCAGGCCCGCCATCACGGCGTCCTCCTTGGCCACGATGGATGCCTGGAGCATGGACGCCGGCGGGAAAAGGGCTTCGGAGGTCAGGTCCCGCCCGTCCTCCTCCAGGGCCAGGTCCACCAGGCGGTGCAGCATGGCCAGGCGTTCGTCGCGGAAGAATCGAGAAAACATGCGCGTTCCTTGCATGGAGGGTGTTGCGGTCAGGGTTTTTGACTAGGAAAAGCGCCCCCCGCCGTCAAGCCGCAATGGGTCTGCGGGTTGCGCTCGGCGTGACCGCGTGTCATGTTGGCCCATGGGTTGTATCCGAATGAACCGGCCCCGCGGTCCACGCAGCTGGAGGAGCGCATGACCTGCATCGAATCCCTTCTGACCAGGGTCACGAAGAGCGTGAAGCCAAGGCTTCTCTGCAACGGCTATGCCTGCTGGCTCGTGCACGCCCAGGCCGTGCCCGCGAGCTTCTTCCAGTCCCTGACGGACATCGGGGGCTGGTCCCTGGCGGCGGAGAGCACGCAGTCCCTGTGGTTCTTCCCGGCCCCGGAGGTCATGCTGGGACTGGCCCGGCTGCACAACTGGGCACGGCTGCACCCCATGGCCACGGCCATCACGGTCTTCGAGGCCAGCCTGGTCGTGGACGAGCATCTGGAGCAGTCCCTCAAGGTCAAGTCCGAGATGCAGCGCCTCTGCGCGGAGTTCCCCAAGCGCCTCACGGTCCGCGTCAGCGCCCGGCTGCGGGAGGTGGGGCGCAGTCTGGCCGGCCTGTCCTTCAAGCATGTCCAGAACCCCGACGGCCTGGCCGGGGACTGGTTCGAACTGGACGCCAACGACCAGGTCAGCGTGTCCTTCAGCATGAGCTGGCTGTGGGTCATCCGCCCCCAGGGCGTGCGGCAGGACAAGCTCTTCTCCAAGGGCTGGCGCGGGTATTTCGAACGGCTGGAGACCGTCCTGTCGCAGCTCAAGATCTCCTACCTGCACGCCGAGGACCAGAACGTCGTTCTGCGCGTCCAGTCCCCCCGGGCCATGGCCCGCCTGACGCAGGAACTCCTGACCCTGCTCGAGGACAGGGAGAACCCTCCGTGGCCGTGCCAGTACATGGCCGTCGAGGCGGGGGACCAGGCCTTTTCGCCGGATTTCGCGTCCAAGGTCCGCTATATGCTTGAGCCCCTGGAATCCAACACGCTGCACCTGCCCCTGTCCACGATCTACCAGATCGCGGACCAGCGGATCACCCCCGGGGACTCGCGGCAGTCCATGGACAGCTCGAAGATCTCGGATCTCTTCCAGGTTCGCTTCCAGTCGGGCAAGGGCGGGCGCAGGTACGGACGCCTGAACATCTTCCTGCCGACCAGCATCGTGTCGGGTTCCGAGAGCCCGTGTTTCTACTGCGGACTGCGTTCGCACATGCCCCGCAAGTGCCCGACCAGGACACTGCAGCCCGGCAATATCCACGTGTCCGAAATGTCCCGCTTCGCGCGCATCGACCTCAACGCCCTGCCGGGCATCATGTCGGCCCTGGAACAGCAGCTTGCGCCCGACGTCCTGCGCGGGCTCACGTCCCTCTTGGCTGAAAAGGGCGATCATGCCCTGACGGTGCAGGCACTGTTCGAGGTCAATCTGGTCTGCCAGCTGCGCATGATGGCCATGGTCTGGAAGGCCAGGGGCAAGGAGTGGCCGCGCGGCATCGAGGACCAGCGCCCCCAGGTCGACGAGGACCTCCGCGACGCCCTGGACGGCATGCGGGCCGGGAACCAGGAACGCGCCATGGAGAAGCTCGACCGCTTCGTGCTCAAGTCCGCCAAGAATTATCAGCCCCGAATCCTGCTGGGCTTCATGGCCATGGAGCGCGACGAGTTCAAGCGCGCCGCGGGGTTCTGGGAGGAGGCCGAGAGTCTGGCCTACACGGGGCTGCAGCGGTCCTACATCCAGGTGCTGCAGGGGCGCCTGCGGGAGGTTTCGGGGGACTTCCGGGAGGCCATCAGGCTCTACAGCCGGGCCTGCAACGAGTCCCCCGGCCTGACCAGGGCCAGGTACCGGCAGGCCGTCTGCCTCATCAAGTCCGGCTATCTGAACGAGGCCCAGGCCGTGATCCGCGACCTGATCAGGGACGACCCGGACTATTTCAGCGCCGTCCTGCTGGACCCGGAGCTGGAGTCGGGCCGATCCCACCTGCTGGGCGACCTGTGGGAGGTGTGGGACGAGGCGCGGACCAAGGCGGCCGAAGTCATCGGTTCCGTCGAGCATCTGCCGGACCTCCTGGCCAAGTGGCTGCCCGTGGACCACGACGCCTACCAGTCCTTCCACGAGCGCATCGAGGAGCTGAACAGCTACGCCGGGGTCAACAACTACGCCTCCATGGCCAGGCTCCTGCGCGGCACCATCGTCATCCGCGCCGACATCCAGGCCAGGGTCAAGAAGGACATCCAGGAACTGTCGGCGAGGCGCAAGACCATCCTGGAGCGGCTCAAGTCCATCCAGCGCGAGGCGTCCTGGTTCCCGTTCCCGTCGATGCTCGGGTCCTTCAGCAAGCTGTTCAATGCCTGCGGGGAGAAGCTCAGTCTCATCAGCCACCTGGACCTGTACGTGCCCGAGAAGTTCCGGCAGGGGCACGAGGCCATGCGCGAGGCCGAGCAGGGGCTCGCCGCCCTCGAGAAGAAGCTCCTCTTCCTGCAGGGCGTGCGCAACGGCATCCTCTTCATGCTTCTCTCGGGCAAGTACCTACTCATCTTCGAAATAGCGGCCCTGGTGCTGGCCGGCGCCCTGTCCGCCGCATTCTACTACCTGGTGCCCGACCAGAACTTCATGGGCCGCGACCTGCGCCAGGACAGGTGGCTGATCCTGAACATCTCCCTCATCTTCTTCTCGTTTCTGGCCTTCGTCGGCACGGCCGTCCGAGCCGCGTCCCGGTTCGAGGCCTACAAGAACGAGGTCCTGGACAAGGACGAGGACGGGTAGGGCCGTCCCTGCCTTTTGGCAGGGTCCTGGACGTCTTGGCACGCCTTTTGTTTGATCCTCCCGCATGCACACCCAGGTCATCAATCTGACCCGGTTCGGCGATCTCCTGCAGACCCAGCCCGTTTTCAGCGGGCTCAAGGGCCGCGGGTCCAGAACGAGCCTGGTCTGCCTCGACGCTTTCAAGGGAGCGGCCGCATTGCTGCGCGACGTCGATGGCGTCCACCCGTTGCCCGGCGCCAGGCTTCTGGCGCGCCTGGGCCAGGACTGGACCCTGGCCGCGGCCGAGCTGTTCGCCTGGCTGGACTCGGCCGGGGCCGACGCGCCGGACAGCGTCCTGAACCTCACGCCGACCCTGGCCGGCCGCCTCCTCGGGCGGTCCTGCCACGGCGGCGACGTCCAGGGCTTCGGCCTGGACCGCGACGGCTTCGGGCAGTACTCCTCGCCGTGGGCCGTTTTCCTGCAGGCGGCCTCGGCCTATCGCGGCTGCAGCCCCTTCAACCTGGTGGATCTTTTCCAGCGCGTGGCCGGCCTCGAGCCCGGCGAATACCGGCTTCGGGCTCCGGACGAGGACGCCATGGCCCGTGCCGCCGACCTGCTGGCGGACGCCCCGGACGGCCAAGTGGCCTTCCAGCTCGGCGCCAGCCAGGACTACCGGCGCTGGCCCGTGGAGGCTTTCGTCCGGGCGGGACGCGTGATCCGGTCCCGCACGGGCCGCACGCCGGTGCTCCTGGGCACGGCGGCGGAAGGGCACCTGGCCCGACGGTTCGCGGAACTGGCCGACTACCCCTGCACGGACCTGACGGGACGCACGGACCTGCCGACCCTGGCCGCGGTCCTCTCGCGCATGGACTTCCTGCTGACCAACGACACGGGCACCATGCATCTGGCCGCAGGCCTCGGCGTGCCCGTCTGCGCCGTCTTCCTGGCCACGGCCCAGCCCTTCGACACGGGCCCCTATCTGGAAGGCTCCATCAGCCTGGAACCGGACCTGCCGTGCCACCCGTGCTCCTTCGGCGAGCGCTGCCCCCGCGGGCTGGCCTGTCAGGAGGCCGTGGACGGCGGGGCCGTCGGAGAACTGCTGGCGTCGGCCATGTCCGGCGAGAGGACGGTTCCGGCCGGTTTTCCCGCCAGGGTCTGGACGGCCCGCCGCGACGAACGGGGCTACATGGATCTCGTCTCCCTGTCCGGACATGGGCATGAAGACCGCAGCCTCTGGATCGCGATTCAGCGCGACGTCTATCGTCAATTTCTTGACCGGAACCAGGATGAAATCTGTCCGACCTGGCCCGGCCGTGACTCGGATTTCCGTCGCGACCTCGCCGCGGAGCTGGAGCGCTGCGTCCTCATGCTGACCCTCCTGGAGGAGCAGGGGCGGCTCTTGGCCCTGCGGCCGGATTCGCCCGTGAAGGCCAGGTTTCTGGCCAACTGCCGCAATCTCGAGGATGTTTTTGCCGGGAGCCCTTCTCTGGGGGTGCTCAATCCCATGTGGCGCTACCAGTCGCGGGACCAGGCCGCGGACATGCCGGCCTTCCTGGCCCAGTGCGCGGCCTACCGCGAACTTCTGGCCGTCTTCGGTCGCCGGCTCACGCTGGCATGAATGTTGATTAGCCCCTAGGCATCCGGAAAAATTATCCCCTGTCACTGCGGAGGACAGAACAATGATCATCGTAGACGGCCAGCGCACCCCCCTCGAGGTCCACAATTTCGAGAACCTCGAACAGATCATCGAAAAAGTCATGGCGGACACGTCGATGCAAAGCCGCATCGTGACGGACGTCCTGATCAACAACGAGGCATTTTCGGAGATATATCCCCATCAGGCCGAGGACATGGAAGCCTCGTACATCGACCGGGTCGAGATCATCTCCGTGCACACGTCGGAGATGGCCCAGAGCATCACCCGCGAACTCTACAAGGTCGTGTCCCTCATGGCCACGGCCGGACGGCAGGTCGCCGACCTGTTCCGGCAGGCCGACGACGCCCAGGCCCTGGAACTGTACTCGGACCTGCTGGAGGTCAACCGCGACTTCATGAACATGGTCGGCGTGCTCAGGAATGAATTCGTGGCCAATTCGGCGATGGATTTCGACGTATCCCTGGGCGATCTTTCCTCGCTTTTCTCGGAGATGATCGAGATCCAGGAGAACGAGGACTGGATCCTGCTGGCGGACCTGCTGGAATACGAGTACCTGCCCCTTGTGGAAAAGACCAAGGCCATCGTGGCCCAGCTGCGCGAGTCCGTGAAGGCCTCGGCCAAGAAGAACAGCCATGGCTGAGGCAGGCGACGGCTACGAGCGCATCATGGGGCTGTGCCGGGAAGAGCTGGCCAGCATCGGGGAGCGGGACACGGAGCGTCTGTGTTCCGTGCTCCTTGAACGCGAGCAGGCCATCGGCATGTACGTGAACGACGAGTCGGCCAGGCAGGACGAGGCGTTTCTCGACAAGCTGGAGCAGATCCGGGACATGAACGCCATGTTGCGCCACGAGGCGCGCAAGCTGCATCAGTCCCTCAAGGACGAGCTTCTGAAGCTGCGCCGGGAAAACAAGCGCATCACGGGCTACCGCAACGGCGCCATGGTCACCCCCCTGGGCCGCAGCGTGGTCAGCCGCAAAGGCTAGGCGATCGCCGTGGGACAATGAGATCGGCGGTGCTCAATTCGAAGCCCCCAAGGATAATGATATCCGAGGGGGCTGCGTTTTTTGCGGGGAGCGCGTTCCGTCGCGGACCGGGCAAGGCCTGTCGGAACTTCCTCGCGGGCCTCGTAATGCTTCCCGGCCTTGAGTCTTGGGCAGGGTACGGTGCGTTGGGCGTGT
>JANJWV010000232.1 GCA_024709365.1 Desulfomicrobium sp. | reverse complement strand
GGAGAACAGTTGCCCCCCACCCGAAGCACGGTTTCCGGCCGTGCGCGCAACGGTTATCCCCTACGAGGCCGGCAAAGGAGTTCCGACGCCGCACGGACGGCACCCGGCCGAAGACCCCTCCGAGCCGGAACCTACCCCAATCTGCATTCTCCTCTTGCCTTTTCCCCTCCAACCGGTCCAAAATACATTCTCATGAATTCCCCCACCAGCAAGAAGCCCCGACCAGCCTCCCGCCCGTCCGACCACGGCCGCATCGTGGCCGAGCCGTCCTCATGCCTGGACACGCTGCAGCTCGAACGCCTGGAACGGGAATTCAGGACCTGGGCCGACGGAACGCCGCGCGCAGACGTGGCCCTGTCCCGCAGGCGCATCCTGCTCATCTTCCTGCTCATCCGCCATACCGGGGCCAAACTGCACGAAGTCCTGACGCTGAACCCCGTCCGCGACATAGACCATGCCGCCCTGACCGTGGCCTTCGGCCGCGACGCACAGGGCGGCGAGACCCGGACGGTGCCGCTATCCGAAACCCTGTCGCGGGAAATCACGATGCTGCTGGACGACGAGACCTTCCTCCGCAGCGCAGGACAGACCCTCAGCGTGGACCCGGCCTTCGTGCGCCGCAAGTTCTACGAACGGGCCCAGGCCTGCGGTTTCCCCAAGCAGCTGGGCAGCCCGGAGGCCATCCGCAAGTCCCGCGGGGTCGAGCTGATGCAGTCCAACATGCCCCTGCCGGCGGTGCAGAAGTACCTGGGACACTCCACGCCCAACCTGACGTCGTCCTACGTGTCGTTCTCCGAAGACGACATCCAGGCCGTGACATCCACGTTCCTGCGGCGCGAAAGCGCCCGCAAGACCAGCGCCCGCAACGCCTTCTTCGGCCGCGTCGGCCGCATCCTGCCGGCCGACCTGCAGGCCGTGGTGGAGCTGGTCACTCCCGGCGGGCATACCATCTCGTCCATCATCACCCTGGACAGCCTGAAGCGCATGGGCCTCAAGGCGGGCCGTCTGGCGACCATCGAGGTCAAGGCGCCCTGGGTGCATCTGTACCCGTCCGAAGCGGAGCCTCTCTGCTCGGCCGAAAACCGCTTCCTCGGCCGCATCGTCCGCCTGACCCGCGGGCGGATCAACACCGAATGCGTCCTGCGCATCGACGCCGAAACCGAGCTGTGCGCCATCGGGACCAACGAGAGCCTCGACCGTCTCGGGCTGCGCGAAGGCGCCGCGGCCTGGGCCGTGTTCGGCGCGTACGCCACCATCCTGCGCGTCGACTAGATCCTTCCACAACGCATTGCTCTCCACAGGAGACAGGCATGGATGCAACACGGCAAAGGGAAAGCCTCATCGAGGACAACGCACGGGAGTACGGCGCCCTCTACAACTACATGAACTGGATCGATGCCGACCGCGCCGCCGAGGCCCGGCAGCGGCGGGACGATCTGCTCGCACGGCCCGGCGTGCGCCTGTCCTGCCTGGGCACCAAAATCCATCACGGGCCCCTGTCTCCCGGTTGCAGGCAGTGCGCCGACAAGGCCTGGTCATGCCTGTTCATCAGCGGGCGATGCAACGGCCGATGCTTCTACTGCCCCACGCCTCAGAACAACGACGACCCGCCCATGTCGGGCACCGTGCCTTTCCGCCGCGCCGAGGATTTCGCGGCCTTCGTCAGGCTGTTCGGGTTCGGCGGAGCGAGCGTCAGCGGCGGCGAACCGTTCCTGGATTTCGAGCGCAGTCTCGAATACGTCCGCGCCCTGCGCGCGACCTGCGGCCCCGGCCTGCACATCTGGCTCTACACCAACGGCATCCTGGCCACCGCGGAGAAGATCGACAGGCTCGCCCTGGCGGGCCTGGACGAAATCCGCTTCGACATAGGGGCCACGGACTACTCCCTCGACGCGGTCCGTCTGGCCAGGGGCGTCGTGCCCACGGTGACCGTGGAAATCCCGGCCGGTCCCGAGGAATTGCAACGCCTGCGGACACTGCTGCCAAGGATGTGGGAAGCCGGGGTCTCCCACCTGAACCTGCATCAACTCCGCCTCACCCCGCACAATGCGCGCCATCTGCTGGAACGCGACTACACCTTCGTGCATGGCCCCAAGGTCACGGTGCTCGAATCGGAACTGTGCGCCCTGGAACTGGTGGCGCATGCCGCGGAGCAGGACCTCCCCCTGGCCATCAACTACTGCTCCTTTGCCTACAAGAACCGTTTTCAGGCCGCGGCCGCCCGCGAGCGTTTCGGTTCGTGGCTGCTGGAAAACGGCGAGGAGTTGACCGCAAGCGGCCATATCCGGACGGTCGAGACGCAGGATTCCCCGCATTCCCCCTGGCGGGCCACGCCGCTGTCCGCTGTCGCGGCCGCGGACGCGGCGCTGCGGGTTGGCTACGACGCCGCGTTCCTGCGCCCCGCAGCCGTCCCCGGACACGCCCACCGCATCGTTCCCGTCACGGAGGGCTTCGACGTCGTGCTGGAACGCCACTGCGTCCAGGAACCGCGCCCCATCACCCTGGACGGAATGCGTCACAAACGGCAGGCCCCCGGTGCGGACCCCGCGTTGCCGGGACTGTACCCGCCCCGTCTCGACGCATCTTTCGAATGGCTCACGCCCGGGCTCGGGGTGTACTTTTGACACGCAATACTTACTCAAGAAGAGTCTTCACCAACGCAAGGAGGACGCCATGTTCGCCCGAAAACTAAAAAGATGTGTCCTGTGTTTGCCGATGCTGGCCCTGCTGGTTGGCCTGGTCGGATGCGCGGCTACGCCCTTCGCCGACCGCTACAGCCCGGGGGCCGCGGAAGTCGTCTTGTGGGGATCCGAAGCGATACCCATCGGGCCTGGGTGGCGCTTCATCGGCGATGAGCAGGTCTCCGTCCGCGGCAAGATCAGGGACACCGCCCTGACGCCGGTCGACTTCGTCCAGACCCTGGTCTTCGTGCAGGAGGGGGACGGACCGGCCTCGATCCTGCTGCTGTCGAGAGTCGTCAAAACCGCCGGAATAGAAATCTTCGTCTTCCTCGGAGGCGACAAGACGGAAATCGGCGGGCGCCAGTACCGCGAAAGCCTGTACTACCTGTCGTCCTCGACCACCGACCCGGAATACAGGAGCTACCTGGCGAAGGCCTCCGGCGCAGGGGTCACGCTGGCATCGAGCTACCGTGTCCGGGTGCTGGACAGGCTGCCCGTGGACACGGTCCTGACTCGTGTCATGGAGCTGACTCCGGGGGAGGGAGCTTCGCAGCTGCCGTCCTTCGCGAGACTGTATCCTCAGGAACGCCTCGACCCGATCATTCGGGGTTTCCGCTGAGCGGGAGAAGGGGCTGACGGCAAAAAGAGAATGTCCTTCATGTTGACAGCCGCGCCCCCTTTCCCTAAAAGCGCCTTCTGGCCGACGTTCCCCGGTAGCTCAGTTGGCAGAGCAGGTGGCTGTTAACCACCCTGTCGGCAGTTCAAATCTGTCCCGGGGAGCCAGAAAATTTCCCGCCGCAGGCGACAAATAACCCCTTGTTTCCAAGGGGTTTTTTGTTTTCCGCGAACGGGGAGGCGGCAGGTTCGGCTACTTGCGGCCGGCCTGGGCCTTGCGGGCCTCCACGTAGTGCGCCGCGGCCAGGGCCGCGACGCAGCCGTCGGCCGCGGCCAGGACGATCTGGTTGGCGTACTTCTGCCGCAGGTCGCCCACGGCGAAGATGCCGGGCAGGCTCGTTTCGCACTTCTCGTCGGTGACGACGTATCCCGCGGCGTTCATCTTCACTCCTGCCGGCACCAGCATGTTGTTCGGCCTGAACCCGACGAAGATGAAGACGCCGTCCGTGGCGATGTCGCGGGTCTCCCCGGTTTCCACATGCTGGACGGTCACGCCGGTCACGCCCTGGTCGTCGGCCGCGATGTTCGTCAGCACGGAACTCAGGACCAGGGTGATGCGCGGTTCGGCGAGGACGCGCTGCTGCAGGATGCGGCTGCCGCGGAACTCTTCCCGGCGATGCACCAGATAGACCTTGCTGCAGATCTTGGAGAGGTACAGGGCGTCCTCCAGGGCCGTGTCGCCGCCGCCGACGACGGTGACGGTCTTGCCGCGAAAGAAGAAGCCGTCGCACGTCGCGCAGTAGGACACGCCCTTGCCGTACTGCTCCATCTCACCGGGCACGCCCAGCTTGCGGGCCGAGCCGCCGGCGGCCAGGATCACGGCGTGGGTGTTCAGGCGCGTGCCGTCGGTCAGCACCACCTCATGGAAGTCCACGCCGGGCTCCACCCGGGCCACCTCGTTCTCCCGAATCTCCAGATTGTACCGCTTGGCGTGGCTCAGAAACTTCTCGCACAGCTCGAAGCCCCCGACCTCCTCGATGCCGGGGTAGTTCTCCACATCCTTGGTCAGGGCGATCTGTCCGCCGGGCATGCCCTTCTCGACCAGCACGGTGTGCATGGCCGCGCGCATGGCGTAGATGCCCGCCGAGAGGCCCGCCGGCCCGCCGCCGACGATGACCAGATCGTACATGTTGTTTTCCAAGACTTTCTCCTTCCGGGCACCGGCCCGCTCAATCCTTCTTGTTGTTGTCGTCCTTGCCGAACTGGGCCATGGCCTGGGCAAGATTCTTCAGGCGCTCGTCCACCAGGGCGTAAACGGTGCCCTTGGGATAGCTTCCGTCCTTTTTCCGTATCCCGGCCTTCTTGCCGGTCAGTATCTCGATACCCTGCTCGATGGTGTCCACGGACCAGATGTGGAACGTCCCCCCGCGCACGGCGTCCACGACCTCGGGCTTGAGCATGAGGTCCTTGACGTTGGCCCTGGGGATGATGACGCCCTGCTCGCCGGTCAGTCCGCGCGCCTTGCAGCAGGCGAAGAACCCCTCGATCTTGTGGTTGACCCCGCCGATGGCCTGCACCTCGCCGTTCTGGTTGACGGAGCCCGTCACCGCGATGCCCTGCTTGATGGGCACGCCCGAAAGGCTCGACAGCAGGGCGTACATCTCCGTGGACGAGGCGCTGTCGCCGTCCACCCCGGAATAGCTCTGCTCGAAGGCGATGGACGCGCTCATGGCCAGGGGCTTGTCCTGGGCGAACATCTTGCGCAGGTAGCCGCCGAGGATGAGCACGCCCTTGTTGTGGGTGCTGCCCGAGAGGTCGGCCTCGCGCTCGATGTTGATGATGCCGGCCTTGCCCATGGACGTGGCCACGGTGATGCGGCTGGGCTTGCCGAACATGATGTCGCCCATGCTGTACACGGCCAGGCCGTTGATCTGGCCGACCTTGGCGCCGTCCGTGTCGATCATGATGGACCCGCGGTCGATCATGTCCTGGATCTTTTCCTCGATGAGGCTGGAGCGGTGGATACGGGCCTCGACGGCCTGCGCCACGTCATCCCTCTCCACCATGTCCCGGCCGGCCTGCTGGGCGAAATACTCGGCCTCCATGAGCAGGTCCGTCAGCTTGGGGAAGGTGGCGGCCATCTTCTCCTGCCGCCCGCCCATGCGCACGGCCTCCTCCACCAGGGCCGCCACGGCCGTGCGGTCGAAGGGGCGCAGGCCGTGCTCGGCGCAGCGGGCGCGGACGAAACGGGCGAACTGGCCCACAGCCTCGCCGGTGTTGTCCATGGTCGTGTCGAAGTCCGCCCGGACCTTGAAGATCTTGGGCACGTCATCGTCGTAGTGCTGGAGCAGGTGGTACATGTAGGTGTCGGCCAGGACGATGACCTTGATGTCCATCTCGATGGGCTCGGGCTTCATGGACGAGGTGGTGAACAGATAGAAGGGGTCGTAGGTCTGGATCTCCATCTTGCGGCTCTTCAGGGCGCGCTTGAGGGACTGCCAGACTCCCGGTTCCATGATGGCGTCCAGGAGGTTCAGCACCAGATAGCCGCCGTTGGCGCGCACGAAGGAACCGGCCTTGATGCGCGAGAAGTCCGTGCGCCAGACGCCGCTGCGGTCCACGATGCGCTCGATGCTGCCGAACAGGTTGCGGTAGGTCGGGTATTCCTCGATGATGACCGGCGGCCCCTGCTGTTCGGAGTTGTCCACCAGCACGTTGACCGTATACTGCTCGAAGGGGTCGCCCACGGGCATGTGCGGGGGCTGTTCCTGAGCGAAGAAGATGGCGATGTTCTCGACCATGTTGTCGATCATGTGCTGAAAATACTCGTTCAGCTCCTCGCAGGCGAAATCCTCGCGCAGGGGGGCGATGAGGTCGTCGGCCAGGTTCGAGAACATGGTCTTGTCGGCCTGCCGGTTCTTCTCCTGAATCTCCTTCTGCAGCTGGCGGACCTGCAGGAAGATGGAGTCGATCTCGCTCTTGATTTCGGAATGCTTGACCTTGATGCGCTCGAACTCGTCGCGGGGGAAGCGGCCCTTGTCGACCATCTGTTCGAGCTTGAGGACCGGGGTGGGTTCGCCGTCGACGACGGGCATGACCTCGGGCGGCTGCCCCTGACGCCCCTGGAAGGTGACCAGGGCGAAGCCGGCCTCCTTGACCTGCTTTTCGAGATTCATGAAGAAGCTCGCGGTCTTCTTCTCGTAGGCCTCGTTGATCTCGTTCTTGCGGGCGAGGTATTCCGGGCTCTCGAAGAGCTTGGGGACCTCTTTCCTGAGTTCGTCCACCAGTCCCTGCATGCTCTTCTTCAGCCGCGCGCCCTGCCCCTGTCCCAGGCGCACCAGGATGGGGGCTTCGGGGTCCTTGAAGTTGTTCAGGTAGCACAGATCGCCGGGCACCTTGCCGCCCTGCACTGCCAGGGCCAGAACCTTCTTCACGGCGTCCATGCGGCCGGAGCCCGGAGCGCCGGTGACCAGAATGTTGAAGCCCGGACGGCGCACCCCGATGCCGAAACGCAGGGCTTCGACGCCCCGGTCCTGGCCGAGGATCTCGTCCAGGGGTTCGAGTTCGTCCGTGGTGGCGAAAGGCAGGGTGGAGATGTCGAGGGTCCACCGCAGTTCTTCGGGAGTCAGTCGTAAGGATTCACTCATGCCTACCTCGCTCGTTGTTGTGCTCGTTCGCCCGCATCCGCACCGACGTGCGGCCCGCGAGCCTGGGCAGGACGATCCTGAGCATGCCGCCCGCGTAGCCGGCGGTCACATGGTCCGCATCCACGGGCGAGGAGAGCCGCACGGAGCTGGCGAACCCCTGCCGGGAAATGTACAGACTCCCCGCGTCCCGGTCCTCCTCCACCCTTTCCCCGGAAATGGACAGCCGGTTCCCGGACACCGAGACCTTGATGGAACGCGGGTCAAGGTTGGGGACGAGTGCCGTGACGACGATGACGTCGCCCTCGCTGACCACGCGCACATCCGGCTCGCAACGCAGCAGCCTAAGATCCAGGGGGCTGCAGAAGTCCCGCACGAGGGAGTCGAAGAGCTCCTCCATATCCTGTCGGAGCTTTCCGAGCTCTGCTCGGTGCCACAAATGCAGATCGGACATATCGCCTCCACCGCAAAACGTGAAAACTGTCAAAGGCCGGAGAAAAAGGTCCCGAAGGAAATGTTCCCGGCGTCGCCAAGACAATGAATATCACTCCGGGCGCCCCTGCGGTCAAGTCCGTGTTCGAGGTCGGCGCGCAGGGCAGGCAGCCCCGCCTGCCGCTGGGCGTGGTCGAAATCGACGATGAGCAGACGCGCATGCGGGTGGACGTGCAGGGATCCGGGCAGGCGGTAACGCCGCGCGTGGCGGGAGTCGAGGGCGGCGCTACGTTCCAGGAGACCGCGGATCCAGATTGACGCGGCGGCCTGGTCCGCGAGCAGGCTGTCCATTTCCCGCATCCGCCAGACGATGCCCCCGCGCCCCTTCAGGCGCAGGTCCCCGTCAGCGTAGCCCCGCAGCAGGAAAAAAACGGCTGCGCCCTGCGGGGACAGGGCCACGAGGTCGGCCCGACCGGCGGCAAAGGGGGCGTCAACGGCCAGGACGCAGGAGTGGCGGAGAAAGAGGCGGTCCAGGATGGCCTGCCGCCGGTCCGCATGACGGCAGGCGCGGCGGCGGACATGATCGTAATGTTCGGCCAGTTCGGACAGGTTCCGGACGGACCGCACAGCCGTTTCGGCGGCCCCGAGGACGACCCGCGCTCCGGGGTGGGTCAGCAGCAGATGCCCCGGTTCGATGCGGCATTGCGGCTCGCCGCCGCGCATCCCGATCCCGGCGAGAACGTTCCCGCGAATGCGCACCTCCACAGCGGAGTCATCCACCCGCAGGACGGCTTCACGGTCTTCGACGATCGCGTTCCACCAGCTCTTCTCATCGAGGCGGAGCCGGTTCAGGCCTGCGCACAGATCTCTCCATGCGGACCCGTTCTGCGGGTCAGGGGACAAAGAGGTCGGTTCGGACACGAAGAAAGTCTCCTCCGGCATAAGCGTTCTGGCGGGCAGCCGGTCTCCGGTCCCGGACCTCGCGGGATGACGCCCGGAGAGATCTTCGGGCCGGCCTGAACGGACGGGCTCAGTTCCCGGGGTGGCAATCCACTGCTTCGGGGCGGATCTCAGCCCGGACCAGATCCCCGACTGCCAGCCCCGTGGCCCTGAAGTCCGCAAGGGGCATCTGCACGTCCAGGGGGCGGCCCAGGTTGACGCTCAGGGCCACCGTATCCCCCTCCAGGCGAATCTTGGCCAGGGGTCCGCTGTTGAGTCCCGGCGCATCGGCCCGGAGCAGACGCACGCCTTCGGGGTCGATGGATATCCTGACCCGCCCCGGCTCACAGCCGTTGACGGGCACGCGGAAATTCTCGGCGATCCGGCACACCCCCTGCCCGTCCGCCACACTCATGATCCCGGCGTAGGAATTGGCGCGGGAACGGTGCACCAGCTTCCCGTCCTCCAAGAAGATGACATGCGGGCACAGGGCCCAGGCCTGGGAGCGATTGTGGGTGCAGAGCACGATGGTCGTCTCGCCCCTGTCGCGCAGCTCGGCCACGACCTGCTCGATGACGACCCGGTTCTGGGTGTCCACGCTGGCCGTGGGCTCGTCCAGCAGAAGCACCTTCGGGCTGTTGGCCAGGGCCCGGGCGATGGCCACGCGCTGGGTCTCCCCCCCGGAAAGGCGCGGGGCATAGACCTCGGCCAGATGGGCCAGCCCGACCAGCTCCAGGGCTTCGTCCACCTTTTTGTCCCGCTCGGCCCGGGGCACCCCGCGTATGGCCAGGCCATAGCCCACGTTCTCCCGCACGCTGCGGCTGAACATGACCGGATGCTGCTCCACCAGCGCGACCTGGCGGCGCAGGGGGCGCAGGAAGGACTCCTTCCAGACCACCGGCTCGCCCAGAAAAAAGACGTCCCCCTGATGGGGCGCGTTCAGAAAGGACAGAATCCCGAGCAGGGTCGATTTCCCGGCGCCGTTGGGGCCCTGCAGGGAATAGGCGAGCCCCTGGCCTATCTCGAGCCGGGGGAGGTCGAGCACGACCCGACCGTCGAAGGCCATGCGCACGTCGCGGAGTTCGAAGAGGCTCATCGCTGCGTCCTCCCCTGCACGTACCCAAGCAGCACGTTGACCACCAGACTGATGGCCAGGAGCACGATGCCCAGCCCCAGGGCCAGCACGAATTCGCCCTTGTCGTACTCCAGGGCCATGGCCGTGGTCATGGTCCGCGTGAAGCCCCGGGCGTTGCCGCCGAGCATCATGGAGATGCCGATCTCGGAGATGACACGCCCGAAGGCGGCCACGATGGCGGCCATGATGCTGAAGCGCGCCTCGCGCAGGACCACCAGGGCCACCTGCCATGAGGAAGCGCCCAGTGTCAGGGCCGTGCGCCGGTAGCGGTCGTCGATGCGCCCCACGGCCGCGATGGTGAAGGCCACGATGATGGGCGTGATGAGGATGATCTGGCCGACGATCATGGCCTTCTGGGAATAGAGCCACCCCAGGTGGCCGAGCACGCCGCGGCGGGACAGCAGCGAGTAGACCAGCAGGCCGATGACCACCGTCGGCAGGGCCAGCATGGTGTTGAAGAAGGTGATGACCGCCTGCTTGCCCCTGAAGCTCGCGATGCCGATCAGAAAGCCGGTGGGCACGCCGATGACGCATGCCGCCAGGGTGGACCACAGGCTGACGTTGAGGGACACGCCGACGATGTGCAGCAGCTCCCTGTCGAAGCCGAGCAGAAGTTGGAATGCAGCCCCAAGGCTATCCAGAAAAAACATGCTCTTCCCCTGAAACCTAGATCGCCGGGAAAAAAAGGCCCGCTCGAAGAGCGGGCCGCCATTCATCCGGACGCCTGGACGCGGCGTCCGGTGCGCGAAATCGAGCCGCCCTCGGCCTACTTCGCGTCGGGGAAGAAGAGCTGCTTGTCAAGCAGCTTGAAGTCGCCGATGACCTTTTGTCCGCGTTCGGAGACCAGCCACTTGGCGAAGGTGTCCGCCAGGTCGAAGCGCACGTGGGGGTGCTTGGCCGGATTGACCGGGATGACGCCGTAGGGGTTGAAGAGCGTCTTGTCGCCTTCGCTGATGGGTTCGAGCTGCAGGCCCTCGGCGCGGCCGTACTTGTACTGGACGTAGGTCCCGCGGTCCGTGAGGGTGTAGCCCTGCTTCTCCTCGGCAAAGGTCAGGGTCTTGCCCATGCCCTGGCCGATGGACATGTACGCCTTCATGCCTTCGGGGTGGACGGTCTTGAACTTCACTTCCTTGTCCTTGGCCTTGAAGACCGTGTCCTCTTCCTTCAGGGGCAGGCCCGTGGCCTTCCAGAGCTCCTGCTCCTTGGCGTGGGTGCCGCTGTCGTCGCCGCGGGAGACGAAGACGGCCTCGGACTGGGCGATCTTCTTCATGGCAGCCGCCGCGTCGGGGCCCTTGGCCTTGGCCGGGTCGCCGGCCGGGCCGATCAGCAGGAAGTCGTTGTACATGACATAGTAGCGCTTGGTGCCAAAGCCGTCGGCCACGAACTTCTCCTCGCGGGCGGGGTCATGCACGAAAATGACGTCCACATTGCCGTCGATGCCGTCCTTGATGGCCGCGCCCGTTCCCTTGGCCACGACCTGAACGTCGATGCCCGTGTCCTTCTTGAACTCGGGCAGAAGTACCTCAAGCAGTCCCGAAGACTCGGTGCTGGTGGTGGTGGACATCTTCAGCACCTTGTCCTGGGCCATGCCCGTGACGGGCAGCAGCAGCAACGCGAATACCAAGAGCAATTTCTTCATGCTTCCTCCGGATATGTAAAGATTGACACACAATCTCCTACATAAGTCAATATTGGCACAAGAACAAGCACGAAGCGGGCAGGCATGTCACCTGAGAACCGTTTCAACGGAAGGCTGGACGGAAGCCGACCTGTTGTCGGCCTTCTGCTGGCGGACGTATGGCAGGGAAAAATCCGAAGATGCCAGGGCAATGCCGTCGCTGGCCCGCAGGACGCGCGTGTTGACGTAAATTTGGCGCCCAACGACCGTGTACGTCCCGACCAGGACGGAATATGCGGCGGAATCGGTGTTGATCTCCGCGATGTCGCGGGACAGGGCCATGACGCCGCCTGAAGGATCCACGCGCAACTGATCCGAACGCAGCTGGATTTCCGTCACGGAGTAGCCGTGCTGGCTGAGGCGCGAAGCCACCTGTTCCGACAGGAGCCGCCCGAGATCATTGGTGTTCTCCATGCTGGCCGAATCCACGAAGGACGCCGCGAGCATGGGATAGGACGCCGTCGGGCCGCCCGAAAGCTGCGAGTGCAGATGATCGCCCGCCTTGTAGGAAAAATCCAGCAGCCGCGGCTCGACAGGGCCTAAGGCCTTGCCGACGAAGGCCGGC
>JANJWV010000146.1 GCA_024709365.1 Desulfomicrobium sp. | reverse complement strand
GTGCGCCGGAATCTTCCGAGAACGTGCCGGGAGATGGCAGACTTTGCCGTGTTTCCCCGTTCTTCAGTTCCGAACACTGCCTCCCGCCACGAATTGTCCCCGAACCGCCTTGGAACAATCACCGTCTTGTCAGTTTAGTTTGCCAGTGCTAGGGATCGTTCTGATTTTCCATCACATCTTCCAAGGAGAATTTCGTATGAAACGTCTTGTCCTGTTGATGGCACTGATGCTCGCCGGTTCTTCCGCGGCCATGGCCGACACCCTGCAACTTTTGACCTGGAAGGGCTACGCGCCCAAGGAGCTTGTCGACAAGTTCCAGGCCGAGACCGGCATCAAGGTCGAGGTGACCTACTCCAACAACGAAGAGATGATCGCCAAGCTGCGGGCCACGCGCGGCGCGGGTTTCGACCTGGCCCAGCCCAGCCAGGACCGCATCTCCTCGGTGCAGGAGGAGTTCGGCATCTACCAGCCCATCGACTATTCCAAGATCCAGGCCGAGCTCTTCATCCCCTCCATGCTCGACGCCGTGAAGAAGAACACCCTGGTCGGCGGCAAGTCCTACGCCGTGCCCTTCTGCTGGGGCACCTCCGGCCTGGTGGTCAACTCCGCCCAGGCCAAGGGAGCCACGTCCTGGAAGGCCCTCATCGACCCGCAGTACAAGGGCCGCATCAGCTACCGGCTGAAGAGACCCGTGCTGATCGGCCTCGGCTTCGCCATGGGCTACGACCCCTTCGCCCTCTACGGCGACGAGAAGGCCTACGGCGAGATGCTGGCCAAGATCGAGGCCGAGCTGATCAAGGCCAAGCCCCTGGTCAAGAACTACTGGGCCAACGGCGACCAGTTGCTGGAATCCGTGCGCTCGGGCGAGGTGACCGTGGCCGAGGCCTGGGACAACGGCGGCTGGAAGCTGCATGACGAGAACAAGGACCTCGACTTCGTGGCCCCGAGCGAGGGCGCCCTGGGCTGGATCGACACCTTCACCATCCCGGCCAAGGCCAAGAACGTCGAAGCCGCCTACAAGTGGATCAACTTCATGCTCAAGCCCGAGAACAGCGGCTACTTTACCTCGGCCGAGAAGACGCCCACGGCCTCCAAGGACGCCGCGCCCTTCGTCGACAAGGCCTTCCAGGCCAATTTCGACCGCTCCTTCCCCCAGGCGGTCATCGACAACATCAAGTGGTACCCGCCCGTGCCCGCCAAGCTCGAAGCCATGGAAGGCAAGGTGCTGGACAAGGTCAAGGCCGCCAACTAACGTCCCGCGGGTCCGCGGCCGGTCGGCTGCGGACCCCCCTCCCCATTTTTTTCAAGGAAGGCGCATGCAACCCGATCTGGTCGTTTCCCATCTGGTCAAGGATTTCGGAACGTTTCGGGCCGTGGACGACGTCTCGTTCCCGGTGCCCAAGGGTTCCTTCTTCTCCATCCTCGGCCCCTCGGGCTGCGGCAAGACGACGCTTTTGCGCATGATCGCGGGCTTCGAGGAACAGACGGGCGGGACCATCGAGATCAGCGGACGGGACATGCGTGGGGTCACGCCCGACAAGCGGCCCGTCAATCTGGTTTTCCAGCATCTGGCGCTCTTTCCGATGATGGACGTGGCCGAGAACATCGCCTTCGGCCTCAAGCGTCGCAAGGTGTCCTCGGCCGAGATCCGCAGGCGCACGGAGGAAATTCTGGAGCGCGTCGACCTGCCCGGCTACGGCGCCAAGCGCATCAACCAGCTTTCCGGCGGCCAGAAGCAGCGCGTGGCCATCGCCCGCTGCCTGGTCCTCGAACCGAGTCTCCTGCTCCTGGACGAGCCCCTGGGCGCCCTGGATTTGAAGCTCCGGGAGCAGATGAAGGTCGAGCTCAAGAAGCTGCAGGCCAAGATCGGCACGACCTTCATCTACATCACCCACGACCAGTCCGAGGCCCTGGTCATGTCCGACACCGTGGCGGTCATGAACAGGGGGCGCTTCGAGCAGGTCGGCACGCCCCAGGAACTGTACGGCGACCCGCACACCCCCTTCGTGGCCGGGTTCGTCGGCGACAGCAACCGCTGGGAGGGTGAGGTGGTGGAGATGGACGGCGAGACGGTCCTGGTCCGCACGGACGAGGATCTGGTCTTCCGGGCCCGGCGCAAGGCCGACGCCGGCAAGGGGCCGGCCACGCTGTTCCTGCGACCCGAGGCCATGCTCATCGAACCCGTCGACGCCTCGGGCCTCAACACCTTTCCGGTCACGGTCAGGGCCATCCTCTTCGACGGCGCCAACAGCCGGCTGCTGACGGCCACGCCGTCGGGCCACGAGCTCCTGGTGGCCCTGCCCCAGAACCGCGCCTTCGACCACATCCGGCCCGGCGCGGACATCACCTTGGGCTGGCACCCGCAGTCCGGCATCGCCTTCGGACGCGGGGAGGGCAGACCATGAGGCGCGGCGGCCTGTTCTGGCTCTTCCTGACGCCGGTCCTGGTCTGGCTCTTCCTGCTCATCGTCCTGCCGCACCTGGACCTGCTGATCCTGAGCTTCCGGGCCGACGGGGCCTGGAGCCTCGAAAACTACGGCACCTTTTTCACCGAGCCCATCTACTGGCTGACCTTCGTGCGCACGGCAGCCTATTCGGTCATCACCACCTTCCTGACCCTGGTCGTGTCCCTGCCCGTGGCCTTCTTCATCACCAAGCTCTCGCGGCCCGGCGTGCGCGGCTTCCTCATGGTGCTGCTGCTCCTGCCGTTCTGGGTCAGCGAGCTGGTGCGCGTCTACGGCTGGATGATCCTGCTGCGCGAATCGGGGGTGCTGAACTACTTCCTGCTGCAGCTCGGGCTTCTGGAGAAGCCTGTGGAGATGCTCTACAACGACGCGACCATGATCATGGGCCTGGTGTACACCTCCATGCTCTTCATGGTCGTGCCCCTGGTCTCGGTCATGGAGGGCCTCGACGACAGCCTCGTCGAGGCGGCCTACGACCTGGGCGCGAGCAAAGCCTGCATCTGGCGCACGATCATCATCCCGCACTGCAAGCCGGGCATCACCTCGGGCTCCATCGTGGTCTTCATGCTCGTGCTCGGCAACTACCTCACGCCCAACCTCATGGGCGGCAAGAACTCCCTGTGGTTCACGGAGCAGATCTACAACCAGTTCATCGCCAGCTTCAACTGGAACCAGGGCGCGGCCTTCGGCTTCATGCTCCTGGTGCTCAGCTCGCTCATCATCTGGCTGGGCCTGAAGATCACGGGCCAGCGCCTGGGCGAGGTGGCGTCATGATCCGCTCCCTGCCCAGATCGCGCGCCTACGACCGGTCCTTCGTGGTCTTCGTGGTCCTGTATTTCGTCTTCCTCTTCGCGCCGCTGCTGGTGACCTGCGTGCTGGCCTTCAACGACTCCGACTTCCCGTCACTGCCCTGGCGGGGCTTCACCTTGGACTGGTTCCTGGCCGACGGGCCCAAACGCGTCGGCATCTTCGAGGACCCGGACAACCTGCGCGCCATCTGGGTCAGCTTCCAGACGGCCATATGGGTGTCCGCGTCCTGCGTGGTGGTGGGGGTGTGCGCGGCCTTCCTGTTCGA
The DNA here is from genome assembly GCA_024709365.1 of Desulfomicrobium sp. Classification (GTDB taxonomy): domain Bacteria; phylum Desulfobacterota; class Desulfovibrionia; order Desulfovibrionales; family Desulfomicrobiaceae; genus Desulfomicrobium. Next base: position 17,585 of record JANJWV010000146.1, on the reverse strand, counting down.
ACAGGAGAACTTCCGCGGGAAGAACTTCCTCTATTTTCTCATGCTCGCGCCGCTGGTCATCCCCGGCGTGATCCTGGGCATCTCCATCCTGCTGGGCGCGACCACGGCGGGCATCTATTTCGAGGACCACTGGAACCTCGACATCGAACTCTTCCGGCCCAGCTTCTGGCTGGTGGTGGTCGGGCAGTTCTCCTTCATCACCACCTTCGTGACCCTGGTCGTGTCGGCCCGGCTGCGCAAGTTCGACCGGTCCCTCGAAGAGGCGGCCCTGAACCTCGGCGCCACGCGCCTGCAAGTCATCTGGCACATCACCCTGCGCTACCTGCGCACATCCATCATCGGCTCCGGGGCCGTGGCCTTCCTGATGAGCTTCGAAAACTTCAACACCACGCTCTTCCTCGTGGGCTCCCAGCCGACCCTGCCCATCAACCTCTACCTGCAGGTCCGCGACGGCTCCACGCCGGTCATCAACTCCGTGTCGTTTCTGCTCATCGTGGGCACGTCGCTGCTGGCGCTGGGGAATTTGTACCTGGACAGGAAGGAGTAGGCTGCCTGGACAGGATGGACGAAGTGGACGAAATGGACGGCATGGACCCAGGCCCCCGCGCACTCGGGAAACCCCGTCCATAGCGTCCATTTCGTCCATATCGTCCATCACAGCCTCCTCTTCCCCCGTTTGACTTTGCCTTCCCCCGGGGCCAATAAAAAAGCCGCTCTTGCAAGCGGCTTTTTACATCGGCGCGGGAAAGGCGGTTATTTGCGGGCGCTTTTGTTGATGGTCTCCACGAGTTCCGCGGCGGCCTGGGACGAGGCGCCCTGCTGGGTCTGCTCGTCGAGGGACTGGGCCTTGGGCCAGCGGCAGCGGTGGTAGGAGATGGTGGCCTTCTGGGACAGCTGGTCGATCTTGGCCAGCATGACGCCCATGGCTTCCTGGGTGATGACGATGTGCCCGCATTCGGCGCACTTGGGTACGGGGACGTCTTCGAAACAAAAGAGATGATTACGGCACTCCATCTGATAGGAGATGTTTTCTTCGGCGACGGCGTCGCATCCGCATTTTTGGCAGATCATGGCAACCTCGTAGTGGTCTGGTCTGGTATTGAACCGGGACAATCGTTCCTTATAAGCATGTTTTCAGCATTTGGCAATGACTTGTTTACGCCATTGAAATCATGATTTTTTATGTTTCATGGGAAAACCGGCCCGGAAGTCGCCCGGCGGGTTCTTGGGGTCGGTGTTTCGTGCCGGTTGGCACTCATCTTGTATATGTTTTGGAGGCACTATGAGCAGAATCGGTTGGGTCGGAATAGGCGTCATGGGACGGTCCATGTGCGGCCATCTGCTGGCCGCAGGCCACGAGGTCCGCGTGTTCACGCGCACGAAGGCGTCGGCAGCGGGCGTCCTCGAAGCCGGGGCCGTGTGGTGCGACCGGCCCGGGGACGTGGCCGAGGGGTCGGACTTCGTGTTCACCATCGTCGGCTACCCGTCCGACGTGCGCGCCGTGTACCTGGACGAGGGCGGACTGGTCGACCGGGCCGCGCCCGGGACCGTGCTGGTCGACATGACCACCTCGGAACCGGCCCTGGCCGTGGAGATTCACCAGGCCGCCGCGGCCCGCGGGGTGCACGCCCTGGATGCGCCGGTTTCCGGCGGCGATCTCGGCGCTCGCAACGCCGCCCTGGCCATCATGGTCGGGGGCGGGCAGGAGCCTTTCGACAGGACCGTGCCCCTCTTCGAGAAGATGGGGAAGAACATCCGCCTCATGGGCGGTCCCGGTGCGGGGCAGCACACGAAGATGAGCAACCAGATCCTCATCGCCGGCACCATGATCGGCGTGGTCGAGTCGCTCCTCTACGCCGTGCGCGCGGGCCTCGACGTGGACGCGGTCATCGACGTCATCGGCAGCGGAGCGGCCGGGTCCTGGTCCATCAACAACCTGGGCCGGCGCATCGCCAAGGATGATTTCGACCCGGGCTTCTACATCAAGCATTTCGTCAAGGACATGGGCATCGCCCTGGCCGAGGCCAAACGCATGCGCATCAGCCTGCCGGGCCTGGCCCTGGTGGAGCAGCTCTACGTGGCGGCCATGGCCCAGGGCCTGGAGAACATGGGCACCCAGGCCCTCTACACCGCCCTGAAGAACATCAACGCCGCCAGGTAGGGCAGCGGGCCGCGGGGCCCCGCCCCGCGGCTGAAAACGGCATTTCGCGGAGAATACGTGCGCATCCTCCTTCTCGCCCTCTGTCTGTTCTGCCTGACCCCTCACGCCACGGCGCAGGACGAGCAGAAGATCAACATCCTCTACCTCAACTCCTACCACAACGGGTACGAGTGGTCGGACAGCATCTTCGAGGGCGTGCGGGACACCTTCAGGCAGAGCGGCAAGAACATCTACCTGCAGATCGAGTACATGGACTCCAAGCGCTTCTCCGCGGAGAAGATCAACGAGATCCTGCTCGACTACTACAAGTTCAAGTTCAGGACCACGCGCTTCGACCTCATCGTCACCTCCGACAACCACGCCTACGAGTTCATGGCCCAGCACGGGGACGAGCTCTTCCCCGACGTGCCCATCGTCTTCTGCGGCATCAACGACGTCGAGGCGGGCAAGGTGCCCATGCGCAGCCGCATGACGGGCGTGCTGGAAGAGTTCGACGTGCCGCTCAACATCGAGACGGCGCTCAAGTTCCATCCGGGCAAGAAGCGTCTGGTGGTCATCGGTGACCAGAGCCTGACCGGCGTGGCCATCGCCAACCAGGTGCGGGCGCAGCTGCACCTGCTGCCGCCCGAGATCGAGGTGGAGTTCCTGGACGAATTCAGCCTGGACGAGCTGGTGTCCAAGGTGCGCTTCGCGGCCGCGGACAGCATCTTCTTCTTCATCCCCTTCTACAAGGACGTGGGCGAGGCCGTGTACTCGGCCCAGGACCTCCTGGAGATCGTCTGGGAACAGACCGGGGCTCCCCTCTACGGGGCCTGGGAATTCCTGCTCGGGCACGGGCTGGTGGGCGGCAAGCTCATCAGCGGCTACGCCCATGGCCAGGCCGCGGCCGAGATGGGCCTGCGCATCCTGGACGGCGAGTCGCCGGCCCGCATCCCCATCACCGTCAGCCCCGACGAGCCGCCCAAGTTCGACTACCGCGTGCTCATGCGCCTCGGGATCAACCTGAAGCTCCTGCCCGAAGGCAGCGTGCTGATCAACGAGCCGTCGCCGTTCTACTCCATCAACCGGCACCAGTTCTGGACCATCATCATAAGCCTGGTCATCCTGTCCATGGTCCTGGTGCTGCTGGTCATCAACATCCTCGAGCGCAAACAGATCGAGGTGCGCATCAAGAACCAGCTGTCCTTCCTGCGCACCCTCATGGACACGCTGCCCGTGCCCATCTGGTTCACGGACCGCAGCGGGGCCATCGCCGGGGTGAACCGGGCCTTCGAAACCTGGTTCGGGGTCGGCTGGCAGCAGGACCGCGCCTTCGCCGCCCAGACGCCGGCCCTGGCCGATTCGCGTTTCGCGCCCATGCTCGACGCGCGCATGGATTCCTTCGAGTCCCAGATCATGCACGGCGACGGGACCCTGCGCTCGGCCGTACTGCACAAGGCCGTCTACGCCGACGCCCAGGGAGACAACGCCGGCGTCGTCGGCGTCATCTACGACATCTCCGACCGCAAGAAGGCCGAGGACGACCTGCGCGCGGCCGAGGAGAAGTACCGCACCATCTTCGAGAACTCGGCCCTGGGCATTTTCCAGACCACGCCCGACGGCTCCTGGATCGTGGCCAACCCCGCCCTGGCGCGGATGCTCGGTTACGCGGGCCCTGAAGAGCTCATGGCCGAGAACCCCAACATCGCCACCCTCTACTATCAGCAGAGCGACCGCGAACGGGTGGTGGACCTCTACGAGCAGAACCGCGGCGGCATCGAGGTCGAAATCCTCTTCCGCCGCCGCGACGGGGCCGTCATCACGGCCAACCTCAACGCCCGGGCCGTGCGCGGCTGCGACGACGGCTTCTGCCATTTCGAGGGTTTCATCGAGGACATCACCGACCGCAAGGCCGCGGAGCTGGCCCTGGCCGCCTCCGAGGCCATGCTGCAGCTCGTCCTCGACACCATCCCGCAGCTCGTCCACTGGAAGGACAAGCGCCTGCGCATCATCGGCGCCAACCGCAACTTCCTGGCCCACGTGGGCCGCACGGAGCTGGCCTCCATCCTGGGAAAGACCTACGGCGAGGTTCTGACCGACGCCGCCGAGATCCAGCGTATCGCGGAGCTCGACAGGGAGGTCATCGAGACCGACGAGCCGCGTTTCCGCATGCGCATGGAGACCCGCAACGCCGCCGGCGAGGCCATGTGGCTGCTGGTCAACAAGGTCCCCCTGCACGGGCCGCGGGGCGAGGTGGTCGGCATCCTGAGCACGGCCGAGGACATCACCCAGACCATCAGCCTCGAAAAGCAGCTCCTGCAGTCCCAGAAGATGGAGGCCATCGGCACCCTGGCCGGAGGCATCGCCCACGATTTCAACAACATCCTGACCTCCATCATGAATTCCACCGAGCTGGCCATGGAGGACATTCGCGAGGACAGCATCGCCTGGAAGGACCTGGAGCGCAGCCTCAAGGCGGCGGTGCGGGGAAGCGGGCTCATCAAGCAGATCCTGACCTTCAGCCGCCCGACCCAGGAGGGCTTCGTGCCCACGGACCTGCGCGAGGTGGTCAGCGAGGCCGTGGCCCTGATCCGCGTGTCCATGCCGCGCAACATCAGCGTGCTTTCCCGGGTCGACGACGACCTGCCCCTGTGCCTGGCCGACCCGACCCAGGTCCACCAGATCGTCATGAACCTGGCCACCAACGCCTTTCAGGCCCTGGGCGGGAAGGGCGGCACCATCTCCATCAGCCTCGGCAGCCTGTTCCTGGACCGCGACGACCCGCGCTGCGGCAGCCTGGCGCCCGGCCAATTCAGCCTGCTGCGCATCGAGGACGACGGGCCGGGCATTCCCGAGGACATCCAGGACAAGATTTACGACCCGTTTTTCACCACCAAGGGCAAGGGAGAGGGGACGGGACTGGGCCTGGCCGTGGTCCACGGCATCGTGCGCAATCACGGCGGGGAGATCCGGCTCGACAGCTCCCCGGGGCGGACGCGCTTCGACATCCTGCTGCCGAGCATGAACGATTCCTGCCTCCTGCCGGGCACGTGCGACAGCGCCGTGACCATGGGCAGCGAGCGCCTGGCCTTCATCGAGGACGACGAGGACCAGCTGCAGCTCATCCCGCGCGTACTCGAGCAGCTCGGGTACACGGTGCACCCGTTTCACTGCGCGGCCGAGGCCATCGAGGCCGTCCGCGGCGGCCTCGGGATCGATCTGGTCATCACGGATTTCGACATGCCGGGCATGAACGGCTTCGACGTGGCCGCGGCCCTGATGGACTGCCGCCCCGAACTCCCGGTCATCATGGTCTCGGGCCGCAAGCAAGCGGCCGAGTTCACGCCGAAGTCGGGCAACATCAGGCTTTTCGTGAGCAAACCATATAACAAGGACATCCTCGGGCGGGCCATCCGGGATGTTCTGGACAAGGATGCATGATGGCGAGGATTCTGATCATCGACGACGACACGCAGGTCTGTGAAACCCTCGAAAGCCTGGTCCGCAGGCTGGGGCACGAGTGCCTTGCGGCCCAGACTCTGAAGGATGGACTCGCGCGGCTGGGCACGGGGAACTTCGACCTCGTCTTCCTCGACGTGCGCCTGCCCGACGGCAACGGATTGGAGGCCCTGGGCCAGATCCGCAGCCAGCCCACGCCGCCGGACGTCATCGTTCTGACCGGCCAGGGCGACCCGGAAGGCGCGGAACTGGCCATCCAGGGAGGCGTCTGGGACTACCTGGTCAAGCCGTCGCCCATCAAGCAGATCAAGGAGACGCTGAACCGGGCCCTGGCCCAGCGGGAGGAGAGGAAGGATCTGACCCTGGATCTCACGGACGTGGTGGGGCAGAGCAACGCCATGCGCCAGTGCTACGAGCGCCTGGCCCAGGCCAGCGGCTCGGACTCGACGGTCCTGGTCACGGGCGAGACGGGCACGGGCAAGGAATTGCTGGCCCGGACCATCCACCGAAACTCCGGCCGGGCCGACCGAGCCTTCGTGGTCGTGGACTGCGCGGCCCTGACGGAATCCCTGCTGGAGAGCATTCTTTTCGGCCACACCAAGGGCGCCTTCACGGGCGCGGCCCGGGACCGCGTGGGCCTGGTCAAGCTCGCCGACGGCGGCACCCTGTTTCTGGACGAGATCGGCGAGTTGCCCCTCTCGGCCCAGAAGACCTTCCTGCGCGTCCTGCAGGAGCGCCGTTTCAGGCCCGTGGGCGGCAGCCAGGAACTGCAGAGCGACTTCCGGCTCATCTCGGCCACGAACCGGGACCTGTCGGCCATGGTCGCGGCGGGGGAGTTCCGGCAGGATCTCTTCTACCGCATCAACACCATCCACCTGACGCTGCCGCCCCTGCGCGAACGGGAGGAGGACATCCTGATCCTGGCAAGGCATCGCATCGACAAGCTCTGCCGGCAGCGCAACATCCCGGTCAAGGAGATGGACCCCGAATTCATGGCCATGCTCCGTCTCTACGATTGGCCGGGAAACGTCCGCGAACTCTTCAACACCATCGAGCAGGCCTTCGTGCTGTCCGGTGCGGAAACGACGGTCTATGTGCAGCACCTGCCGCAGGCGGTGCGCATTCGGGTGGCCAAATCCATGCTGGGAAGGGGACGTGAAGATGCGTTGGAAGAGGCTGGGGACGGAAGGGACGAAGAGAATCTCCCTTCACTGAAGGACTTCAAGACCGCCATGGAAAGGGAGTACCTGCAGAGGCTCTTGCGGGCCCATGGGAGGGATATCCCCAAGATGCTCAGCGTATCGGGACTTTCCCGGTCTCACCTCTACGCCATGCTCAAGAAGCATGACCTCGAAGCGTAGCTCACGATCTATTCTTCGTCGGCTTCCTTGCCCAGCCAGTATTCCTTCCAGGAATCGAGGATGTATTCGGTCTTGACCAGCACGCTGTCACCGTCGTTGATGCGCTGCTTCTGTATGGGAGTCAGCAGCTGCGACAGCTGCATCGTCTCGTTCTGCGAGAGGCCTCTGATCACGCCGCTCTTGGTTATGCTTTTTCCTTTCATCACAAACCTCCGTTTTGTGCCTGATAATGCATCAAATGCGATTGTGGCAAGATGCGCGCCGATTTTTTTAGCAAAATAATTGCCAAAAAAGCGCACTGATCGCGCATCGTTCGGCTTCGAATTCGTATCGCCCTGATTTTCCGCACGTTATGCGCATCGTGATTTTCAGGGCACACCGGGCGGACAGTCGACCTCTGCGTGAAGTGTGCACTTTGGAAACAGCAGGTGTGCCGTCTTGAGACGTTTGTGCGCAGATGTGCACAACGCCGGCCGGTCTCGCCGTGGAAATCCCCTTGCTGAAAAATGGTTGTTTAGTCAACCAAATTATGGTACCAAGATCGACCATGCGCAGTCCGGAAAATCAGACGAGTTTTCGGCTTCCTACCAGTCCCGGCACCGCCGGCTGCGTCCGGGCGGCCCTGTCTGCGTAATCAACGATCTGGATGACCGGTTCGAAAGGGTGCCTGCGTACGCCTCGGCTGCTTGGGACAATGTCGTGTCCGGAAAAACGGACAGCGGGCCCATAGGCGGCGAATCCGCCTTTAACCTAGCAATTGTGCGCGTTAACCGGATTGAAGTTGTTTGTTTGCATTCCGCAAATATCGTGGTAGGTCTGCGGACAAACCCATGTTGTCTTTTTTTTCGGACAAACCGGAGGGAGGGGAATGAGTGAGATGTCGATGATCTCGTAAAATTTTTGTATTTCGGATGGTTAGTTTGTTTTTACCCGATGGCACAAAACTTGTTTCTACAGGCGGTGGCGCACGCTGTGGATGCGCACGCCTCGAAACACCAACCTGGCTTTAGGAGAAGATACATGGCAAAAAATATGAAAACCATGGATGGGAACACCGCCGTCACCCACATCGCCTATGCGATGAGCGATACGGCCGCCATTTACCCGATCACCCCCTCTTCGACCATGGGTGAGATCGCGGACGAGTGGGCGGCTCAGGGCCGGCTGAATATTTTCGACCAGAAGGTTCTGGTTCGTCAGATGCAGTCCGAAGCCGGTGCGGCCGGCGCTGTCCACGGCTCCCTGGCCGGCGGCGCGCTGACCTCCACCTTCACGGCCTCCCAGGGCCTCTTGCTGATGATCCCGAACATGTACAAGATCTCCGGCGAGCTCCTGCCGGGCGTCTTCCACGTCAGCGCGCGCGCCATCGCGGCCCACGCCCTGTCCATCTTCGGCGACCACCAGGACGTCATGGCCTGTCGCCAGACCGGTTTCGCCATGCTGGCCTCCAGCTCCGTGCAGGAGTGCATGGACCTGTCCCTGGTCGCCCACCTGGCTTCCCTGGAGTCGAGCATCCCCTTCCTGCACTTCTTCGACGGCTTCCGCACCTCCCATGAGGTCCAGAAGATCGAGGTCATCGACTACGAAGACATCAAGAAGATCGTGAACTACGATGCCATCGCCGACTTCCGCGCCCGCGCCATGAGCCCGACCAACCCGACCATCCGCGGCACCGCCCAGAACCCCGACATCTACTACCAGGGCCGCGAAGCCGCCAACGTCTACTACGACCAGGTGCCGTCCATCGTCGTCGAGCAGATGAAGAAGGTCGCCTCCATCACCGGCCGCTCCTACAAGCCCTTCGACTACGTCGGCCACCCGCAGGCCGAGCGCGTCATCGTGGCCATGGGTTCCGGCTGCGAGACCATCGAAGAGGTCGTGCGTCACCTCCTGGCCAAGGGCGAGAAGGTCGGCCTGGTCAAGGTTCGCCTGTACCGTCCCTTCGTGCCCGAGTTCTTCCTGCAGGTCCTGCCCGCCACGGCCTCCGTCATCACGGTCCTCGACCGCACCAAGGAGCCGGGCGCGAAGGGCGATCCGCTCTACAAGGACATCTGCACCGCCTACATGGAACGCGGCGAAATGCCCGAGATCGTCGCCGGCCGCTACGGCCTGGGCTCCAAGGAGTTCACCCCGGCCATGGTCAAGGCCGTCTACGACAACATGATGGTCTCCCAGCCCAAGCACCACTTCAACGTGGGCATCGAGGACGACGTCACCCACACCTCCCTCGACGTGCCGGCCTTCGCCGACACCACCCCGGCCGGCACCGTGCAGTGCAAGTTCTGGGGCCTGGGCTCCGACGGCACCGTCGGCGCCAACAAGGAAGCCATCAAGATCATCGGCGACAACACCGACATGTACGCCCAGGGCTATTTCGCCTACGACTCCAAGAAGTCCGGCGGCATCACCGTGTCCCACCTGCGTTTCGGCAAGGAGCCCATCCAGTCCACCTACCTGGTCAACGCGGCCGACTACATCGCCTGCCACAAGTCCAGCTACGTGCACACCTACGACGTCCTGGAAGGCATCAAGGACGGCGGCACCTTCGTCCTGAACTCCAACTGGACCGCCGAGGACATGGAAAAGGAACTGCCCGCCTCCATGCGCCGCACCATCGCCAAGAAGAACCTCAAGTTCTACAATATCGATGCCGTCAAGATCGCCACGGAAGTGGGCCTCGGCAACCGCATCAACATGGTCATGCAGACCGCCTTCTTCAAGCTGGCCAACGTCATGCCCTTCGAAGAGGCCGTGGCTCTGCTGAAGAAGGCCATCAAGAAGGCCTACGGCAAGAAGGGCGACAAGATCGTCAACATGAACGTCGCCGCCGTGGACCAGTCCATCGAGAACCTGGTCGAGATCAAGGTTCCCGCCTCCTGGGCCGACGCCGTCTGCGACTGCAAGGGCGAGAAGGACGAGCCCGATTTCGTCAAGAACGTCATGCGTCCCATCCTGGCCCAGAAGGGCGACAACCTGCCCGTCTCCGCCTTCGAGCCGGACGGACTCTTCCCGGTTGCCACCTCCCAGTTCGAGAAGCGCGGCGTGGCCATCAACGTGCCCGAGTGGATCGCGGCAAACTGCATCCAGTGCAACCAGTGCTCCTTCGTCTGCCCGCACGCCGCCATCCTGCCCGTGCTGCTGACCGAGGAGGAGATGGCCGAGGCCCCCGAGACCTTCGAGACCATCGACGCCCTGGGCAAGGAACTGAAGGGCATGAAGTTCCGCATCCAGGTCAACACCCTGGACTGCATGGGCTGCGGCAACTGCGCCGACATCTGTCCGGCAAAGCAGACCGCCCTGGTCATGAAGCCCCTTGAGACCCAGACCCCGAAGGAAGTGCCCAACTACGACTTCTCGGCCACCGTCCCCTTCAAGGACAACCTCATGCGCCGCGACACGGTCAAGGGCAGCCAGCTGCAGAAGCCGCTGATGGAATTCTCCGGCGCCTGCTCGGGCTGCGGCGAGACCCCCTACGTCAAGGTCCTGACCCAGCTCTTCGGCGAGCGCATGATCATCGCCAACGCCACGGGCTGCTCCTCCATCTGGGGCGCCTCCGCTCCGACCACTCCCTACACGGTCAACGCCGAAGGGCACGGCCCGGCCTGGGGTAACTCCCTGTTCGAGGACGCCGCCGAGTTCGGCTACGGCATCCAGATGGCCTACGACCAGCGTCAGGCCAAGCTGGTGGACCTGATCGAGAAGGCCCTGCAGGGCGATCTGCCCGCAGACCTGGCAGACGCCTTCAAGGGCTGGCTGGAAAATCGCACCAACGCCGAAAAGTCCAAGGAATTCGGCGACACCATCCGTGACATCCTGGCCTTCACGCATCGCGACGATCTCCTCGAAGAGATCTTCGCGAACGAGGAACTCTTCACCAAGAAGTCCTTCTGGATCTTCGGCGGTGACGGGTGGGCCTACGATATCGGCTATGGCGGGCTGGACCATGTTCTGGCCTCTGGCGAAGACATCAACGTTCTGGTGATGGATACGGAAGTGTACTCCAACACTGGCGGGCAGTCCTCCAAGGCGACCCCGCTCGGCTCCATCGCCAAATTCGCTGCCGCAGGAAAGCGGACAGGGAAGAAGGATCTCGGACGCATGGCCATGAGCTACGGCTATGTCTACGTGGCCACGGTTTCCATGGGCTACGACAAGCAGCAGCTCCTGAAGGCATTCCGCGAAGCGGAGGCCTATCCCGGACCGTCTCTGATCATTGCCTACGCGCCGTGCATCAACCAGGGGCTCCGCAAGGGCATGGGCAAGACCCAGCTCGAGTCGAAGCTGGCCGTACAGTCCGGCTACTGGCCGCTGTACCGCTTCAACCCCCTGTTGGCCGACGAGGGCAAGAACCCCTTCACCCTGGACTCCAAGGCTCCGGACGGGTCCATCCAGGAGTTCCTGGCCAGCGAAAACCGGTACGCCTTGCTCGAAAAGATTGAGCCCGAAGCCTCCAAGAGACTGCGTGCCCAGATCGAGCAGGATTACCAGCACCGTTTTGCGATGTACGAGTACCTCTCCAAGCAGGAGTTCGCTCCGGTCCAGGCCGCTTCCGAGCCTGTGGCCGCTGCCGTCCCTGCCGGTGAGGGCTGTACGCTTACGGCAACCGCCGAGCACTCCGGGGCCAACAAGCCCGCGGAGCCCTGCGATGACGGTCGCGCCGGAAAATAGGTAAAGGCTCGCCGCCTGTCCGCGGGGTGGGGTACCCGCGGACAGGCGGCCAATTCATCAGTTTTATTTGGAGGGAGATATGTCAATTCCTGTCTTGGCAATGGTGGCACTGCTGCCCATTCTGGTTGCTCTCGTCCTGATGGTCGGCATGCGCTGGCCGTCGACGAAAGCCATGCCCCTGGCGTGGCTCGTGTGCGTGCTCGGCGCCATCGGCGCATGGAACCTGCCCGTCGGTTACGTGACCGCGCTTTCGCTGCAGGGCATCGTCATCGCCATCGGCGTTCTGATCATCGTCTTCGGCGCCATCATCATCCTCTACACCCTGAAGTACTCGGGCGGCATGGAAACCATCCAGTACGGGATGCAGAACATCAGCCGCGACAAGCGCATCCAGGCCATCATCATCGGCTACATGTTCGCGGCCTTCATCGAAGGCGCGGCCGGCTTCGGCACGCCCGCTGCTCTCGCGGCTCCGCTGCTCCTGTCCCTGGGCTTCCCGCCCCTGGCCGCCGCGGTCATCTGTCTGGTCTTCAACTCCTTCCCCGTTTCTTTCGGCGCGGTCGGAACGCCCATCCTCGTGGGCCTGAAGTTCCTGGATCCGCTGGCCAAGGCCGCCGTTGCCGCCGGCACTCCCGGCCTGAACTTCGTCGATTTCGGTTCCTTCGCCAAGGTCATCGGCCAGTGGGTGACCATGATGCACGGCCCCATGGCCGTCATCCTGCCCATCTTCATGCTCGGCTTCCTGACCCGCTTCTTCGGCAAGAACAAGTCCTGGTCCGAAGGCTTCGCCGCCTGGCAGTTCTGTATTTTCTCCGCCGTGGCCTTCCTGGTCCCGTACCTGACCTTCGCCTGGCTGGTCGGCCCGGAATTCCCGTCCCTGATCGGCGGTCTCGTCGGCCTGGGCATCATCGTGGCCGGCGCCAAGGCCGGTTTCTGCGTACCCAAGGACACCTGGGACTTCGGCCCCCAGTCCACGTGGGATGCTGACTGGACCGGCACCATCGCCACGTCCACCAGCACCGAGTTCAAGCCCCACATGAGCCAGTTCAAGGCATGGCTGCCCTACATCCTGATCGGCGCCATCCTGGTCGTGACCCGCATCCCCGAACTGGGCCTCAAGGCCGTTCTGGCCGCACAGAAACTGCCCATCAACGACATCCTTGGCTACAAGGGCGTGTCCGCTTCCATCGACTACCTGTATCTGCCCGGCACCATCCCCTTCATGCTGGTCGCCATCCTGACCATCGCCATCCACGGCATGAAGGGTGACGCTGTGAAGCAGGCCTGGACCGAGTCCTTCGCCAAGATGAAGGCCCCGACCATCGCGCTGTTCGCGGCCGTGGCCCTGGTCTCCATCTTCCGCGGTTCCGGCGTGGCCGATCCGCTGCTGAACCCCAACAACTACCCGTCCATGCCCCTGGCCATGGCCAAGACCGTCGCCGCCTTCGCCGGTAACGCCTGGCCCATGCTGGCCTCCTACGTGGGCGGCCTCGGCGCCTTCATCACCGGCTCCAACACGGTCTCCGACCTTCTGTTCGCCGAATTCCAGTGGGGCGTCGCCCAGCAGCTGGAACTGCCGCGCCAGATCATCGTGGCCGCCCAGGTTGCCGGCGGCGCCGCCGGCAACATGATCTGCATCCACAACATCGTCGCCGTTTGCGCCGTCACCGGCCTGATCGGCCGCGAAGGCATGATCCTGAAGCGCACCTTCTGGCCCTTCGTGCTCTACGGCATCGTCGTGGGCATCATCGCCAGCCTCATGAGCTTCGTCTTCCTGCCTCACCTGTTCTAGTTGTCAATGCGGTCCCGGGAGTTGCGCAAGGCTCCCGGGACCGCTTCATTCATATCATCGAGCCTCACGCAAGGAGAGAATAATGATTTCAGCGAGTCTGCTCACCGAGTTCCAGAACCTGCTGGGCAAAGACAATGTCCTCGAAAGCGAGTCCGACCGCCACGCCTATTCCTACGATGCCGCCGTCCTCGACGCGGTCATCCCGGAGCTGGTGCTGCGTCCGACCAACAGTGAACAGCTGGGCAAGACCGTGGCTCTGTGCAACGAAAACAAGTTGCCCATGACCGTTCGCGGCGCCGGCACCAACCTGAGCGGCGGCACCATCCCGACCAAGGAGCACGGCGTCGTCATCCTGACCAACGGCCTGAACAAGATCCTTGAGATCAACGAGCAGGATCTCTACGCCGTGGTCGAACCCGGCGTGGTCACGGCCAAGTTCGCGGCCGAGGTGGCCAAGCGCGGCCTCTTCTATCCGCCGGACCCGGGCTCCCAGGCCGTTTCCACCCTGGGCGGCAACGTCGCCGAGAACGCCGGCGGCCTGCGCGGCCTGAAGTACGGCGTGACCAAAGATTATGTCATGGGCGTGAATTTCTGGAACGCCGAGGGCGAGTACGTCAAATCCGGCGGCAAGACCGTCAAGTGCGTCACGGGCCTGAACATCGCCCAGCTCATGGTCGGTTCCGAAGGGACGCTGGGCGTCTACGACCAGATCATCCTCAAGCTCGTCCCGCCGCCGGTGGCCTCCAAGGCCATGCTGGCCGAGTTCGACGACATCAACAAGGCTTCCGAAACGGTTGCCGCCATCATCGCCAACAAGATCGTGCCCTGCACCCTTGAGCTGCTCGACAACGCGACCATCAACCTGGTCGACGACTTCACCAAGGCCGGCCTGCCCCGCGACGCCGCAGCCATCCTGCTGATCGAGGTCGACGGCGGGCACATCGCCCTGGTCGAGGACGACGCCGAAAAGGTCGTCGAGATCTGCAAGAAGAACGGCGCCCGCCGCGTGCAGATGGCCAAGGACGCCGCCGAGAAGAACAAGCTGTGGGAAGCCCGCCGCAACGCGCTGCCGGCCCTGGCCCGCGCCCGTCCGACCACCGTGCTGGAAGACGCCACCGTGCCGCGCAGCCAGATCCCGGCCATGATCAAGGCCATCAACGACATCGCCGCCAAGTACAGGCTGCAGATCGGCACCTTCGGCCACGCCGGCGACGGCAACCTGCACCCGACCATCCTGACCGACAAGCGCGACAAGGAAGAGTTCCACCGCGTGGAGCTGGCCGTCGACGAGATCTTCGACGTGGCCCTGTCCCTGGGCGGCACGCTGTCCGGCGAGCACGGCATCGGCACGGCCAAGTCCAAGTGGCTGGAGAAGGAGACGTCCAAGGCGACCATCATCTACTCGCGCAGACTGAAGAAGGCGGTTGACCCCAACTACCTGCTCAATCCCGGCAAGATCATCGGAGGCTAGTCATGCACGAAGATCTTCATCAGCTAGCCAAATTGCTGCACGAGCTCGACGACCAGATGGTCGCGTGCATGAAGTGCGGCATGTGTCAGGCGGTCTGCCCGGTATTCTCCGAAACCATGAAGGAGGGCGACGTCGCCCGCGGCAAGATCGCGCTTCTGGAAAACCTGTCCCACGAGATGATCGCGGACGCCGAGGGCGTGCAGGACAAGCTCAACAAGTGCCTGCTCTGCGGCTCCTGCGCGGCCAACTGCCCCAGCGGCGTGAAGGTGCTCGACATCTTCTTCAAGGCCCGCGTCATCGTGAACACGTACATGGGGCTTTCGGCCACCAAGAAGGCCATCTTCCAGGGTCTGCTGACCAAGCCGGCGCTCTTCAACTCCGTCCTGGACGTGGCCTCCAAGTTCCAGGGCGTGTTCACCAAGACGGCCAACGAGGTCATCGGATCGTCCTGTTCGCGCATCAACGCGCCGGTCATCGGCGAGCGGCACTTCATGCCCCTGGCCAAGAAGCCCCTGCGCAAGCTGGAGCCGGCCCTGAACACCCGCCCCGGCAAGGGCGGCTACCGCGTGGCCTTCTTCCCCGGCTGCGTCATCGACAAGATCTACCCGCAGGTCGGCCAGGCCGTCCTGAAGGCCCTGCGGCACCACGAACTGGGCATCTACATGCCCGCCGGCCAGGCCTGCTGCGGCATCCCGGCCCTGGCTTCGGGAGACAAGGAATCCTTCGACAAGCTCGTGAAGTGCAACCTCGAGATCTTCGAGAAGGAGAACTTCGACTACCTGCTTACGGCCTGCGCCACCTGTACGGCCACCATCCACGAGCTGTGGCCCATGATGTCCGGCGACAAGACCGAGAGCATGCAGGAGCGCATCGCCGCCCTGGCGGCCAAGACCATGGACGTGAACCAGTTCATGGTCGATGTGCTCAAGGTCGCCGCGCCGGTGCAGGGACACGGGACAAAGGTCACGTACCACGACCCGTGCCACCTCAAGAAGTCCATGAAGGTCTTCGAACAGCCACGGGCGCTCCTCAAGAGCAACCCCAAGGTGGAGTTCGTGGAGATGGCCGAGGCCGATCGCTGCTGCGGTTGCGGCGGCAGCTTCAACCTGCAGCACTACGGGCTGTCCAAGGACATCGGCAAGATTAAGCGCGACAACGTCGTCGCGTCCGGCGCCCAGGTCGTGGCCACGGGCTGCCCGGCGTGCATGATGCAGATCTCCGACATGCTGTCCCAGCATGGCGACAAGATCGCAGTCAAACACGTTATGGAAATCTACGCGGAAACGCTGTAAACACATGGCGTCGACGTCGGCCTTGCGCCGGCGTCGGCGCCGTTCCGTCAATGCTATTTCAACATGCCGAAATCATGAAAGAATATGCCTGGCGGAAGTTTTCTCTTTTTTTCGAAATTTTACAGCTTGTGTAACCAACCAATTTGATTTACCGACCGTGAAACATCGCGGGACGGGACAAGTCGGAAACCGGACCGGCATTCAAGGGAAGGAATATGGCCAGAAATCTATACATCACGGCGACGGAATCTCGCAGCGGAAAATCAGCCATTGTCCTCGGCGTCATGCAGATGCTCCTGCGTGACATCCGCCGGGTCGGCTTCTTCAGACCCATCATCAACGACGTGCCGGACCGCAAGGACCACGACATCGACCTGGTCCTGTCCCAGTTCTACCTGGGCCTGCAGTATCACGAGACCTACGCCCTGACCATGCGCCAGGCCAAGGAGCTGGTCAACGCAGGGCAGCACTCCATCCTGATCGAGAAGATCATCAACAAGTACAAGGAGCTGGAGAGCAAGTGCGACTTCGTCCTGCTTGAGGGCACGGACTTCGAGGGCACAAGCCCGGCTTTCGAGTTCGACATCAACGCCGACATCGCCGCCAACCTCGGCAGCCCGCTCCTGGTCGTGTCCAACGCCTGCCAGAAGACCGAGCACGAGATCATCAGCGCCACCAAGCTGGCCGTGGAGTCCTTCGCCGACAAGGCCGTGGACATCCTGGGCGTCATCGTCAACCGCACGGACGTGCCCGATCGCGACGCGCTGCGCATTGCCCTGAAGAAGACCCTGAACAAGCCCGAGACGCTCCTGTACATCATCCCCGAGGTGGCCATCCTCGGCAAGCCCACCGTGGCCGACGTCATGAAGTGGGTGGGGGCCGAAGTCCTCTACGGCCGCGAGAACCTCGGCGCGCAGGTCGACGACATCGTCGTGGCAGCCATGCAGATCGAAAATTTCCTGAACTACATCGAACGCGGAAGCCTCGTGGTCACCCCCGGCGACCGTTCCGACATCGTCGTCAGCAGCCTGGCCTCCCGGCAGTCGTCGTCCTACCCGGACATCGCCGGCATCCTGCTGACGGGCGGCATCCGCCCCGGCAAGGCCGTGGACCGGCTCATCGAGGGCTGGACCGGCGTGCCCGTGCCCGTGCTGCTCGGCAAGGAGGCCACCTTCCAGACGGCCCGCCGCCTCTACAACATGTACGGCAAGATCGAACCCGGCGACCAGAAGAAGATCGCCTCGGCCCTGGGCGTGTTCGAGGAGAACGTGGCCACGGACGAGCTGCGCCAGCGCCTCGACACCCGGAAGTCCACCAAGGTCACGCCGCAGATGTTCGAGTACGGCCTCATCGAGAAGGCCAAAAAGCACCGCCAGCACATCGTCCTGCCCGAGGGCGGCGA
>JANJWV010000103.1 GCA_024709365.1 Desulfomicrobium sp. | reverse complement strand
GCAGAATGTAGCCGTTTTCGTTCAGGCGCTCGTCCACGGCCGCGACATAGATGTCCACGTCGGGATGGGCTTCAGTGATGCGCTTGAGGCCCTCGGGGGCCGCCACCAGGAACAGGCCCCGGATGCTCGTGCAGCCGGCGTTCTTCAGGCAGCGGATGGTGGCGTCGAGGGTCCCGCCGGTGGCCAGCATGGGGTCGAGGATGATGGCCATACGCTTGTTGATGTTCTTGGCCAGCTTCACGTAGTACTCCACGTGCTGCAGGGTCTCCTCGTTGCGGTAGAAGCCGACCACGCTGACCTTGGCCCCGGGAACCAAGTCCAGCACGCCGTCCTGCATGCCGAGCCCAGCGCGCAGGATCGGCACCACCGTGATCTTCTTGCCCTTGATGACGTCGACCTCCACCGGGCCAGCCCATCCCTGGGTAGTCTTCTTTTCCGTCTCCAGGTCCTTGGTGGCTTCGTAGGTCAGCAGTCTGGCGATTTCCGAGGCGAGCTCCCGAAAATTCTTGGTGCTGATGTCGTGTTTGCGCATGAGCCCGAGTTTGTGCCTGATCAGGGGGTGTTCCGCCACGTAAACTGCCATGAGAATCTCTCCTTGCCTGGGCTGAAGGGTGGTGTGCCAAGTCTTCGCGATGCGAGCATCTTCCTATGCTCCGGCATTCGCATCGGTCAAGCTGTTCGTCCGCGGGAGGTCGGAACAAACCTCGCGTCGGCCGTTCCGCGCTGCCCCGTTCCGGGCTCCGCAAGAGGCCGGTTGAACGTCCGTCCGCGAAGTCGGAGCCGGTGCCGCCTTCGGCGTCATCGGTTCGATGTTGCAGTCATGCATGCTGTCTGCGACGGAAGTTGCAGGGCATCATGGCGATGCGGAAAAACAGTGCGTCCTCTCACTTTGAAAAGAAACGTCATTCTGCGGCCTGCTGCACGCGTATAATGATAAACGGGCAAGACATCGGAAGGTTTTTTCAGGATAAAGGGGTATAAAAAACTGTTCAAAATGGAAATAATTGCGTATTCAGCATGCAATTCCGGCTTATGTATCGCGGCTCACTGCGGCGAATCGGTCCAGAAAAAATTGCCAGAGCTTGTCGATGTTCATGCCGGAATGGCTCGAAATCAGCATGGGCGGATGCTGTGCTCCTAAGAGACGTTGCCATGCTGCCTGGGTAGATTTTCGGACAGGCTGTTTGCATTTGTCGGCCTTGGTCAGCACGGGAAAAACCTCGATGCCGAGGGATTTGATGTAGTTGATCAGGTCGATGTCCAGAGCCTGCGGGGGAAGACGGGAGTCCAGCAGCGCGACTACGCCGAAGAGACGCGAGTTGTTCTGCAGATATCGGGTGATGAGGGCCGCCCACTTGTCGCGCTCGGTCTTGGAACAGCGGGCGTACCCGTAGCCGGGGAGGTCGACGAGGTAGAAGTTCTCGGGTTCGACCCTGAAGAAATTCAGGCTGCGCGTCTTGCCCGGTGTGGAACTGGTCTTGGCCAGATTTTTCCTTC
The DNA here is from genome assembly GCA_024709365.1 of Desulfomicrobium sp. GTDB lineage: Bacteria > Desulfobacterota > Desulfovibrionia > Desulfovibrionales > Desulfomicrobiaceae > Desulfomicrobium. The sequence goes on along the minus strand of JANJWV010000103.1, from coordinate 7,531 downwards.
CGGTCAGCTTGTTCAGGAGGGACGATTTGCCGACATTGGAGCGACCGGCAAGGGCGAGTTGGGGAAGCGGCATCTCGCCAAGTTGATCGATGGTGTAGACGGTCTTTTCCAAAATTACGGTACTGGGCATGAAACTACCATTTCCAGGGAAGAGGGTTCTTGACGAAATGCGTTTTGATCAGGCAGTGATAGAAAGAATTGTCTTGGTGATCAATATTTAATTGGAGGCTTACTATGCGTGCGTTGCTCGTGCTCTTGAGCGCCGTCTTCCTGCTCTCTGCGTGTGCCAAGGAAGTGCAGCTGGTTTCCACCCCCAGTGACATCGAATCCACTGTGGTCGAGGAACAGGCCAGCGTCGAACTGCGGTTCAGCAAGGCCGATCTGCTCAGGTTCACCGATGTTGAAGAGGGTATCTGGAAAGAGGCCAGGACCGCCGGCCTGATCAAGGTCTGCAACAAGATCCTGAACAAGGACCTGCTCATCATCCCCGTGTCCGGCGTGCCGTCTCTGGGCGGTGGCTTCGGCGAGTACACCGAGAGCGGCGTGCTGACAACCGAGAGCGACCCTGAAACCGGCGACCTCATCCAGTCGTTCATGGTCTCCGCCAAGTTCTCCGGCGACCTCGCGCTGGGCGGCCAGATCCTGACCCTGGAAGAGGACCGCTTCATTTCCGGTTCGGGCGAAGTCGCCTACGCCATGCTCTATCAGGCCGTGCCGGACACCATTCCCGGTCATGTCGTCATCGCCGAGGAGGCCAAGGAACTTGGCAAGAGCTTCCTGCGCGTCATCGGCATGGCCGAGATCAAGCAGGTCAAGCAGGGCACCGTGGCCCTGCCCAAGGAGCAGGGCGGCGCGACCGGTACCCTGTGCACCCTCGAGATCCTCGTCAGCAATCGCGAGATCGAGTCCGGCGACCGAGTTTTCCTCATGAACGTCGATGTGGCTGCGCTGGAGCCCGGCTCGACTCTGGCCGAGGGCGAGCCCGAGACCGTGGTCGTCCTGCCGCCGAGTTCCGACAAGGTGCAGGAGCCTTCGGAAAAGAAATAGGCATGGATATCCTCGTCGTTAACGGCCCCAATCTCGGTTTTCTCGGGCAGCGACAGCCCGAGGTTTACGGATCGCAAGGCATGGACGCTCTCCCCGAACTGGTGCAACGCCTGCTCGGGGAGAACGCGCGTCATGTCGCCCTGACGCTGTTCCAGTCGAACAGCGAGGGCGCCCTCATTGATCGTCTCGAAGAGGCCTGGAAGGCCAAGGTCCACGGCCTGGTCCTGAATGCCGGGGCGTACACCCACACCAGTCTGGCCCTGGCCGACTGTCTGGCCTGGATCAGGATACCCTGCGTGGAGGTGCATCTGAGCAACGTGCACGCCCGCGCCTCGGCCATCCGCCACCAGAGCCTCATCGCCAGGCACTGCATCGGGGCTATTGCCGGTTTCGGCATTATGAGCTATGCGCTCGCAGTCCAGGCGCTCTGGCAGCGTCTGGGCAGCCCAGAAGCCTGACCGGCAAGGGACACATCAATGGAGGAATCAAGGCAAGCATGTTAGCGACAAGCGATTTCAAGAAAGGCAGAAAGATAGAGATTGACGGCGCACCCTGCGAAATTCTGGAGTGCAGCCACTACAAGCCGGGCAAGGGCGGGGCGTTCATGCGCACCAAGTACCGCAACCTGATCACCGGAGCCGTGGTCGAGCAGAACTTCCGCTCCGGCATCAAGTTCCCCAGGCCCGACCTGGAAGTCCGGGAAATGCAGTATCTCTACAACGAAGGCGACGGCTACGCCTTCATGGACATGACCACCTACGAGCAGATTTCCATCCCGAACAACATCATCGGGGACAAGGGCGGTTACCTCAAGGAGGCCCAGTCCTACAAGGTCATGCTGTATGAGGGACGCCCCCTGGACATCGAACTGTCCGGCTCGGTCGTCCTGGAAGTGACCATGACCGACCCCGGCATCAAGGGCGACACGGTCACCGGCGCGTCCAAGCCGGCCACGCTCGAAACGGGTCTGGTGGTCAACGTGCCGCTCTTCGTCGAGATCGGCACCAAGATCAAGGTCAACACGGAGACGGGCGAATACCTCGGCCGCGAATAACCTCCCGGAGCACCAACGGACCAAAGGCCATGGAGAGCGCTCTGTGGCCTTTTGTTTTTCGACGCCCCCCTGTATGGAACACTTCGCATGACAACTGACGGCAACAAGCTCCTGCGGGAAATCTGCGCCCTGGTCTTCGCCTGCTCCCTGGCCCTGGCCACGCTGGCCCTGTACTCGTTCTCGCCCGAAGACGCGAGTTTCAACCACCAGGCCATGGCCGGGCACAAGACGCGCAATCTGGTCGGCACCCTGGGGGCGTACGTGGCCGGCGGGCTGGTGGACCTCTGCGGCGCGGCCGCCTGGCTGTGGCCGGTCTTTTTCGCCCTGGCCGCCGGCATGCTCTTCTTCCCCCGCTTCCGTCCGTCCTGGTTGCGCTGGACCGGGGGCATCCTGCTTGGCGTGCTGTTGCCGGTGTGGATACATTTCGCGGTCCTGAACATGGGACTGCCCGGCACGGGCATGGCCGGCGGGGGCTTCATCGGGCGGTCGCTCTACGCCCTGCTGCAACGGGTCTTCGGCGACTACGGCTTTGTCCTGGTGGCGGCCTGCCTGACCATGATCGCCCTGCGTCTGCTCATCGGCATGCCGTACCGCGTCGCCGTGGACACGGCCGCGGCCTGGATCGAGGTATGCCGCGGCTTCGCGTCCAGGGTCGCGGCATGGCTCAAACCCGCAAAATCCGAATCCGTCGCCCCGGCCGCGTCCACGGAAGAGCGCCCGAAGCCGAGAGCTCCGAAGGTCCGCCTGGTCGAGGAGAAGCCGCAGAAGCAGTCGCCTGCGCCCATGGCCCCCCAGACACCTCCTGCGCCCAGAGCCCCGAAGCCCGCACCCGCCCCGCGGACGGACGCATCCGGCGCAAGCCTGCCCCCCCTCGATCTCCTGGCCCAGGTCCCTGCCTCGCGCATCACCGTCTCCGCATCCGTCCTCGACCGGCAGTCCCAGGCCCTGACCGCCTGTTTCGCGGATTTCGGCATCCAGGGCGAGGTCCAGGGCGTGCAGCCCGGACCCGTCATCACCATGTTCGAATACAAGCCCGCCCCGGGCATCAAGGTCAGCCGCATTGCCGGCATGGGCGACGACCTGTCCCTGGCCCTCAAGGCCCGCGCCGTGCGCATCGTCGCGCCCCTGCCCGGCCGCGATACCGTGGGCATCGAGATTCCCAACGAGCAGCGCCAGACCGTCTACCTGCGCGAGATCATCCAGGACCCGACCTTCTCCGAGGCCAAGGCCCAGCTGCCCCTGGCCCTGGGCAAGGACATCCAGGGTGTGCCCCGCATCGCCGACCTGGCCAGGATGCCGCACCTGCTCGTGGCCGGCGCCACGGGCGCGGGCAAGTCCGTGTGCCTGAACTGCCTGCTCCTGAGCCTCGTCTACCGCAACGACCCTGAGCACGTGAAACTCCTGCTCGTGGACCCCAAGCGCATCGAACTGGCCGTGTACAGTTCCCTGCCGCACCTCGTGCACCCCGTGGTCACGGACATGCACCTGGCCAAGAACGCCCTGGAGTGGGCCGTGTACGAGATGGAGCAGCGCTACGAGGCCATGGCCCGCACCGGCGTGCGCCACATCACGACCTACAACCAGAAGCTCTCCGAGATGGGCGACGACATCCCCGAGGACATGCGGGACCTGAAGCCCTTCCCCTACCTCGTCATCGTCGTCGACGAACTGGCCGACATGATGATGACCGCGGCCAAGGAGGTCGAGGGCAGCATCGTGCGCCTGGCCCAGCTGGCCCGCGCCTCGGGCATCCACCTCATCCTGGCCACCCAGCGCCCATCCGTCGACGTCGTCACGGGCATCATCAAGGCCAACTTCCCGTCGCGCATCGCCTTCCAGGTCAGCTCCAAGCACGACTCCCGCACCATCCTCGACGGGGTCGGGGCCGAATACCTCCTGGGCCACGGCGACATGCTCTTCAAGCAGAGCGGCGGGAACATCCAGCGCGTGCACGGAGCCTTCGTCGGCGACGACGAGATCGCCCGCGTCGTGAAATACTGGGAAAAGCAGCGGCCCCAGCGCTTCGAGCTGGATTTTGCCGACTGGAACACGGGCGGAGAAAACGGTGCCGAGGGGGGCGGCGGAGCCAGCGACGTCCTCGACGACCCCAAGTACGCCGAGGCCATCGAGTTCGTGACCGAACAGGGCCGCGCCTCCATCTCCATGATCCAGCGCCGCCTGCGCATCGGCTTCAACCGTGCCGCCCGCTTCATCGAACAGATGGAGATGGACGGCGTCATCGGGCCCCAGGACGGGAGCAAGCCGAGGTTGGTGCGGAAGAAGGATTGAGGGGGCAGAATGCCTCCGGCGGGCAGGGGACTTGTCCCCTGCACCCCGTTCAGGGGGGATGGGGACGAGTCCGGGGCATGAGCGGATCGAAAGCGGATTGGTGGGTCAGTCTTCATTGATGAGCGCGAAGCGCGGCATGAGCCGTCCTTCGCGCTCGACGTTTTCCAGGAACATGGACACGGGCCTGACCCACAGGCCCGTGTCGTTGTAGAGGGGGCGGTAGACGACCATGTCTTCGAGGCCCTCGCTGTGCCTGGCCACGCCCAGGACCTCGTACTCGCCGCCCTTGAAGTGGCGGTAGCGGCCCGGACGCACAGTGTTCGGGATGGTGCCGGGTTCAGTCATGCTTCTTCCCTCCGGTAAAGACTTCCTTGCCGTTCATCCACACCCTGCGCACGTCCAGGACGCCGTCGGCTTCGAGCATCGTGGCGTCCAGATGGGGCTTGCCGTCTTGCGCGCCGATGCCCAGAAGCCCGTAGGCGGCCCACAGCATCCGCGCGGCCGCGCCCGTGTACCAGCTCCATCCGCCGCGGCCCTCGAAGCCGGGGCCGTGGAAGATGTCGGCCGGCTGCTGGTGGGGCGGCAGCCCGTAGGTCTGCAGTTCCTCCGCCCGGGCGTGGGCCAGGGGCGAAATCTTCAGCCAGACCCGCAGGGCGTCGCGGCGCCAGCGGGCGGCGGCCTGCGCGTCCCCTGCTTCCGAGGCCCGTCGAGCCAGGGTGGTCAGGGCGTCCACCATCCAGGAAGCGCCGTGTGAATACTGGCCTCCGTTCTCGCGCACACCCGGAGGATAGTCGGCGATGCGGCCGGGGTAGGGCTTGGAGTCCTCATCGAAGAACGGGGTCAGGAGCAGCACCATGTTTTCCTTTTCCAGGCGTTCCAGGCCGGAGCGCAGGGCCGTCTCGCCCTTGATCGGGTCCGTGGCCCCGGAAAGCAGGGGCCAGGAGGAGCACAGGGCGTCGGCGTAGTCCAGGATCTCCCCGGAATCGGAAACGGCCCGGACGAAATGGTCGCCCTGCCACATCCTGTCCAGGGCCTCGCGCAACCTGGCGGCCTGGAATCGGTACCCTTCTGACTTGGCCTTGCCGTACCGCTCCTCGACCAGCGGGGTGATGGTCCGCAGCACGTCGTGCAGGAAGAAGCCGAGCCAGACGCTCGTCCCCTTGCCGTGAGGGCCCACGGCCGAAAGACCGTCGTTCCAGTCGTGGGCGCCCATCAGGGGCAGGCCGTTGGAGCCCAGGTTCGAGAGGGTCAGGTCGATGCCGCGCACGCAGTGGTCGAGCAGGGTGCCCTGATCCCGCGAAAGGCGCGGCACAAAGGCGATGCCTTCCTGACCGCGCGGGATCGACGGGCCCTCGATGAACGGGATCGGCTCGGACAGGATGGCGCGGTCCCCCGTCACCTCCACATAGCGGCACGTCATGTAGGCCAGCCACAGGTGCGGGTCCGAGGCGCGGTTGCGGATGCCCAGGCCCGTGCGTCCGTCCCAGGTCTGGTGCCACCACTGCAGCACGTCTCCGCGCAGGAACTGCTGGCGCGCGTGGAGCAGTATCTGGGCCCTGGCCAGCCTGGGCCGCAGCATGGTCAGGGGCAGGACATCCTGGAGCTGGTCCCGGAAGCCGTAGGCGCCGCTGCGCTGCTGGGGACCCAGACGTCCCCACAGCCTGGCCGTGAGGGCCTGGTAGGGAAGCCAGGTGTTGACGAGGCGGTCGAAGGCCGGACTGTTCGTCTCGACCCTGATGGCACCGAGCATGTCGTGCCACATGGCCCTGGTGCGCCGAAGAGCGGCCAGCACGTCGTCGCTGCGGCGCATGGACGCCATCATCCTGCGGCAGTCCCCCTGCTCCGGAGCCTGGCCCATGAGCACGTGCATGTGGGCTTCCCCGCCTGCCGGCACGGTGATGCGGCCGGAAATCGCGGCCACGCGGTAGCCGTCGTCATCCTGTTCCAGGTCGGGCTCGCCCGTTTCGACCATCCATGGCGCGAAAATGGTGCGCCCCGCGCCCATGAACCGGTTCAGACTGGTCTCCATGGCCGTGCACGGCAGACTCGACGACACGAAGGCCCAGCCGCGCTGGAATCTGTTCTCCGGGCGGCTGAAGAAGATGACGCCGCCTTCGCGGTCCTCCTCCATGACGATCTGGCCGAGGGAATCGATGGCCACGTCGGCGAGAATGATCTGCGCGAAGAAGGTCACGTCGTAGGTCACCGCGCTCTCCCCGGCGTTGCAGATGCGCAGGAGCCGCGCCTCCATGGGCTGATCGTGGAGCACGAAGGATGTCAGTTCCGTCGTGACGGGGCCCATGGTCTTGCGGAACACGCAGTACCCGAGGCCGAAGGTCACGTTCAGCTCGGCGCTCCTCTCCCGGAAGGGGATGTACGTCGGCGAAGTGATGTCGCCCGTTGCCGTGTTGCGCAGGAAGAGGACCTGTCCCGGGTCCTGGGTGGTCATGGAGTCCGGGGCGAAGGGGGTCAGGGCGTTCTGCTGCGAGTTGCCCATGAACGAGGTGAAGGACCCGTCGTTGGTAACCAGCGTGCCGTACCCCAATTCGTTGACCATGAGGTGGGCCCAGCGGCGCGGGGTTTTCCATCCCAGATGAAGTTCCTCACCGTCCTCCGAGAAGCTGAAGGTGTTTTCCGGCGTGGGGTGGAGCATCTCCTCGATGGAAGGTTCGCGGATTTCGCGGGGTTCACAGGCGGGCTTGCGTGGATGGGGGCGGGCATCGCCGGTCGTATTCAGGACGCGGCGCAGCATCTGTTCCCCTTCCTCCGCCGACGCGGCGTACCCGTCCACGAATACCGCCTCGACCGTTTCGCCGGGCTCGAGTTCGAAACGCAGAAAGAGGCTCGCGATGGGGTCGAAGGTGTAGTGCAGGTCCGCATTGTCTGCCTGCAGCGGAGGACGGTGCAGCCCGTCGGGGTCGCGCAGGGTCCGGTCGCCGACAAAGGCCATGCGGCTGTCCTGATAGCCGAGCAGCGAAACCCGGGAGTCCGGAATCTGCGCCGCATGGAAATAGACCTCGGGCGAAGGCCGCGGGCCGCCGGCAGAAGAACCTGCGGTCTTGATCATCCGGTTGCGGGCGAAGACGGCCTGCAGCCCCGGCACGAACCAGGTCGCGATGTGCTGTCTGTTGTAGAAGGGGT